>CANJYE010000034.1 GCA_947479055.1 Erythrobacteraceae bacterium
GGCACTTGATCGAAAACCTGTTCGCCAAAATCAAGGACTGGCGGCGCATTCACACCCGATATGATCGCTGCGCCCACACCTTCATGTCCGCCATCGCAATCGCCGCTACCGTCATCTTCTGGTTGTGATCAATGAGTCCTGACCCTAGAAACATGCCATATCCCCGATGATCGGCCCAAATCCGATCTTAACACGGCAAGCGCGTTTTTGCCGCCTTCTTCCCCAAACTTCAATATCCGTGTTTTATCACAATCGGAACGTCGAATTGCGACAACATTGCTGACAATAGACAGCCGCAGTAAAAGGTGTGGGCCCTAACGGAGGACGAGCATTGCTAGGCAAGATATTCAAGCTGAAGCCTGAACAAATCGCCCCGGTGGCACTCGACCGCGGCGGGTGCATCGCGACCGACCGCATCACAGTCGACGGCGCGCTTGTCGGCTGGATGTATCGCGAGAGCTCTACCAGTGAAGAGGATAGCGGGTGGCGCTTCTTCGCAGGCGATGAGGACGAGGCGTACATGAATGACCTTCAGCGCCATGACGTTTACAATGTGAACACAATCGTGAACTATGACCCGGACATCCTGCCATTCTTAGATGCCGAGGTGGGCAGCCGTTTCGAGCGTGATGGGGCTGGTACGTTGAGGCGCTTAGCGGATGATGATTAGCTAGCGTCCGCTAACCACAGCTTTTCCGACTTAAAAACCTACCCTGCGGCCACCTGAAACCAGTCGCTTGTTCAGCGTGGGAATTTGTCCACGCATCCTAGCCCTTCGCCGCCTTGCGAGCGATGGCGCTCAAGCCTCTGGTCAGCTGGAACAGCCCGTTGAGGCGCGATTTGGGATCGCCCCAGGCGCGGTTGATCACCAGTTTCATGTCGGGGCGCAGCTTGGCGGTGCCCTGCAACCGTTCGACATAGGCGATGAGGCCGGAGGGATCGGGGAACATGTCCTTGTGGAAGCTGACCAGCGTGCCGCGCGCGCCGACATCGATCTTGGCGATATTGGCCGCGATCGCCTGGTGCTTGATCTCGATCAGCCTGACCAGATTGGCGGTGGGATCGGGCAGGGGGCCGAAGCGGTCGATCATCTCGGCGGCCATCGATTCGATCTCCCGGCTGTCGCGCGCATCGTTGAGGCGGCGGTAGAGCGCCATCCGCACGGCGAGATCGGGGACGTAATCCTCCGGAATCATGATCGGCGCATCGATGGTGATCTGCGGGGACAGGCTACCCGAATCGCGATCCAGCCCGATATCGCCCGCCTTCACCGCCATCATCGCATCCTCCAGCATCGACTGGTACAATTCGAACCCGACCTCGCGGATATGGCCGGATTGTTCGTCGCCCAAGAGATTGCCCGCGCCGCGAATGTCGAGATCGTGGCTGGCCAGCTGGAACCCTGCGCCAAGACTGTCGAGATCGCCCAGCACCTTCAGGCGCTTTTCCGCGACTTCCGACAGGGCATTGCCTTGCGGGTAGGTAAGATAGGCATAAGCGCGCAGCTTCGACCGACCGACCCGCCCGCGCAGCTGGTAAAGCTGCGCAAGGCCGAAACGGTCGGCGCGGTGGATGATGATGGTGTTGGCGCTGGGGATATCCAGCCCGCTTTCGACGATGGTGGTCGACAGCAGCACGTCATATTTGCGTTCGTAGAAGGCGCCCATCCGCTCTTCCACCTCGGTCGGGGCCATCTGGCCGTGGGCGGAGACGAACTTGATCTCGGGGACAGTCTCGCGCAGCCATTCTTCCAGCTCGGCCATGTCGGCAATGCGCGGAACGACCAGAAAGCTTTGCCCGCCGCGATGATGTTCGCGCAGCAGGGCCTCGCGCATCACCATTTCGTCCCATTCCATCACATAAGTGCGCACCGCGAGGCGATCGACCGGCGGGGTCTGGATGGTGGACAGCTCGCGCAGGCCTGACATCGCCATCTGCAGCGTGCGCGGGATCGGCGTGGCGGTGAGCGTCAGCACATGCACATCGGCGCGCAACTGCTTGAGCGCTTCCTTGTGGGTGACTCCGAAATGCTGTTCCTCATCAACAATGACGAGGCCGAGATTGCGGAATTTCACCTGCTTCGACAGGATCGCATGGGTGCCGATGACGATATCGACCGTGCCATCGGCCAGCCCCTCGCGCGTCTGGGCAGCCTCCTTTGCAGTGACGAGCCGGGACAGGCGGCCCAGCTTCAGGGGGAAACCGGCGAAGCGTTCGCAGAACTTCTGGTAATGCTGGCGGGTGAGCAGGGTGGTGGGGGCAACCAGCGCCACCTGCTGGCCCGACATCGCCGCGACAAAGGCCGCGCGCAGGGCCACCTCGGTCTTGCCGAAGCCGACATCGCCGCACACCAGCCGGTCCATCGGCCGCCCCTCGGCGAGGTCCTTCAGCACATCCTCGATCGCGCGTTCCTGATCCTCGGTCTCTTCCCAGGGGAAGCGGTCGGCGAATTGCTGATAGGCGGAGGCTTCCGCCAACAGCACCGGTGCGGTCCGCAGCGCGCGCTGGGCGGCGGTGCGCATCAGCTCGCCCGCGATGGCCTGGATCCGCTCCTTCAGCCGGGCGCGGCGGCGTTGCCAGGCTTCCCCGCCCAGCCGGTCAAGCTGGACCGGCTGGTCCGCGCTGCCATAGCGGGAAAGCACGTCGATATTCTCGACCGGGATATAAAGCTTGTCGCCACCGGCATATTCCAGCCGCACGCAATCGTGCTGGCTCTTGCCCACCACGATCGGCTCCAGCCCGATATAGCGGCCGATGCCATGGTCGGAATGGACCACCAGATCGCCGCGATTGAGCGCCGACAGCTCGGCCAGGAAGGCGTCGGCATCCTTGCGCTTCTTCTTACGGCGGACCAGCCGGTCACCGAGAATATCCTGTTCGGTTACCAGTTCCAGCTCGGCATTGGCGAAGCCGTTTTCCAGCGGCAGCACCATGGCCGCGATCTTGCCCTTTGCGGCAAGACCTAGCGCTTCCTGCCAGCTTTCGGCAAGCTTGGCTTCTACCCCCGCTTCGCCCAGGATGCCTGCGATGCGCGCACGGCTGCCGGTGGAATAGGCGGCGATCAGCGGCTTCCTGCCCGCCTTGGCCAGCGTTTTCAGATGATCGGCGGCGGCCTGATAGACATTGTCGCCGCGCGCCCGCTCGGCCGCAAAGTCGCGCGAGGAGGCAAAGCCGAAATCCAGCGTACGGGCGCCTTCCGGTTCGGCGAAGATGCTGGCGCGGTGGATTGGCCACTGGGTCAGCCGGGCATCATATTCCGCATGGGACAGATAGAGCGCCTCGGCCTCCAGCGGGCGGTAGCTGCCGGCTGCCTGCGCGGCGCTGTCGCGGCGCGACTGGTGGTAATCGGCAATGTCGCCCAGCCGCTCCTCGCCCGCCGACAGCGCGCCGGAATCGATCACGATCACGTCGTTGGCGGAAAGGTGATCGAACAGGGTCGCCAGCCGTTCCTCGAACAGCGGCAACCAATGCTCCATCCCGGCCAGCCGCCGCCCGTCACTGACTGCCTGGTAAAGCGGATCGGCGGTCGCCTGCGCACCGAATGCCTCGCGATAGCGGCTGCGGAAGCGTTTGATCGTATCCTCGTCGATCAACGCCTCGCTGGCGGGCAGCAGAAGGTGCCCTTCCAGCACGCCGGTGCTGCGCTGGGTGTTGGGATCGAACAGGCGCAGGCTTTCCAGCTCATCGCCGAAGAAATCGAGCCTCAGGCCTTCCTCGAGGCCGGAAGGGTGGATGTCGAAGATCGAGCCGCGCACCGCAAACTCGCCCGCATCGATCACCGTGTCGGTGCGGGTATAGCCCTGGCGCTGAAGCAGGGCGATCAGGCTCTCACGCCCGATTTCCATGCCCGGCGTGAGCGAGCGGACCGATTCGCGGATACGGAACGGGGTGAGCACGCGCTGGAGCACGGCATTGACCGTGGTGACCAGCAATTGCGGCGCCTTGCGGCTGGCTTGCAAACGGTGCAGCGCCGACAGGCGACGCGCGCTGACCGACAGGGCGGGGCTGGCCCGGTCATAGGGCAGGCAGTCCCAAGCCGGAAATTCGATCACTTCCAGTTCCGGCGCGAAGAAGGCGGCGGCATCGGCCACCGCGCGCATCGATGTGTCGTCCGGCGTGATGAACACTGCCCGGCCATCGCCCTTGGCTACATGCGCCGCCCGGGCGAGGTCGGCCAGCACCAGCGGCTGGCTCCCGCGCGCGATGGCCGAGAGGGTCAGCGGGGCTTGCGCCGTCAGGATGCGGGTGAGATCGGCCATGCTGGAATTACACCCCGGCGCGGGCGGGCGTTCCCGTCATCGTGGGATATCAACGTAATCGAGCCGCTGCATCAGCATGATGAGCGACCCGGCGAAGCGATCCGGCACGGGTTGCGTGCGCAGCGCCCAGGCCATGATATCGACGTCGTCTTCTTCCAGCAGGTCTTCGAACCAGCGCAGGTCATCCTCGCCCCATTGGGCGTGGTAGCGATCAAAGAAGCCGCCGATCATGTAGTCGGCCTCGCGCGTGCCGCGATGCCAGGCGCGGAACTTCAGGCGATTGAGGCGGTGTTCGTCGGACATAGCCCAGCCGGTAGGCGAGGGCGGGCAGGCAGACAAGCCCCGCCGGTGGCCCGGCGGGGCCAGAGATGGGCGGCTTGGGCCTATTTGCTGCGCACAGCCGCCAGGATGTCAGCGGCGGGCTTGCCGATCAGGTCCTTGGAGATTTCGCGCAGCAGCACCTGCTCCAACCGCTTGTGATAATGGCGCCGCATCTCACCCAGCGTGCGTGGGGCGGCGACCACCACCAGTTGCGCGATCCTGTGGCCCAGCACCTCGCTGTTGAGCCATTCCACAGCGGCGATGGCATGCGCGTCTTCATTGACCAGACTCCCGGCATGGTTGCCGGAACCGGAATGGTGGCCACCACCGCTATGGTTGCTGGAATCAAGCTTTGGGCCTGGCTGGCTGTTCAACACGGGCTCCGCTTCGTTGCCGGTGTTGCGGTAGAGTTCGAAATTCTCGCCATCGACCAGCGCGATCACGGTGCCGTGGGGTAGAAGCATTGCATTCTCCTTCTCGTCGTTTTGCCTGACTGGGCAGACAATACCTTCCAACGCCCGTCTGTTCCGAAGTTCCATGCGTTCAATCAAAATTGGCGAAATTTCCGGCGATGGCGTTATGAGGTCCTATGCGCCCCGAACGGCTCAATCCCCTGTTTGCCGATGCCGACAGCCTCGACGGTGTCGGCCCCAAACTGCGGCGTCCGCTGGAAAAGCTAGGGCTGACGCGGGTGAAGGACCTTGCCTATCACCTGCCCGACCGGTTCGTGCAGCGCCGCACGGTTGCCAGTCTCGACGATGCGGAGGTGGGCGAGCAGATTGTGCTGGCGCTGACCGTGATCGAACATCGCGCTTCCACCGGGCGCGGGCCATTTCGGGTGCTGGCGCAGGATGCGATCGGCAATGTCTGCGCGCTGACCTATTTCGGCCGTGCTTCCTACAGCGCGAAATCGCAGCTGCCGGTGGGCGAAACCCGCTGGGTGGCGGGCAAGCTCGAACAATATGGCCAGATGTTGCAGATCGTCCATCCCGACCATGTCGCCGCGGAAAATGCGGCGTTGGTCGGCAAGCTGACCGAGCCGGTTTATCCACTGGCAGAAGGGCTGACCCAGCCGCGCATGGCTTCGCTGGCCGCACAGGGGCTGGAGCGGCTGCCCGACCTGCCCGAATGGATCGAGCCGGGCCTGCTCGACCGGCAGAAATGGCCGCATTGGCGCGATGCGCTGCTGCTGGCGCACGCCCGTGAACATCCCGACGCGCGCGATCGGCTGGCCTATGACGAACTGCTGGCCAACAGTCTTGCGTTGATGCTGGTGAAAAGCGCCAACCGCGCGCGCCGAGGTCAGCCGCTGGCGGGAGACGGGAGACTGCGCGGCAAGCTGCAACTGCCGTTCCCGCTGACCGGCGCCCAGCAACGTTCCATCCGCGAGATCGAGGGCGATCTGGCGCAGCTTTCGCCTATGCTGCGGCTGCTGCAGGGCGATGTCGGTGCGGGTAAGACGGTGGTGGCGCTCGAAGCCATGCTGACGGCGGTGGAAGCGGGCGCGCAGGCGGCAATGCTGGCCCCGACCGAAATCCTCGCCCGCCAGCATTACGAGACGTTGCGCAAGCTGATCGCGCCAACCGGGGCCAACATCGCCCTGCTGACCGGCCGCGACAAGGGCCGCCCGCGCGAATCAATCCTGATGGGCTTGTTGGACGGCAGCATCGATATTCTGGTCGGCACCCATGCGATCTTTCAGGATACCGTGACCTATCGCAATCTCGCGCTGGTGGTGATCGACGAACAGCACCGCTTCGGCGTCGGCCAGCGGCTGATGCTGACCCAGAAAGGCCGCGTCACGCCGCATTGCCTCGCCATGACGGCCACCCCGATCCCGCGCACGCTGACGCTGGCCCAGTATGGCGAGATGGAAGTCTCGCGGCTGGACGAGATGCCGCCGGGCCGCCAGCCGATCGACACGCGGGTGGTGGCGGTGGAACGGATCGCCGATGTGGTGGCGGGGCTGGAGCGACACCTCGCCAATGGGCAGCAGGCCTATTGGGTCTGCCCGATGGTGCGTGAACACGAGACCGAGGATATCGCCGCCGCCGAGGCCCGTTATGCTGCGCTGCGGGAGCGGTTCGGCGACACAGTGGTACTGGTCCACGGCCAGCTCAAGCCGGAACTCAAGGACGCGGCGATGGAGCGGTTCGCGAGCGGCGATGCGAAGCTGCTGGTCGCGACCACCGTGATCGAGGTCGGGGTCGATGTGCCCAATGCCACGCTGATGGTGATCGAACAGGCCGAACGCTTCGGCCTCGCCCAGTTGCACCAGCTGCGCGGGCGGGTCGGGCGCGGCTCGGAGAAATCGGTCTGCCTGCTGCTGCGGGGCGGGCAATTGTCCGAAACCGCGCGCGAACGGCTGGCCCTGATGCGCGAGACGCAGGACGGGTTCCGGTTGGCGGAGGAGGATCTGCGCCTGCGTGGCGGTGGCGAATTGCTCGGCACCCGCCAGTCAGGCGATACTCCGTTCCGGATTGCCAGCCTCGAACAGATCACCCGGCTGTTGCCGATCGCCCATGACGATGCGCGGCTGCTGGTCGAGCGTGACGGCGGCCTCGCCAGCGATCGTGGCGAGGCCGCGCGGATCTTGCTTTACCTGTTCGAGCGCGACTGGGGCGTCCAGCTGCTGCGCGGCGGGTGAGGGTGCTCAGCCAAATCCATTGAGGATGGTGGCGAAGCCGTTCTTGGTGGCATTCAGGCGGATCGGCTTGGCCTTCTTGTAGCTGTCGGAACCGTACCAGGCCTTCAGCGCTGCTTCGTCGTCAAACCTGATCAGCGCGATATGCTGGGCGGGCAGGGTGCCTTCCAGCACTTCCGGGCCGTCGGCGATGCTGAGAATCTCGAAATTCACGCCTTCGAAGCTGGGCATCGCCGCTGCAGCATATTGCTGGAACCCGGCTTCGTCGGTCACATCCATCACGGCAAGGAAATAGGCTGCCATTTCATTCTCTCCTGAGCGTTTGCCGTGCCAGCTTAGCGGCTGGCCCTGCCAAGGGAAGGGGGATTCTCCGCTGGGTCGGGTACGCTTGCCGCTGCGTGAGCGATATGCAAATCATGCCCCATGCCCCGCTTCAGTCAGAGAGATTTGCCGCATGATCAAGGCCGTACTGCTGCTCCGTCGCAAGCCGGGCATGTCCCGCGAGGATTTTATCGCCCATTATGACCGGGTCCATGCGCCGCTGACACTGGAGCTTGTCCCGGGAATTGCCGAATATCGCCGCCTGTTCGTCAATCCGGGCCCCACACCGTTCGGGCATCCCGACGCGCAGCTCGATTTCGATGTGGTGACCGAGATGACCTTCGCCAGCCAGCAGGACTATGATCGTGCGATGGAAGCCATGCGCGACGAAAAAGTGGCAAGATTGCTGGGGGAAGACCAGGCAGCGCTTTTCGATGGAACTGCGCCGAACCGCAGGTTCTTTGCCACGGAATCGGTCAGCGGAACAAGCTGATCGCCCGGCTGGGCGGAGCCATTGGCAACCGCAGCTGATCGAATGAATGAAATGGTCGGGGAAAGAGGATTCGAACCTCCGGCCCCTGCCTCCCGAAGACAGTGCTCTACCAGGCTGAGCTATTCCCCGACCGATCGTTCACCCCTGAGGTCCAGTAAGCACCGTGGGGGCGAGGCAGGAGGGGGCCTATAGTCAGCGATGTGCGGGGTGGCAAGGGCGCATTCGCATGTTTACAGGTACCCCCATGGCCACCAGTCCCCGACCCGCCGATTCTGCCGCCGCCTCCCCCGACCCGGGTCACTGGGAATGGCAATATCTCGCACTGATGCGCCGGATATGGGAGCAGGGCGACGAGCGCGTCGACCGCACCGGGGTGGGCACGCGCTCGCTATTCGGGGCGGAATTGCGCTTCGACCTTGGCGACGGGCTGATGCCGCTGCTCACCACCAAGCGGGTGTTCTGGAAAACCGCCACCCGCGAAATGCTGTGGTTCCTGACCGGCGACACCAATATTCGCGCGCTCTGCGCCCAAAACGTGCAGATCTGGACCGACTGGCCACTTGCCCGCTATCGCCAGGAAACCGGCGATCCGATCACGCGCGAGGACTTTTCCGCGCGAATCGTGGCGGACAAGGATTTCGCCCTGCGCTGGGGCGATCTTGGCCCGGTCTATGGCAAGCAATGGGTTGACTGGCCGACCTATGAACCGATCGGCGACGGACTTTACCGCAAGGGGCCGGGCATCAATCAGGTAGCGCAGGTGGTGGACAGCATCCAGCGCAACCCCGGCAGCCGCCGCCACATCATCGAAGGCTGGAACGTGGCCGAGGTCGACCGGATGGCGCTGCCGCCCTGCCACAAGACCTATCAGTTCCATGTCGCCGGCAACCGGCTCAACGGCATGCTCTATCAGCGCAGCTGCGATCTCGCGCTGGGCGTGCCGTTCAACATCTGGTCGGCGGCGCTGCTGGTGCGGATGCTGGCGCAGCAAAGCGGGCTGGAACCGGGCGAACTGGTGTGGATGGGGGCCGACGTGCACCTCTATCTCAACCACGCCGAGCTGGTGAAAGAGCAACTGAGCCGCACCCCGTCGGGCGAGGCGAGGCTGGAGATCCTGCGCCGCCCGGCGACGATCTTCGATTACCGGATCGAGGATTTCGCAGTCAGCGGCTACGAACCGCAGGCGCATATTGCAGCGCCAGTGGCGGTGTAGCGGGTTTCACCGCACCAGCGCACTATAGGCAATCCGCCCTCGCATTTCCGCCCTGCGCATTCGCCAACGGACGTGGGTGACATCTTCCGCAGTCGCCAATCGCGCGCCCCAGGCGTCGCGCAGCTGCAACTCGCCAAGGCGGCCCCAGCTGCGGCCGCCATCGACCGAGACTTCCTCAGCTTCGCTGCTGCTGCGCTGGAAGGCCAGCGCGGCGGGGATCGGGGTGGTGACGGTGAAGCTTTCGCCCCGGCGCGGCGCGCGCCAGTCCACTACCAGTACCACCCGCTGGCCGCGCGAAAGAGTGGAGGCCGGTTCGACGCTGCGGGCGATCGCCCCGCGCGAGGGGGTGGCATGTTCGACAAATACTGCGCTGCTCAGCGCAACTGCCGATTCGGCATGGGCGGCAAGTGGCACAAAAAGCGCGACCAGTGCCGCAGCCGCTCCGGCGATCAGGTGAATGCGCATCAGTTCAAGCCCCCGTTGCTTCGCCGGGCCGCGCGGGCCGGTGCGAATGTCCGGGGGCAGGTTCGCAGCCAGGTCCGAAAATATGGTTAACAGCGGGTGCGGATTGTCCGGGGCGGGCAGGCTGGAAAACTTTGCCGCCGCGCCCTGTTCAACCCGTGTTGACAGCATCAACGCGCTGCCTTAGTGGCGCGGCTCCCAAGAGGCACGCGGGTGTAGCTCAGTTGGTTAGAGTGCCGGCCTGTCACGCCGGAGGTCGCGGGTTCGAGCCCCGTCACTCGCGCCACTTGGGGGATTTCCTATATCGGAACGGACAATCCGGGCGCTGTGATCAGCGCCCGGTTTCCGTTGCAGCTACTTCCAGCGGCCGGTTTCCATCCAGATCAGGAAGCGCCGCAAGGGCAGCAGCCAGATCGTCCCCAGCACGACATAGACCAGCGTCTGCGCCAGCACCGGCAGCGTGCCGATTGTATCGCCCGCCCGCGCCACCAGCAGCGCGTAAAGCCCCAGCACGGCGACCAGCGCCAGGATGCCGACGGGAATTCGCCAGGTAGGTTCCTTGCGCATCAGAAGGGTCCGTAAAGTCGTGTGGGAGTGATGACGGCGGCCAAGGGCCGGTCGTGCGGCTCGTGCGGCAGATCATCGACCAGCTGGCAATCCCACGCAAGCCCTATCGCGATTACCTGCGGGTGGGCTTCCAGCCAGCGGTCATAATGGCCGCCGCCCTGGCCGAGCCTGCGGCCATCGGCGGTAAAGCCGACCAGCGGCACGAACAGCACATCGGGCACAACAGCTTCGGCCTCCGCGCCGGGCTGGCGCAGGCCGAAGGGACCAGGTTCGAGGTCGCTTGTCCCATGGGGATCGGCAAAATGGCGGAATTCCATCGCGCCTTGCGCCGTGGCGAAGCGGGGCAGCGCGATGGTGTGGCCCGCTTCCTGAAAGAAGCGCGCATAAGCCGCCGCCGGGGCCTCGTCGGGCATCGCGTGATAGAGGCCGATGCTGGCACCGGGCGGCACCAGCGCCATCACCGGGTTGGGTGGTCGTTTGAACAACAGCGCGCTGGTGCTGGCGGGCAGGGCGGCGACATGGTCGCGCCGCTGCCGCTTCAGGCGTCTGCGCAGCGTCTGCTTGTCGTCCACGCTGCATCCTTTGCGATCTGCATCGCGCCTGTCGAAATCGGGTGACGGGACCACCATGGGCCGGAGCCGGGAAATCCTCTGACGCCAACACGTCAGGTGGGGACCATGTGTGCCAGACCTCTGCGAGACCGCAGCGAACTGACCAGGGACAGCCCCCTTGGATTGCTTATAGCCTCAGGGATGTTCAATAGCGCGTACCGGGCAGTACCCGTCAGCCCCTATCTAGGGGCTGCCGACCCCGTCCTCAAGGCGATGGGCGAGATTTTCCACCCGACCGGCGAATTGTTCCAGCCAACCGGCCAGTTCGGCATCGCCGGAAAGGGCGGCATCGCGTTGGGACCGCAGATCCTGCAACTGCGAGCGGGCTTCGTGCAGTTCGTCTGCCAGCAACAGCGCGGCGAACAGCAGGCTGCGGGTTTCGACCTGACCAGCGGCCCCGCCCATCGTCGCCAGCTTGGCGTCGATCAGGCGGCCGAGGCCCGTGACATGGGCTTCCTCGCCCTCGGCGCAGGCGACGGTATATTCGCGCCCGCCGATCGAAAGCGTGACATTGCTCATGATCCCGGGCTCACCCTTCGATCCTCTCGATCAGCAGGTCGAGCTGGCCCAGCGTTTCGCCGATGGATTCCCTCAACCGCATGTTCTGCTCGACCAGTGCGACGGCGGTGCTGGAAGAGGGCCCGGAGGGCGGGGTTTCAGCGCGCGGACGGGCTACCGCAGCCTCCGCGCGGGAAAAAGCGCTCTCGATCCTTTCAAGGGCTTGCCTGACACGCTCTGTCGCCATGCCGGGATCGTAGCCCGAAGTGCCTTTCCGGCAAAGAGTTGCGGCGTTCTCCTGCAAAGAAACCTGCGGAAAACGATGGCTCTGGCGCGCGCGGGGCAAGCTTGACGGGGCGCGGCCTGTCCGCAAAGGAGGCGGCGCGCCGAATCGCCCCGAAAATCCATTCTGTCCGGCGTCTTCGCAGGAGCCCGCCACGATGAGCCCGCCAAGTCTGAGCAATGATCCGACCCGCCTGGCGTCCATGGCCAATGCCGTCCGCGCCCTGTCGATGGATGCGGTGCAGGCTGCCAACAGCGGGCACCCCGGCATGCCGATGGGCATGGCCGATGTCGCGACGGTGCTGTGGTCGCAATTCCTGAAGTTCGATCCAGCTGAGCCGCGCTGGCCCGATCGTGACCGCTTTGTGCTGTCTGCTGGCCACGGCTCGATGCTTTTGTACGCTCTGCTGCACCTTTCTGGCTATGCTCGCCCGGGCATGGAAGATATCCGCAATTTCCGTCAGTTGGGCAGCCCCTGCGCCGGTCATCCGGAAAATCACGAGCTGGAAGGGGTCGAATGCACCACCGGCCCGCTCGGCCAGGGACTGGCCATGGCAGTGGGCATGGCGATCGCCGAACGGCACCTCAACGCCCACTATGGCGACGATCTGGTCGATCACCGCACCTGGGTGATCGCCGGCGATGGCTGCCTGATGGAAGGCGTCAACCACGAGGCGATCGGCCTCGCCGGCCATCTGAAACTGGGCCGTCTCAACGTGTTGTGGGACGATAACCGCATCACCATCGATGGCGCGACCGGCCTGTCCACCAGCGAGGACATCGCTGCGCGCTACACAGCCAGTGGCTGGCATGTCGAAAGCTGCGATGGCCACGATCCGGCCGATATCGCCCGCGCTCTCGCGGTGGCGGCGGCGGACGAGCGGCCTTCGCTGGTCGCCTGCCGCACGGTGATCGGCAAGGGCGCACCCAACAAGCAGGGTTCGCACAGCGTCCACGGCTCACCACTGGGTGGCGATGAAATCGCTGCCGCGCGGGCCGAACTGGGCTGGACTGCCGCCCCGTTCGAGGTTCCCGCCGACATTCTGGCCGACTGGCGCGCCACGGGCGAGGCGGGCAAGGCGGTTCGGGCCGAATGGCAGAAACGCCTTGCAAACAATTCGCGCAGAACAGAATTTTCGGCACGGATGGCTGGTGACTTGCCTGCCCTCGCCGGATGGGAGGACTATCGCGCAAAGCTGGCGGCCGACCTGCCCAAGGTCGCCACTCGCAAGTCGAGCGAAATGGCGCTGGAAGTGCTGACCGCTGCGGTGCCGGCGATGATCGGTGGATCGGCCGATCTGACCGGTTCCAACAACACTAAAACATCGGCAACCAAGACACTGAGTTATCAGGATTATTCTGGCCGCTATCTTTATTACGGCATCCGCGAGTTCGGGATGGCCACGGCCATGAACGGCATGGCACTGCATGGCGGGATCGTGCCTTATGGCGGCACCTTCCTGGTGTTCTCCGATTATTGCCGCAACGCCATCCGCCTGTCGGCGCTACAGCATGCTCCGGTCGTCTATGTGTTGACGCACGACAGCATCGGCCTGGGCGAGGATGGTCCGACCCATCAACCGGTCGAGCATGTCGCCTCCTTGCGCGTGATCCCGAATCTGCTGGTGATGCGCCCCGCCGATGCAATGGAAACGGCGGAATGTTGGGAGGTTGCGCTGCTCCAGAAGGGTACGCCCTCGGCGCTGGCGCTCAGCCGCCAGAACCTGCCTGCGCTGCGGTCCGAAGCGGGCGAGAACCTTTCGGCCAGGGGCGGTTATCGTCTCGTTTCTGCCAGCGCCGCCCGCAAGGTTGTGCTGCTTGCCACCGGTTCCGAAGTCGCTCTGGCAAAGGAAGTGGCTGAAGGGCTGGAAGCGCAGGGGATCGGTGCCGATGTCGTCTCTATGCCCTGCCTTGAACTTTTCGACCAGCAGCCGCAGGCCTACCGGGATGGGCTGATCCCGGTCGACGCGCTGGCGGTCTCGATCGAGGCAGGCTCGACCATGGGTTGGCACAAATATGTCGGGCGCGAAGGGTTGACGATCGGCATGGACTGTTTCGGCCTGTCCGCTCCGGCCGAGCAACTGTTCCGTCATTTCGGATTTACTGCTGATATCATTATCCCCAAGATCACTGCTAAATTAGCGAATTAAGAGGAGTTTCTTTCATGGCGACGAAAGTTGCGATCAATGGTTTCGGGCGTATCGGGCGCAATGTCGCTCGCGCCATTCTCGAGCGACCCGATTGCGGGCTCGAACTGGTTTCGATCAACGATCTGGCCGATGCCAAGTCCAACGCGCTGCTGTTCAAGCGCGACTCGGTGCATGGCCCCTTCGCCGGTACTGTCGAAGTCGATGGCAATGACATCATCATCAACGGCAAGCGCATCCAGGTAACCGCCGAGCGCGATCCGGCCAATCTGCCGCATGCAGCCAATGGCATCGACATCGCGCTGGAATGCACCGGTTTCTTCACCGATGCCGACAGTGCCGGCAAGCATCTGACGGCGGGCGCCAAGCGCGTTCTGATTTCAGCCCCGGCCAAGGCCGTTGACCTGACGGTGGTATATGGCGTCAACCATGACAAGCTGACCGGCGATCACAAAATTGTGTCCAACGCTTCGTGCACCACCAACTGCCTTGCGCCGTTCGCCAAGGTGCTGAATGATGCGATCGGGATCGAGCGTGGCCTGATGACCACGATCCATGCCTATACCAACGACCAGAAGATCCTCGACCAGATCCACTCCGACATGCGCCGCGCGCGTGCCGCCGCGATGTCGATGATCCCGACCACCACCGGTGCAGCCCGCGCGGTTGGCGAGGTTCTGCCCGAACTGAAAGGCAAGCTCGACGGTTCGGCGATTCGCGTGCCGACCCCGAATGTCTCTGTGGTCGACCTGACCTTCACGCCGAAGCGCGACACCACCAAGGAGGAGGTCAACGCCTTGCTCAAGGCCGCCGCCGAAGGACCGATGAAAGGCGTTCTCGCTTATTCGGACGAGCCGCTGGTTTCGATCGACTACAACCATGATGCCCACAGCTCGACCATCGACAGTCTCGAAACGACGGTGATCGACGGCAAGCTGGTCCGCGTCCTGTCGTGGTACGACAACGAGTGGGGCTTCTCCAACCGGATGCTCGACACGGCCGGGGCAATGGCGAAGTTCCTCTGATGGCGGGACTGAACTGATGAGCGGTCGTCTTGCAGGGATCGCGCGGCATGATCGGCCGCGCGGGCCTGTCGAGACGGTCGAACGGGCGCTGGTGACGCGCGATGCGGGCGTTGCTGGCAACCAGCGGGGCACGGTGCGCCCGGACAAGGCATCTCGCCAGGTCTCGCTGATCGAGGCGGAAGGCTGGCAGGCGGCGCTGGCCGAACTGGGTGCCGCCATCGATTGGCAGGATCGCCGCGCAAACCTGCTGGTTGAAGGAATACGCATCCCGCGCAAGCCGGGAACCCGAATCCGCATCGGTGAGGCCTGCCTCATCGAAATAACGATGGAGTGCGATCCGTGCAGCCGGATGGAAGAAGTCCGAACCGGCCTGAAGGCAGCCCTGGCGCCGGACTGGCGCGGAGGTTTTCTGGGCATGGTGATCGCGGATGGCGAAATTGCCGTTGGTGACGAAGTGAGGATCGAAGAATGAGTTCATTCCGCAATCTGGACGATCTGGGGGACGATCTGGGCGATCTGACCGGCAAGGTCGCGCTGGTTCGCGTCGATCTCAACCTGCCGATGCAGGACGGGGCCGTAACCGACGATACGCGGGTGCGGGCAGCGATGCCGACCATTCTCGAACTAGCAGACAAGGGTGCCAAAGTACTCCTGCTTGCCCATTTCGGCCGGCCCAAGGGCGCGCGCAATTCCGAACAGTCGCTGAGCATGGTGGTCGGCGCGGTGCAGGACGTGCTGGGCCGCGAAGTGATGTTCGTGCCCGAAGTGGCGGGTGAAATCGTTGCCCAGGCGGTAGGCATCCTCGGCCCAGGCGATATCGCGATCCTCGAAAACACCCGCTTCTGGCCGGGCGAGGAAAAGAACGATCCGGAGCTTGCCAGAGCGATCGCCGCCAACGGCGACTTCTATGTGAACGACGCTTTCTCCGCCGCGCACCGCGCCCATGCCACCACCGAAGGGCTGGCCCACCTGCTCCCGGCCTATGCCGGCCGCTCGATGCAGGCGGAACTGGAAGCGCTCGACAAGGCGCTGGGCAAGCCGGAACGCCCGGTTGCCGCAGTTGTCGGCGGGGCCAAGGTTTCAAGCAAGCTTGACGTGCTCAAGCATCTCGTCAGCCTGGTCGATCACCTCATCATCGGCGGTGGGATGGCCAACACCTTCCTCGCCGCGCGCGGGGTCGATGTCGGCAAGTCGTTGTGCGAGTATGATCTCGCGGCCACCGTCGAGCAGATCCTCGATGCCGCCGACAAGGCTGGCTGCACTGTCCATCTGCCCTATGACGTGGTGGTGGCGAAGGAATTCGCAGCCAACCCGGCCAGCTTGCGCATCTGCAACGTTCACGAGGTTGCCGCCGACGAAATGATCCTCGACGTCGGCCCGCAGGCGACCGAAGCGCTGGCCGATGTGCTCAAGACCTGCCGCACGCTGGTGTGGAACGGGCCGATGGGCGCGTTCGAGACCGAGCCGTTCGATACCGCCACCGTCGCTCTGGCCCGCACCGCCGCCGCGCTCACCCGCGAAGGCTCGCTGGTCTCGGTGGCAGGCGGTGGTGACACCGTGGCCGCGCTCAACCATGCCGGGGTGGCTGGTGATTTCAGCTATATCTCCACCGCCGGCGGGGCCTTCCTTGAATGGATGGAAGGCCGCGAGCTGCCGGGCGTGGTCGCGCTGCAGCGTTGACAGACAACATCAGAACTTCACGACAAGCCGAGGGAAACAAATGACACAGCAGGACATGTTGAAGCAGGTCGCCGAAGGCCAGGGTTTCATTGCCGCGCTCGACCAGAGCGGCGGTTCGACCCCCAAGGCGCTGAAGGGCTATGGCATCGAGGAAAGCGAATACTCGGGCGAAGCCGCCATGTACGAGCTGATCCACCAGATGCGCAGCCGGATCATCACCTCTCCTTCTTTCGCCAGCGGCAAGGTGATCGGCGCGATCCTGTTCGAGCGGACGATGGACGGCCAGGTTGATGGCAAGCCGACCCCGCAGGCGCTGATCGAGCGCGGCGTGGTGCCGTTTATCAAGATCGACAAGGGCCTGGAAGACGAGGTCAACGGCGTCCAGATGATGAAGCCGATGCCCGAGCTCGACGCGCTGCTGGCCAAGTCGAAGGCGCTGGGCGTGTTCGGTACCAAGGAGCGCTCGGTAATCAACTCCGCCAACCGCGAAGGCATTGCGGCCGTGGTGAAGCAGCAGTTCGAAGTCGGCCAGCAGGTTATTGCCCATGGCATGGTGCCGATGATCGAGCCCGAAGTGAACATCAAAAGCGAGACTCGCGCCGAATGTGACGCCATCCTGCTCGACGAGCTGCTCAAAGCGCTCGACGCGCTGAGCGGTGACGACAAAGTCATGCTCAAGCTCAGTCTGCCGGTGCAGTCGGGTCTGTTCGATCCGCTGGTCGCCCATCCGCGCGTGCTGCGCGTGGTGGCGCTGTCGGGCGGCTACAAGCGCCCTGAAGCCTGCATCGAGCTGGCGAAGAACAAGGGCATCATCGCCAGCTTCAGCCGCGCTCTGCTGGAAGATCTGCGCGCGCAGATGACCGATGCGGAATTCGACGCCTCGCTGGGTTCGGCGATCGACGATATCTACAGGGGTTCGACCGTCAAGACGGCCTGATTGCGCTGCTTTGTTTGGAGAGGAAGGCGCCGGTTACCCCTTGGGGTGGCCGGCGTCAGCCGTCTGGGCGGAATGTGAAGTGGAAATTGTAATCGCTTGGTCGCGGTCGGTCCGAAGTCATGAAGCTTTCCGGACGCACCGCGTCGATTGCCAGCGTACCACCAGCCACGGCAAACGGCTTGTCCGACCCGAGTTGTGCGGTAGATCGCTTGCCATCGAGCCAGAGCGTGACCTCAACCACTGTCCGCCCGGCCCAGACGCAACGGGCATTCATCGGACAGCGGCTGTCCTCTACCAGCCGTTCGGGGCGCAGGATGACCGGCCCGGCGCGCGTTGCATCGCCGAGCCTCGCCCATTGGTCGGTCGATGGTTGCGGCAAGGTCGCGCAACCGGCAGTGGCCAGTGCGGCAAGCGGGATCAGGTGGACCATTCTCATTATGCCAGCATCGTCCTGTCTGTCTGAACATTGCCGGAATGCCCGCCACAGGATAGAGCGCCGCGATGTCTGATGAAAACCGCACACCCTGCCAGCTTTACCTGATTTCACCGCTTGAAGTCGGCGGGGACTTTCCGGAGCGGCTTGCCCGTGCCCTTGACGCCGGCCCCGTCGCAGCCTTCCAGTTCCGGATCAAGGGCGTGGACGAGCATGAGGCGGTCAGGCTGGCTGAGCCCTTGCAGGCGATCTGTGCCGCGCGCGACGTGGCCTTTATCGTCAATGATTCCATAAGTCTCGCCAAGCGGCTGGGGGCCGATGGCGTCCATCTTGGCCAGGACGATGGCGATGTGAAGGATGCGCGCGAGCGCCTTGGCCGCGATGTGCAGATCGGGGTGACCTGCCACGCCAGCCGCCATCTCGCCATGGAAGCGGGCGAGGCAGGGGCCGATTATGTCGCCTTCGGCGCTTTCTTCCCCACTACCACCAAGGACACCGAGCATCGGGCGGAACTGGACACGCTGACCTGGTGGCAGGGTATTTTCGAGCTGCCATGCGTGGCCATCGGCGGGATCACGCCTGACAATTGCCGCCCTCTGGTGGAAGCGGGAGCTGACTTTCTCGCGGTGTCGAGCGCCGTATGGAGTGGCGACGAGGCTGAGGCGGTTCGGGCCTTTGCCAAAGCGATGGCCTGACGCCGCGCCTTGCCGTTTGATCCGCCACGCGCTAGTGCGCGCGCCAACCCCCCTTGTTAGCGAAAGCGTGACCCCATGAAGATCAGCGGCGTGGACATCCGTCCGGGCAACATCCTCGAATATGAAAAGGGCATCTGGAAGGTCGCCAAGACCCAGCATACCCAGCCCGGCAAGGGCGGTGCCTTCATGCAGGTCGAAATGAAGAACCTGATCGATGGCCGCAAGACCAACGTCCGCTTCCGCAGCGCGGACACGGTTGAGCGGGTGCGGCTCGATACCAAGGATTTCCAGTATCTCTATGCCGAAGGCGATGCCCTGGTGTTCATGGACCAGGACACTTACGAGCAGATCACCCTGCCAGCCGACCTGCTCGGTGATGCCGCCGCTTTCCTTCAGGACGGAATGCAGGTCACGCTCGAAATGTATGACGAGCGCCCGATCAGCGTGGCCCTGCCGGAACAGGTCGAAGCGACGATTGTCGAGGCCGACGCCGTGGTGAAGGGCCAGACCGCCAGCTCCAGCTACAAGCCCGCCATTCTCGACAATGGCGTGCGGGTGATGGTGCCGCCCCATATCGGCAGCGGCACCCGCATCATCGTGGACGTTTACGAACGGACCTACGTCGGCAAGGTAGGCTGATCCGGCATGGCAGCCGTATCCGGCATGATCCGCGTGATGGAAAAGGCTGCCCGCAAGGCCGGGCAGCGGCTCCGTCGCGATTTCGGCGAGGTCGAGCATCTTCAGGTGTCGCGCAAGGGGCCGGCCGACTTCGTCTCGAAAGCCGATCAGCACTCCGAACGCACGCTTTATGACGAGCTGCTGGCGGCGCGGCCCGACTGGGGCTTCCTGATGGAAGAAGGTGGCACGATCGAAGGCGATCCCGCCAAGCCGCGCTGGATCATCGATCCGCTCGATGGCACCTCCAACTTCCTCCACGGCATTCCGCATTTCGCCATCTCGATCGCGGTGCAGGAACCGCGGCTGGACGGGAAGGGCTGGGGCGATGTCATTGCCGGGATCGTCTACCAGCCGATTACCGACGAAAGCTTCTGGGCTGAAAAGACCCGCGGGGCCTGGCAGCAGGACCGCCGCCTGCGCGTGTCCGCGCGGCGCCATCTGGACGAGGCGCTGATCGCCACGGGCATTCCCTTCGCCGGGCATGGCAGCACGGCCGAATGGGGCCGGATCTACGCGGCGATTGCCCCCGAAGTGGCGGGTATCCGCCGTTTCGGCGCGGCTTCGCTCGATCTCGCCTGGGTGGCGGCGGGCCGCTATGACGGATTCTGGGAAAGCGGCCTCCAGCTGTGGGATACCGCTGCCGGGTGCCTGCTGGTGCGCGAGGCCGGCGGCTTCGTCAGCGACTGGCGCGGTCGTTCGCAGCCGATCTGCGCCGAAGAAGTGCTGGCCGGCAACGACACGCTCCATTCGCGCCTGCACAAGCTGGTGGCGGGCGCGCTCAAGGCCTGATCGAACACAAAGTGCGCTTGATGCTGCCCGTCGGCGCGGCTAGAGCGGCGCTGCGCAATCGTGCCCCTGTGGTGGAATGGTAGACGCGATCGACTCAAAATCGATTGTCGAGAGACGTGCCAGTTCGAGTCTGGCCAGGGGCACCACTTTCTCCAACGCTGCAATGTGGTTCAATCCCGCATGCCGCGTGCCGGGTCCACCGTCAGCAGCAGTTCGCGCTGGCCGCGCTTTTCGACTTGTTCGAACAGGCGGACATAGCCGCTGGTCTTGATTTTCCAGCCTTCCGCCGTCTTCACGTAATTGTCGAAATAGTGCCCGGCGCCGAACAGTTCCTCGCCACCTTCGATCGTGGTCTCCTGCGCCGCGTCGTTGGCCTTGAGGAAGTGGACATGGTCTTCCAGCCGCCAGATCCCTTCGGCGGTGTCCGGGCCGGTCAGCGTGATTTCGGGGTGATGGGCAGTGTGGCTGCTGATGTAATTGTCGTTCAGCAGCGTCCGGTAGAAGTCGATGATGGCGTCGCGCCCTTCGAAGCTGTAGACACCGCTGCAGAACCAGCAATTGGCGTCGGTCGTATAGAGCGTGGCCATCAGCGCCCAGTCGTGGGTGTCGAGCGCGCGCATGTAGGTGTATTTGAGACTCTTGATCTGTTCGCGTTCGAGCAATTCTTCGATGGTCAGCATGGCAGTTCCCCTCGCGCATTATGGTCGCCGGTCTGGCGCCGGTGCCTGTCATCCTGTTGTGTAAAGCAGCCGCCGTTCGTTTCAATTGCCAATCACAGCGATCCATATTCGTCGGAATTTGCTCTAAAGAGCGAAGTCTCCGGCCACGAGCGTGTGCAGGCCATTCAGGCGGATCGCGAAATCGCCCGTGCCGTTGCCGTCGGTGTCGCCCTGGACGATCGTGATGTCGTCACCGGTACCTGGAGAGCCGGGATATTGCTGATAGCGCAATTGCCCTGCGACATGGGTGAATGATCCGGTGCCAATGAAACTGAAAGGATCGTCTGCCGGGCCGTTGGCGGTGTTGGCATCGACGAGGTTGAGGCGGATTCGGTCTCCCTCGGCATGAGAGAAATCTGAGATTCGGTCAGGATTGGGGCTGACAAAATCGCTGTCGTCGAACACAAAGCTGTCGGCATTGGTCCCGCCGGTCAGCATGTCTCGGCCAGCGCCGCCCTGTAGCCAATCGGTCCCGATGCCGCCATTGAGGAAGTCGTCGCCAGCCTGGCCGAACAGACGATCATTCCCGTCTGCGCCAGACAGAGTATCGTTCCCGTCCAGGCCGTTGAGGATATTCCCGCCGCTGTTGCCAGTGAGTGAATTGTTCAGTGCGTTGCCTGTCCCGTTGAGATCGGCAATGCCGGTCAGGCTCAGGTTTTCGACGAATCTTATCCCGCTATAAGAACTGAGATTCAAGGATATAGAACTGATTACTGAATCCGTTCCTCCGGCGTCCACACCGCTGGAAGGAGTTGTTGTCTCGTAGACGCGATCATTTGCCGAATCGATGTGGAACGTGTCGTCTCCGGACCCGCCGAACATCTTGTCATCGCCTGTGTCGCCGTTAAGCGTGTCCTTGCCGGCGCCGCCCCGGAGCAAGTCTGCACCGCCATTGCCATCCAGCAAGTCCTGTCCGTCAAGCCCGCTGAGAACATCGGCGGAATCTCCTCCTGCGAGGTGGTTGTTGGCTGCATCGCCTGTGATTGTCAGTTCGGGCAGGTTCGCAAGTGTGAGGTCGAACGTGGCCGAACCGCCCTGTTCGCCGATTGCATGGCCGGCACTATCGCCAACGATGACGCGTCCGGCCAGATTGGGCAGGGCGAAATTCGTGGTTCCATTGCCCCCGAAGTTCGTCCCGAGCAGCGAGAACAGTGCCTGGTTCTGGATGATCGGAAGCAACTGGCCTTGCGCCGCGAGCGAATGGCCCGGAGTGAAGTTGCCGGCAAAGAACAGAATTTCGCCCAGGCCCGGAGTTTGGTCGTCAAAACCGCCGAAATAGCCAGACAGCGCAATCACCGGGGTCATCACCAGCCCTGGTCCCATGTTGCCGACAGGAATGCTGCTTCCGCCCGTGCCGCCAGGCATGTTGCTGGCGATAACGGTCCCGCTTTCCTGTCCGACAACTTCGCCAACGACGTAGTTGTGACCGTCTGGACCTAAACCCTGTCCGATGATGGAGCGTCCGCGCAGGTCCGGGACGGCAAAGGTCGTCTGGCCGTCGCCGCCGTAGAGCGTGCCGATCAAGGTGAAGAGCACATCGTAGTCGGCGATCTGCAGCAACCTGCCATCGCACGGGATCGTGCCGTTCGGAGCAAAATTGCCGGCAAAGGCCCCGACCATCCCGATGGTATTGGGGTAAATGCCGCCGCCGCCATTCGAGGGATAGATTCCGAAGGCGTTGATGTACCACCCGACCGCACCCGAATCCTGCACGTTTGAGAACGGCTGCGATGTCCCGCCATAAAGAGTGGGCATCTGGCTGGAGAGGAATGAAAGAGCGTTGGCTCCGAAATTCTGACCGATGGTGTGATTGGCGAGGCCCGGGCCCTGGCCAGTCGATACCGCAACCCGCCCGTCAAGGTTGGGAAGCCCGAATGTGCTTTTCCCATCCCCTCCATAATAGGTGCCGAGCAGGGAAAAGAGCGCGGTATTCGTGGCAATCGTCACAAGTTCGCCATCGGTATCCTGAACCGACGCGGATGAAAAATAGCTGGAGGCGAATGTATGGATCTGGCCGATCACGCCGGAAAGGGTGCCGCCTACACCATCTCTGGATGGATAGATGCCGGTGGTCGCGATCACCTCGTTCAGGACGAGATAGGGTTGCATGTTGTTGACCGGGGTCTGCATCAAACTTCTCCTGTCAGGTGGCCCTGAAGGGGCGCGGACCTGTTGCAACCGTGCGAACGAGTCGGCGTTGTGGCAATTTATCAGAGCCATCCGCGCCTGACAGCCCGGTTCGTGGAAAGTGCCACAGGTTTTGCGTGTAGCTTGCATTTGGAGCAGCCCTGCCATGCTTGCGCGGACGGGGGCAGGAGCTAGACTGGTGACCTATGAAAATGTCCACCTTTGCCTTGTTTGCCGCGGCCCTGCTGGCCACGCCCGCCCATGCCGACGACCTTCGCGGCGAGATCGCGGCGGGCATGCCCGGTCTGATGGCGCTTTATCGCGATCTTCATGCCCATCCCGAACTGAGCATGGCGGAAGTCAGCACGGCCCGGTTGCTTGCAACCAGGATGCGCGCCCTGGGCTTTGAAGTGACCGAGGGCGTTGGCAACACCGGCGTTGTCGCAGTACTGCGCAACGGGGCGGGGCCGACCGTGCTGTTGCGCGCGGACATGGATGGCCTGCCGGTGGTCGAGCAGACCGGCCTTACGTTCGCATCCAAGGAACTGGCGATCCCCGCTTCCGGCGTGAAGACCGGGGTGATGCACGCCTGCGGGCATGACACCCACATGGCAGGCTGGATTGGGGCGGCCACTGTGCTCGCGGCGGACAGGGCCGTGTGGTCGGGGACGCTGGTGATGATTGCGCAGCCGGGAGAGGAGACGGGCGAAGGCGCGGCGGCAATGCTGGCCGATGGCTTGTTCACTCGCTTTCCCAAGCCCGATTACGCGCTCGCCTTCCACGATGCCGCGCAATATCCGGCCGGGATGATCGGTTACACTCCAGGTTATGCGCTGGCCAATGTCGACAGCGTCAACATCCTGGTTCCGGGCGTTGGAGGCCATGGGGCCTATCCGCATATGACGAAGGACCCGATTGTCCTGGCAAGTTCCATCGTCATGCGCTTGCAGACGCTGGTCAGCCGGGAGAGCAATCCGTTAGAACCAGCGGTGGTGACTGTCGGCAGCTTCCACGCAGGTTCCAAGCACAACATCATTCCCGACGAGGCGCGGCTGCAACTGACCGTTCGCAGTTACAGCGACGAATCGCGCAAGCTGCTGCTCGATGGCATCGCCCGCATCGCGAAGGGCGAGGCGATTGCCGCCGGGATGCCGGAAGATCGCATGCCGGTGGTGACCATGGAGGACCGCTATACCCCATCGACCTTCAACGACGCCGATTTCGCCGAACGGATGGCTGTGGGGTTTCGCGCCCGCTTTGGCGGAGAACGCGTCCGGCAGGTCCCGCCGGTGATGGCCGGGGAAGATTTTGGCCGGTTCCGCCGGGCCGACCCGGGCGGTCTGAAATCGCTGATCTTCTGGGTCGGCGGGGTGCCACCGGAGAAGCTAAAGGCCGCGCAGGAGCAGGGTGCCGTGCTGCCCTCGCTGCACAGTCCTTTCTGGGCACCCGATGCCGCCGCCGTGATCGCCACCGGGGCCGAAGCGCTGGCAGGTGCGGCGATGGAACTGATGCCGGCAACGGCCGCACAGTGATTGCCTCGCTCGATTGCAGAGTTTGGAAAAATCGACTGGCTCCATCGCTCCGAATCGCGCAAGAAGGCCAAGCCATCTTTGAAGAGGAGAATTGTGATGGGTTTGAAGGGTTCCAAGACCGAGGGCAACCTCAAGGCCGCTTTCGCGGGCGAAAGCCAGGCGAACCGTCGTTATCTCTATTTCGCGCAGAAGGCTGACGTGGAAGGCTACAACGATGTGGCCGCCGTGTTCCGTTCCACTGCCGAAGGCGAGACCGGCCACGCTCATGGCCATCTCGAATATCTCGAGGAATGCGGCGATCCCGCCACCGGTGAGCCGATCGGCAACACTTCGGCCAATCTGAAGGCATCGATCGCCGGCGAAACCCATGAATACACCGACATGTATCCGGGCATGGCCAAGACCGCGCGCGAAGAAGGCTTCGACGAGATTGCCGACTGGTTTGAAACGCTTGCCAAGGCGGAAAAGAGCCACGCCGGCAAGTTCCAGAAGACGCTCGACACGCTCGACGCCTGAACCGGCTTTTTGTTTTCCCGATACTGGGAAACGCAAGCGACGAAGCAATCCGGGGCTGGGCGAGTGGCCCCGGGTTGCTTCGCTCCGCACCCGATCCGACATCATTGACAGCACATGACGGGAGGATGCCATGGAAGGCAGCCTGCAAGCGCCAACCCGCCACACGATTCCGTGGCGTGACGAGGAATTCTATGACGAGGCTGCGCTCGATGCCGAGCTGCGCCGGGTCGCGGATATCTGTCACGGCTGCCGTCGCTGCTTCAACCTGTGCGACAGTTTCCCGATCCTGTTCGACAAGATCGACGAGAGCCCGAACGAGGAAGTTTCAGACCTTTCGGGCGCTGACCTGAAGGCGGTCGTCGATGCCTGCACGCTGTGCGACATGTGCTTCATGACGAAGTGCCCCTATGTCCCGCCGCACGAATTCGATCTCGACTTCCCGCATCTGATGCTGCGCTACAGGGCGGTCGAGAACCGCAACGGCGAAACCTCCTTTGCCGACACCCAGCTGGCCGAAATGGGCCGCAATGGCGCGATCGGCACGGTGCTGTCCGGCGCTGCCAATTGGGCGACGAAACCCGACAACGGCCTTACCCGCCCGCTGATGGAGGCGGTGCTCGGGATCGATGCCCGCGCTCACGTTCCGCCGTTCGTGGACACGCCACTGACGAAGCAGGCGCCCGCGCTGCTGCCTGCGCCCAATCCGGCTGGCCCGGCCTTCGGTCGCAAGGTGGCGATTTATGCCGGCTGCCACGATGAATTCAATGACAACACCCCTGGCGTCGCGGCGATGAAAGTGTTTGCCCATCAGGGTGTCGAGGTGCGGATCGAGCATCCTGAATGCTGCGGCATGCCCAAGTTCGAGAATGGCAATTTGCCGGCCGTCGCCAGCGCAGCAGAGCGGATTTCCGCCCATTTCGCCGGGCTGATCGAACAGGGCTATGACATCGTCCCGCTAACCACCAGCTGCGCGCTGATGCTGAAGTTCGAATGGCCGTTGATCGAGCCGGACAACGCCAACGTTGCGCTGCTCAGCAAGCATACATTCGACGTGTCGGAATATGTCGTGCGGCTGTCGAAGGGCTGCGGGCTTGCACCGATCGAAGCGATGCCGCAATCGATCGCGGTCCATTTCGCCTGCCACGCCCGCGCCCAGAACATTGGGTCCAAGGCGATGGAAATGCTCAGGCTGATCCCCGAGGCCAAACCGCGCCTGACCGAGCGCTGTTCAGGCCATGGTGGCAAGTGGGGCCTGTTCCGCGAAAATTTCGACCGCGCGGTCAAGGTTGGCAAGCCGACCGCCCGGGCGCTGGTCAAGGACGAGCCGGACATCATCGTCAGCGAATGCCCGCTGGCCGGCCCGCACCTCAGGCAGGTGATCGAGGCCAATGGCAGCACGCCACCCGACCGGATCGGCCACCCCATCGAAGTGATGGCGCGGGCCTACGGACTTTAAGGTAAGACCCATGCCCCGCGACCTGCGCACCATTACGGCCAGCGATATCCTGCCGCTCGACCAGTACGAAACGATCCGGCGCGACAAGAAGCAGGAGGCGATCCTGCGCAAGAAGCTGACCCGGATCGCGGTCGGCCCCTATGCCACCGCCATGTTTGAGACCTGGGACAGCATGTGGCTGCAAATCCAGGAAATGCTGCGGATCGAAAAGGGTGGCGAGACCCAGATGGCCGACGAGATCGCCGCCTATGATCCGATGGTGCCCAAGGGGGCCGAACTGACCCTGACGCTGCTGTTCGAAGTGGAGGACGAGGTGCGCCGCAACTTGTTCCTGCGGACTATCGGCGGGGTCGAGGGTCACGTTCATCTGCTGATCGACGGCAGCAAGGTGCCAGCCAGGCCGGAAGGCGATGTCGAGCGCACGCGCGAGAGCGACAATAAGGCCAGCGCGGTGCATTTTTTCCACTTCGACCTGACGGCAGACCAGATCGCCCGCTGGCGCAGCGGGGAAGGGCAGGTCATGCTGGCGATCGACCACCCCAATTACGGGCACGCCGCGTTGCTCTCGGCAGAGACCCGCGCGTTTCTTGCGCGGGAGTGTTTCTAGCGGCCTAGTCCTCGCTTCCGCCCTCGCTGCCCGACCGCATTGCCGATGCCGCCATCAGGCGGTCAAGATCGGCCTGGGTCACTTCCCGTTCGGCAGGGGCAGTCTCTTTCTCATCAAGGCTCTCCAGCAGCGCTTCGCGTTCACCCGGGGTGAGCTTGGCGAGTTTCTCGTCAGTGATTCCCTGCTGGCGATAGGCGCCTGCGGCCACCCGCGCTCCGATCCCGGCGCGGCTGCGATGGTGGGAATAGCTGCCACCTCCGCCGCCCATTGCCAGCCCGGCCCCTGTCTCGGCGTCGCTGGCGAAATGCCCGCCGCCTTTTGAGGAATCGCTCTCCTTCATCTTGAGAACCGGCTTGCCGTACCTCTCCACCTCTTTGCGATGCAGATCCTGATCCTGCTGGTGGTCCTCGACCGTCTGGCTGATCGCTTCGCGGTTCTCGCCATCGGCGAAGACTGCCATCAGCGTAGTGACGGCAACCGTCACCACCGCAAAATGGCGGTAAGCCTTCGGTAACGAGGATTGGGGCGCGTTGATGGCTTTCATCAGCCTCGGCTTTAGTGCCGCGAGGTTAAAGGGCTTCTCGCCATCATGGTAAACAGCCGGTTATCCTCAAGGTTTTGCCAGCAGGGCACGAAGGCCGCACGCCAAAGGATCCTGCCGCTCACGGGTCATTCTGTAAAATTTACCGACATTTCATCTCTCGCGCGTAAGCGGGTCCTGCCAGGAGCCAGGAGGTTGGATACAGCTCGCGCGATGATCCGTATTTTCAAACATTATATTCCGCACGCGGTGATATTGCTGGGTCTGTTTGATCTCGCATTGCTGCTGTTGGCCGGCGAATTTGCCTGGCAGTTGCGCGCCGCGCAGCTGGTGATGGATCCGGGACATGTCGGCGACCGGCTGCAACCTCTGTTCGCCTTCGCGTCGATTGTCTTGCTCGCGATGATCGCGGTCGGTGTTTATGGGGCCGAGGCATTGCGATCGATGCGCTACGCCACGGCGCGGCTTCTGGTTGCGGTCAGCCTGGGCATCATTGCCCTGTCGTTTGCCGACTTCATTATTCCGGGCATGGCCTTCTGGCGTTCGACCCTGGCCTACGCGATGGCCTTGTCGATCCTCATGCTGGTGACGAACCGGCTGTTTGTGGGCATGTTCCTTGGCACCTCAGCTTTTCGTCGGCGCGTTCTGGTGTTGGGTGCCGGGCCACGCGCGCAGCGGCTGCGCAAGCTGGGCGAGCGACCGGAATGCGGTTTTGCCATCGTCAGCTACATCGGCATGAATGAAAGCCAGCCGGTGGTAGAGGAGGCGATCGCCCGTTCCGCCATCCATGACCTCAGCCGCTTCGTCGAGAATCTCGGGGTCAGCGAAGTGGTCCTCGCGCTGGAAGAACGGCGCAATGCCCTGCCGCTGAAGGACCTGCTGCGAATCAAGACCGCCGGGGTCCATGTCAACGATTTTTCGAGCTTC
Organism: Erythrobacteraceae bacterium; assembly: GCA_947479055.1. Lineage (GTDB taxonomy): Bacteria > Pseudomonadota > Alphaproteobacteria > Sphingomonadales > Sphingomonadaceae > CANJYE01. The sequence continues at coordinate 28,481 of CANJYE010000034.1, forward strand.
CTCGAACGGGAAACGGGTCGGGTCGATCTCGATACACTTAACCCCAGCTGGCTGATCTTTTCCGACGGCTTCTCGTCCGGCCGGATGATGTCGAGCGCGGCCAAGCGAGTGTTTGATATAGTCGTCAGCGGGGCTGTGCTGGCTCTGACTTTTCCTTTGATCCTGTTGTTCGCGCTGCTGGTCAAGCTGGACAGTCGCGGTCCGGCCTTCTTTCGCCAGACTCGCGTCGGCCTCTATGGGCAGGATTTCGACCTGATCAAATTGCGCTCCATGCGCAGCGATGCAGAGAAGCCGGGTGAAGCGCAGTGGGCGCAGACCAACGATCCGCGCGTGACGCGGATCGGCCGCTTCATCCGCAAGGCGAGGATCGACGAGCTGCCGCAGTTGTGGAGCGTCCTCAAGGGCCAGATGAGCTTCGTCGGCCCGCGCCCGGAGCGCCCGCAATTCGTCGCCGATCTTGAGGAACAGCTGCCCTATTATGCGGAGCGCCATATGGTGAAGCCCGGCATCACCGGCTGGGCGCAGATCAACTATCCCTATGGTGCCTCGACCGAGGATTCCCGCCACAAGCTGGAATATGACCTCTACTATGCCAAGAACTACACGCCCTTCCTGGACCTCCTGATCCTGTTGCAGACTCTGCGCGTCGTCTTGTGGAACGAGGGGGCCCGGTGATAGCGTCCCAAGATCTCTGGCCGTTTGTCGGCTTCTGGACGCATCTTGCGGGGGCTGTGTGCTGCGCGCTGGTTGCGGTGTGGATTGCCCGGCCCAAGGCGGCTCGTGACATGCGCCATGGCGGGATCACCGCTCTGGCGCTGACGGCGCTTTGGAGCGTGCTGGCGGCAGCACTTTCGCCGGAGTCGATATGGACCATGCTGGCTGAAAGCGCGCGCAACCTTGGCTGGCTGTTCGTGCTTTACCGCCTGTTTCGCTGGGACGGACGCTACCGCTCCGGGCAGCCGATCCGTGCGGTGCTGATCGCGCTGGTCTTCGTAGAGGTGATGCAGCCCTTCCTTGTGCTGTCGATCGCGCGACCGGATGTGCCGACAGTGGTCAGCGAACTGATCTTCCACGCCGAGACCATGCTGCGCCTGCTGATGGTGGTGGGTGCGTTGGTGCTGGTCCACAACCTCTACGTAGGCGCATCGACCACTGCGCGGACGATGCTGCGCTGGCCGGCCACTGCGCTGGCGGCGATGTGGGTCTACGATCTCAACCTCTATACCATCGCCTATCTGGCCGAACGCATGCCCGAGGAACTGGCCGCCTCGCGCGGGCTGGTCACGGTGGCGATGTGCGTGCCGCTGGCGCTGTCGGTCAGCCGTTCGGGTCTCGAGCTCAAGTTCAAACCCTCGCGCGCGGTCGCGTTCCAGTCGCTCTCTTTGTTGCTGATCGGTGGCTATCTTCTGTTGATGGTGGGGCTGTCGCAGTCGATTGCGCTGATCGGCGGCGGGTTTGCCCGGCTGACCCAGGTCGGCTTCGTCTTTGCTGCCAGCGTGGTGGCGCTGCTCTGGCTGCCGTCGGAGCACATGCGCCGGTGGCTGCGTGTCACCGCGATTAAACACCTGTTCCAGCACCGCTACGATTATCGGGCCGAATGGCTGCGCTTTACACAGACCATCGGTCGCGCTGGCGAGACCGCTCCGCCACTGCACGAGCGTGCAATCCAGGCGGTGGCCGATATCACTGACAGTCCCGGCGGGCTTCTGCTCGTCCCGGATGAGGAGGGGCACCTCACCCTGGTGGCTCGCTGGCAGTGGAATGCGATCGAAGTGCCGGGCGTGGCGCTGACGCAGGAAAGTGCGGCCTTCTTTGAGCGCGAGGCCTATATCGTCGATCTCGATGACCTGCGGGCCGAGCGCGACAGCCGTGCGGTCAAGGCTCATATTCCCGACTGGCTGATGTACGAGAACACGGCCTGGGCGATGGTCCCGTTGATCTATTACGAGCGGTTGATCGGCATCGTCGTGCTGTCCCGTCCGCCGGTTGCGCGCACGCTCGACTGGGAGGATTTCGACCTGCTGCGGGTCGTCGGCCAGCAGCTTTCCAGCTATCTGGCCGAGCAGGCGGGGCAGGAGGCACTGAACGAGGCGGCCCGTTTCGAGGAATTCAACCGTCGCATCGCCTTCGTGATGCATGATATCAAGAACCTCGCCAGCCAGCTGTCGCTGCTCGCGCGCAATACCGAACGTCATGCCGACAAGGCCGAATTCCGCGCCGATATGCTGGTGACACTGCGCAACAGCGCGGACAAGCTCAACGGCCTGCTTGCCCGGCTGGGCCGCTATGGCGGTCAGGTCAGCGAAAAGGCGGAGAAGGTCGCGCTGGAGGACAGCGTTGCCGGGATCGTTGCGCGCTATGCTGCAACTCACCCGGTGATGCTGATCGACGCGCAACCCTGCGAAGTGTCCGCGCGGCGCGAATCGCTGGAGCAGGCGCTGGTCCATCTCGTCCAGAACGCGATCGATGCCAGCACAAAGGATTCGCCGGTGTTCCTGCGTGTCTGGCAGGATGGCTTGCAGGGCGTGATCGAGGTGGTCGATGCGGGCGAAGGCATGAGCCCGGAATTCGTTCGTACCCGTCTGTTCAAGCCTTTCGTCTCGTCCAAGAACGATGGCTTCGGCATTGGTGCCTTCGAGGCGCGCGAGTTGATCCGGGCAATGCATGGCCAGCTCGATGTGGAATCGCGCGAAGGACTGGGCACCCGCTTCTTCATTCGCCTGCCGCTCGCCGAAGCAGCACGGCTGTCCGGCAATCTTAATCCCCCCCAAGCAGAGGTGGCATAAATGGCCCACAATCCGATGGACCAGAACAAACCCAAGCTGCTGCCCAAGCTGCTTGTCGTCGAGGATGACGAGGGCCTTCAGGCGCAGCTCAAATGGGCTTATGACGATTTCGAAGTGATCATCGCCGGCGATCGCGCCTCGGCGCTGGCAGCTTTGCGGGCGGAAGAGCCGGCCGTGGTGACGCTCGATCTTGGCCTGCCGCCTGATCCCGACGGGACGAGCGAGGGCTTTGCCGTGCTTGAACAGATCATGGCCCTGAAGCCGGATACCAAGGTGATCGTCGCCAGCGGCCATGGCGCGCGGGAAAGCGCGCTCAACGCGATCGATCGCGGGGCCTATGATTTCTACCAGAAGCCGGTCGATATCGAGCAACTGGGCCTGAGTGTCTGACCCGAAACTAAGTTGGGTGATATCAGTCGGTTGCGCTTGACGCGCTTGCACATGTTTGATTCTGCGGGTTTTGCGAAGAACTCTAAGGACACACGATGTGGACTGACACCACCC
>CANJYE010000035.1 GCA_947479055.1 Erythrobacteraceae bacterium
ACAAAAAGCGGCACTTGATCGAAAACCTGTTCGCCAAAATCAAGGACTGGCGGCGCATTCACACCCGATATGATCGCTGCGCCCACACCTTCATGTCCGCCATCGCAATCGCCGCTACCGTCATCTTCTGGTTGTGATCAATGAGTCCCGACCCTAACTGGCTATGAAAACAAAGTCGAATCAATCGGAAAGGCCGAAGACATAGGGTCTGCTCCAGGCCTGTGACAACCGCATGAGCGCTCAGCCCGCAGCGATCCCCAGCGCACGGTAGAGCGGCAGGTGCTTGTTGCGGAAAAGCGCGAAGGCCTGCTCCATGCCTTGCCGCAACTCCGCTTGCGGGGGTGCCACCTCGCCGTCCGGCAAGAGCGAAAGGCGCCGGTCAGCCATCAGCCGCAGGATATCATCCGCTGTCGCATCAGGCTGCGACAGGAAGAACTGGTCAAGCCGCGGCACGTGCACGCCATTCCCGCTTACCGGCGAGGCCAGCGTCTGCGCTTCGAGGCCGAGAGGATGCATCATAACCGCGCGGTTGAAACGCTGCGTCGCCTCGCGTCGTTCCACCTCGCCGTCAGGGGACAGGACCGGCTGGGCCTGACCGGCCGCCACCAGCAGCAGCAGCGCCTGAAACACCGCCTGCGGGCCCTGCGCCCCGATCGCCGGATCGGCCACCAGTTCGCTGAACGCCACCGGCCCCTGCCCCAGCCGTCGGGCAATGGTGCCATGCGGATGGGCCTCCAGCGTGACCTCGCCCGCAGGGAAGCGTCCCTTCCACGGGAATTCCGGCGCGGGCTGGGCCAGGGCAAAACGCTGGTTGCTGAGCATCGCGGCGCGCTCGCTGGCGGACAGCTTGCGTGCGCCGCGGGCAAACAGATCGCGCCGGAAGCGGCTGTTGCGGAAATAGTCGCGAATGGTCTGGCGCGCGACCGGATCGGGAACCGCCCCGATCTGGGCCTGCGCCTCGGGCGAAAGGCACAATTGCTCGATATGCTCCACCACGTCGCTGGAACAGCCAAACGCCAGTTTCGCCGCAGCCAGTTCCGTCGCCACTTCGGAGAAGTAGGAGGGCGACCATTCCTGGTTGAAATATTCGTGAAGCAGGTAGTTCTTCGGCATCTTGTCCAGCTGGTCGAGACTGGCCCCGGCGATCGGATTGAATTTGAAGAACAACGCATCGGCGGCGCGCATCCGCTTGGCAAAATCCATCGCCTCGTCGACGGAAGCAAGATCGGTCACTGTCTTCTGCCGCTGACTTTCGATGAACAGCTGGCGCAACGGGGCTATGCCGGCCCAGCCGGGCATGGCGTTGTAACTGATATAGACGATCCCGCCCGGCTTCAGATTGGCCCGGATGAAAGCCACGATCGCATCGCGGTTGGCCCGGCTGATCCACGACCACACGCCATGCAGCGCGATGAAATCGAATTCGGGCAAGGCGGCAGCAGGCAATTCGGCAAAGCTGCGCTCCAGAAAGGTCAGGTTGGCGAGGCCGGCCCGGGCCTGGAGTTGCTTGGCCCCGGCGATGTGGGCCGGATTGAAATCCACGCCCCAGAACCGCCCCTGCGGATGGGCTGCGGCCAGCAGCGCCGTGGTGTAGCCATGCCCGCAGCCCAGTTCGCAATAGCTGAAACCGGCGGCAAGACCAGGCGGCATGATGCCATCGAGCAGCAGCGAGAAATTCTGCGCGGCGGGCGAGAGATAGGCGTAGAAATGCGAGGTGTATTCAACATTTGTGACGTAACCATCTGACCAATCCGACATTTCCCGGCCCCTCGTATGCGGGCGGAACTTGCGGGAATAACGCCAGCGTTGCAAGTCTAGGCGGTGTGGCCCCATACCAGCAGCAGGGTCACCGCCGTGACCCAGGCGAAATACATCACCAGCCAGTGCCGCTCGGCCGCGCGCGCTTCCATGTAGTGTTCGATCACGAACTCCGCCTTCAGCGCTGCGATCAGGAAGATCGCCACGATCGCCACGGTGCGGACGGCAAGCTGTTCCGCCAGCAGGAACGAGACCCCGGTCAGGCCCAGCAGCGCCAGCCAGATGCGCATGGGCAGCGATATCCTGCCCATCATCCGACCAGTTCCGTCAGGTACAGCATCGGGAAGATGAACAGCCACAGCACATCGACGAAGTGCCAGAAAAGGCCGACATTCTCGAGCTTCTTGCGATAAGTCAGCGCCCCTGCTTCCACCCCGAGCCGAACGCGGCAATGGGTCATGAAGATCATTGTCCCGGTCACATGCAGGAAATGCAGGCCGGTGATGAGGAAATAGAAGGTGAAGAAGCCATTGGTCAGCGGGGTAATGCCGTGGCCGAACTTGCCGCCATATTCGAACAGCTTGTTGACGATGAACACCGCGCCAAGGGCCAGCGCCCAGTTGAGCGCGCAGCCCGCCCGGGCGATTTTATTCTCCCGCAGCGCCCGCACCGCCTCCGCCATCGCCCAGCTGCTGGTCAGCAGTGCCATCGTGCTGACAAGGCCGACCAACGGGCTGAGCTGGTGCTGCGAGCTGAGGAAGATATCCGGAAGGCGCTGCCGCTCGGAGATGTAGACCCCGAAGAACAGGAAGAAGATGACCATGTCGATGAACACGAAGGTCCAGATTCCGGAGGTGCCGGGATGGTCGGGTGAGGTCGCGCCGGGGTGATGGTGGCTATTGTTCGGCATGCCGGGTCCTCGAGCCGCCTGCGAACCGGCTCCGCAACCATCCAGTGGCTGCGGAGTTCGGATTCGGACAGGCGAGGCAATTCAGGCTGTGGCCGCGAAGCCCAGTGCCTGCCGCTGCGCTTCGGGCGAGCGGTAGACGTGCTTCAGCAAGTAGAAATTGTAGACCCCGAAGAACGCGAACAGCCAGGTCGAGAAGATCAGCCAGAAGTTCCATGTCCCGCCGACCGCAAACGGACCTTCCGTCACGAACGGCATTAACACCAACGGGATGAAGGCCGTGCCGATCGCCATGGCGCACCAGCCGGCCCAGGCGGGGACGATCGTCTGCTTCCTGTTGAGCACGGTCCACAGGCCCAGCCCGAACATCTGGATCGTGGTGATCATGTAAGTGCAGTCGAAGATGTACCAGGCGAAGGTATGGACCATCTTGATGATACCGGGATCGATCGTGCCGGTCAGTTGCGAGCAGGCAGCCCACATCGCCCCGGTGAAAGCGAACAACCAGCCGGTCAGAATGCCGCCAGACAATTCGAGGAAGCTCAGCGGGCCCATCTGGCCGTTCTCGTCGCGCATCACGCTGGCGATCAGGCACGACCATGTGGTGTAGAACATCCCGAAGCTGGCAACCGCGATCATGCCCACGCCAATTTCCGGATATTTGCCGTAATATTCCGCGATCAGCTGCTCCGGCGTCATCGCCATGAAATTGGGCGGCGGGATGTTGTGGCTCATCATCCCCCAGAAATAGACCATCGCGACGACGAAGATCGGTCCGGTCCAGGCGAGCGCTCGCTCGACGGCCCGTTTTGTCGACTCTTCCATTATTCCTCTCCCCTTTTTGTTATCGACTTCAGGCGGTTACGGTTTCCTTCCCAGGGATCTTGACACGCGGCGCAACTTCCTTTGCGGCCAGTTCGAGCGAGTGGAACCAGGGCGATGGATCGTCGTAATAATCATGCGCCTCGATCTGCAGCGTGCCCCAGCCGCCGCAACGCTCGAACAGGGCGGAGAGCTTCTCGACCACCGTATCGGGCGAACCGACAATGAAGACATGATCGACCAGGAATTCGAGATCGGCTTTCAACGGATCGATCCCGGCATCCTTCGCGAAACCGTCCATCATGCCGAAACGGCGCCAGATCGGGATCAGGTAGCGGTTGAAGCAATAGCCGATCGGGCCTTCCATCACTTCCTTCTTCGCCTCGGCATCGGTGTCGCCAACGAACACTGTCTGTGAGACGGCGTGACGCTGTCGGTCCGGGGTGAAGCCGGCTTTGATGTTGGCTTCGGAATAGATTTCCCAATGCTTCTTGAGCGCATCGAGCCCGGAATAGATCGATACCGGCTTGAAATTGCGCTCGCCTGCCAATTGCATGGAAGGCGAATTGTAGCTGAAGCCGGTGACAGCGAATTCGGGGAAGGCCCCGTTCCAAGGCGCGTAATTCGCCAACTTGTGCTGCTCGTCCTCTTCCGTTTCAGCCGGTTCTTCCTCGGGGAAGCCGGCGTTCCAGAATTCGCCCTGGTGGAAGAACGGCTCGCGCTTCCAGATCTTCTCCATGATGTCGAGCGATTCACGCACCATTCGGTTGAGGTTCTCGCTCTTCTGGTCCTCCCCACGGATGCCGTGCATGTAGGAGGCAAGCGGATAAGCCCCCGCGCCAATCCCCATGAAATAGCGACCTTCGAGGATTTGCGAGAGCCAGCCGACCATCATCGCCAGCTTGGTGGGGTGCTGGTGCGGCAGGATATGGGCCATCGGCGCGAAGTGGATGTTCTTGGTCTGCAGCGCGGCGGCGGCCATGATCAGTTCGGGATTGGGAATGTTTTCCCAGATCTGCGAGGCATGCTCGGAGATCATCATGGTGGTGAAACCCGCCTTGTCGGCCGCGATCGAGCTTTGCACGCCCCATTCGAACGTCTGCCGCGCGGTCCGGCCGGGCCGCATGTAGGGGTGAAAGATAAGGCCGGTGTCCATTGCCATGACAAACTCTCCCATTGGTCTTAAGCCAGTTGGCTTAATCTACGAGTCGCCGCGCCCTTGGTCAAGCCTAATCTACACGTGTGTTGACTGTGACACCCACTTTCTTTCACAGGCCGCACTGGCCTATGGTTTCAGCTATCCGGGTGATCGGGGACAAGGATGACAGTGCTGACGCAAATCGCCGAAGAGGAACTCGACAGCCGGACGCGGATGATCCTGGCGGCCGAACTGCTGTTCGCCCGCGAAGGGATCGACGGCGTCTCGCTGCGACGGATCGCGGGTGCGGCAGGGCAGGGCAACCACCATGCCGTGCAATATCACTTTGGCTCGCGCGAGGGGCTTGTGCAGGCGATCTTCGACTATCGCATGGTGCAGATGGATGAACGACGACGCCGCATGATTGCAGAAGCGGAAGCCGTCGGAATGCTGGAGGAACCGCGCACACTGGCCGAAATCATCTTCATCCCGCAACTCGACCTGATCGACAGTTTCGGTGACTACAGCTACGCCCATTTCCTGTGCCAGTACCTGCTGCGCAATTCCGATGCGGAATTTGGCCGGTTCGGCGGCAACCTGCCACCCGGGCTGACAAAGGCGCTCGGCCTTCTGCGCGCAAGGCTGGCATTCCTTGCCGACGGCGCGGCGCAGCGGCGGCTGATCACCGCCTGCTTCATGTTCCTCAACCTGCTGGCGGTCTACAGCCGGGACCTTGAATCCGGACGCGCCACCGAAGATTTCGGCAGCGCGCTGGATGATACGATGCGGCAGATCGTCGCCGCGCTGTTCCTGCCGGTGGAGGCGGGTTAGGCAGGATCGATGAAGGTCTGCTTGGCGTGCATCGTGTCCATGTATTCCTTCACCCCGGCGATCTTGCCATCCCGGACCGTCACCAGCCAGTGGTAGAGATTGTTGTAGACGCGGCCATCCACCGTTTCGGCATAGGACTCCGCCTCGACCGCCACCTTGTCGCCTTCGGCCACCATCCCGCTGGGCGTGATCTTCAGGGCACCGGTCTTGTAGGCGGCCTTGGCGCCTTCCACCAGCTTGGCGAATTCATCCCGCGGATATGTGCCGGACAGGCCATCAATCCGGCCCGAGACCCACCAGCTTGAATCATCCGTCATCATCGCGATCAGCGCGGGCACGTCGCCCGACGAAAAGACATCGATAAACCGGGTGACAACGGCCTTGTTGGCTTGCGGATCGCTCATGCATTCTCTCCATTCGTATCGATGATCGGGGTTCGCCGGACAATTTCCAGCCCAAAGCCTGCCAGCGCCGACATCTTGCCGGAACTCGACGTCAGCAGGTTCATTCGCGCCACGCCAAGCTCTCGCAGGATTTGCGCGCCGATGCCATAGTCGCGTGGGCCGAACTGGTTGCTATAGGCCTTGCGCCCGCCCTTGACCCGCTGCGAGATGGACTGCGGATCGGGATCGCGCACGAACACCGCCACTGCCGGCCCGTCATGCGCGGCGATCTGCTGGAGCATGGCCGGCACATAATTGTGGTGCGCATGGCTGTAGCCGAGCAGGTCCGCCGTCAGATCGACCTGATGGACCCGGACCAGGGTCTCGCCATCGGGGTGGATCCGCCCCCGCGACAGCGCGACATGTTCTGCCCCATCAACCAGGTCGCGATAGACATGGATGGTGAAGCCTTCGCCATAATGGGTTTCGAACGGGGCATCGGCGACCTTTTCGACCAACTTTTCAGAGCGGCGGCGATGGGCAATGAGATCGGCAATCGTGCCGATCTTCATGCCGTGCCGCTGCGCGAAGGGAATGAGGTCGGGCAGACGCGCCATCGTGCCATCGTCGTTCATGATCTCGCAGATCACACCTGCCGGCATCAGTCCGGCCAGCCGCGAAATATCGACGGCAGCCTCGGTATGCCCGGCCCGGATCAGCACGCCGCCATCACGCGCCACCAGCGGGAAGACATGGCCGGGCGTGACGATATCTTCCGGCCCGAACGAAGGGTTGGTCGCCACCGCGATGGTCCGCGCCCGATCGAAGGCAGAAATACCGGTTGTGACACCTTCGCGCGCCTCGATCGAAACGGTGAAGGCAGTGCCGTGGCCCGAGCGATTATTCAGCGACATTGGTGGAAGCTGGAGATACGCCGCGCGCTGGGCGGTGATCGACAGGCAGATCAGCCCGCGCGCATGGGTGGCCATGTGGGCGATCCGTTCCGGCGTCGCGAATTGCGCTGGGATGACGATATCGCCCTCGTTCTCGCGATCCTCGGCATCGACCAGCACGAAGGGCTTGCCGTTGCGGGCGTCCTCGATAATGTCCTCGATCGGCGAAATGGCGCTCATACCGGTGTGCTCCGCTGGGGTTCCGCGCCGTCAAGCGGGGGCAAACCGATGGTGAGATCGCGCACCACGCCGATGCAGTCCCACGCCTGCGAGAACTGTGGCTCGCTGAAACTGTAGCAGGCGTTCCGGCGATGCTCGCCCTTGCTGACCGGCAGCGGTTCCTGCCCGTCGGTCAGGAAGGCCCGTCCCTGTGCGATCAGCAGCGCCATCTGCGCGACCATCCACACGTCGAATTCCAGCCCGGAAAATTGGGCCGATGCCCAGCGGCCAAACCCGCCGAACAGCGCGACGCCGCGCCATTGGACGGGTTCCTCGATTACTTCCCTGACCGTGGCGAAAGTCAGCGCGGGCGCACCATCGACCGAAACCGCGATCTCCTGCCGTCCCGTGGCATCGCGGTCAGTGACGGAAACCTCGAACAGCCGCTCGCTTTCGCCCCGTTGCAGCATCGCAAGGCCGAAGAAGGCGAGGTCGAGCAGGTGGGTGCAATGCTGGCTGCGCGCAACGTTGCGGGCAAGGCCTTCGCGCCCATCCGCGATCCGCGCGCCCACGAATTGCGCCAGCTGGCCGATCGCGCCGGGGCAGGTGGTCTTGGGAAAACGCGGCATCGCGCCGTCGATGCCGGTGATGCTCGCGCCATCGTGACGCAATTCCACGATCATCTCATGGAAATTGTCATAGAGCGTGGCAGTGAGCAGCCCGCCGCGGTCGATCAGACGGATGCGGCGGCGGGCGATCCCGCTGCCATAGTCCGGGTTCCGGCGATAATGGGAGAGCTTTTCGGACACAGGCTGCACCAACCGGTTCTGGCGTGACGGGGCCAGCGGATTTTCCGACCGGCTCCATTGCACTACCAAGATGCCCGAATTGGACAAGCTATCTGCCGGTCCAGACCGGCCGACGACCTTCGGCGGCGGCAACATCGCGTTCGCGGCAATCCTCGCTTTCAGCGTAGCGCTCGATTTCCTCGAAGCGGGTCATCAGCGCCATTTCGAGGGGATGGCCGAGCCGCCCGTAAACCGCCGCCTTGGCCGCCTGGTTGGCGAGCGGGGCGGCCTTGTTGATCCTGCCCGCCCAGCTGGCGGCGGCATCGGCGAGAGCGGCATAGGGCACGACTTCGTTGACAAGCCCATGCTGCGCGGCAGTGGCAGCATCAATCCGCTCGCCGGTCAGGATCATTGCCATGGCGATATGGTGCGGCAGCTGGCGGACTGCGCGATGGACCACGCCGCATTCGCCGATGATGCCGTGGCGGGTCTCGGGCAGGCCGAACTGCGCGGTATCGGCCGCAACGATGATGTCCGCGCACATCGCCAGCTCGAACCCGCCGCCGACGCAAAAACCCTGCACCGCAGCGACCAGCGGCTTGGTCAGCGTGACCAGCGGCCCGCCGATGCCGGTGAGGCCGCCCGCCAGCGCCATGCGGGACTTGCGCTCCGGCCCTTCGGATACATCCGCGCCAATGCAGAAGGCCTTCTCGCCTTCCGCCGAAAGAATCGCGCACCAGATTTCGGGATCGGCATTGATACTGTTCCAGGCATCCAGCAGCGCCTCGTCCATGTCCCCGGTGATCGCATTCATGCCACCGGGCCGGTTGAGCCGAACATGGACAATGTGGTTTTCAACGCGGAATTCGACGTCAGCCATCTGCTGGTCCCTTCTTGAAACGTGCAAATATCTCGGTGGAGCTTTCGCCCCGGAAATCGACCAAAACCGCTTTCAGCCCCTCGTTCGCCAGCCGCTCGCGCAGGGCAAGAACGGAGGGTTCGAGATGGAGGATAGCGTCGCTTTCCGCGATCGCGCCCAGCGCGGTGAGAAATCCCGCCGCCTCCATCGCGCGGTTGATCGAACGCTTCTTGGTGGTCAGCACCGGCAGCGGCACGCAGGCGATCCGTTCCGCCAGCGCTTCCACGCAGGCGACCAGCTGGTCGGCCGGGACGGCGGCATTGGCCCAGCCCCAGGCTTCGGCGGTTATGCCATCGACCCAATTGCCGGGCAGAAAGGCCAGCTCCTTGGCCCGCTTGGCCCCGACCTGCGGCACCCAGGTTGGGGCGATATAGCCGCCGCCGAGCGGAATGCCCGGTTCTCCGATCTTCGCATCTTCGGCCACTACAGTGATGTCGGCAAAGCTCGGCATCTGCGAGGCGATACCCATGCAGAAGCCGTGAATCGCCACGATCACCGGTTTGGGATGCCGCCAAATGGCTAGCCAGCGATCGAGATTGCGCCGCAGCCGCGCGACATCCTGCGCGGGCGTGCTGTCAGCGTTGTACTCGCCAAGGTCCACTCCGGCGCTGAAACCCTTGCCCGCTCCCCTGATGCCGATCACCGGCGCGCCCTGTGTCTCCAGCCGCTCAAGCGCCTCCGAAAAGGCATCGAGCAGCGCGGAGGAGAAAGCGTTGGCGGCATCGGGCCGGTCGAGCACGATCCAGTCGATCGCCTCGCCAGGCTCGATCCGCAGCGGCGGGGGTGTGGTCATGGTTACTCTGCGCGGCCAATCGGGTTGTAGGCCTTCACATGGTAGTCCGTGGTCAGGGTCGTGCGCAATTCGCGGCGCTTGAACTTCCACTGGCCATCTACCTTCACCACAGTATCGAAATACTGGCCGTGAAGAATGCCATCCGGACGCTCCTTGGTATAGCGGTGGACGGCGAGGACGATCGAGCGGACATGGGCTTCGGTTGAGCTGACGAAATCAACCACCACGTTGGAATTGTGGTGCGAAGTTCCGCGAAAGAAGGTGCCGATCCCTTCCAGCGTCTTCTTGTAGGCTTCCATGCCCACCGCGCCGAAATTGGGCGCATAGCTGACTTCGCAATCGTCGACGAACAGCGCGGCAAGCTGATCGGGCCGGTTCATGTCGAGATTGTACGAATATTCGTACATCATCCGCTCGATCGCCCGCTGTTCGATCGCCTGCTGCATTTCGCTCATGGCGTCCGTCATGATTTATCCTTTCATTATCCCGACCGGTGTCGGCCAGCTGCGCCAATAGGGTAGGTCTCCCGGGACGGGGTAAATCCGTCCCGGGGCCGACCAGCAGTCATGGCACCGGCCATTACGCGTTGTCAGAACTTCACCGACACTTCACCGCCAAAGGTCCTGGGCTCGCCCGGAAGCGCCGTGTTGTAGCCACCGGCACCGCCCATCACGAAGCCCGACACATAGTGCATCTTGTTGAAGGCATTGCGCAGATAGACCCCCGCCGAGATCGGGCTGCCCATGATCTCGTTCCAGCTATAGCGGAAGTTGGCGGTGGTATAGCCCGCCAGCCTCGTACCCGGCGTCTGCGAGAATTCGTTGCTGGAGAAGTAGGTCTTGGTCTGGGTGAAGACATCTGCCCGCAGGTGCATGTCGCCAACGCTTTCCGATACCGGCAGCTTGAAGTCCACAAAGGCCGAGCCAGCCCACTTGGGCGTATCCGGATAGGAATTGAATTCGATATTGTAGCCCGGCGTTCCGGTCAGGCCGGACACGTCGACGATATTGTCGGTGTATTTGGCGTCGGTGTAAGCAACGTTGAAGCCCAGCGTCATCCAGTCTGCCACGCCGATCGACGCATCGGCTTCGACACCTTTGATCTTCTTCTTGGGCACGTTGACGGTGAAGCCGGCCGGATTGCCGCCTATCAGGGCATAGATCGCGTGCTGGGCATTCTTCACCACCTGCTGGTAAAGTGCGATGTTGAACCGGGCCGGCGCATCGCCGATCCGCCCGGCGTATTTGTAGCCCAGTTCAAAATCGTGGGTCTTTTCATTCTTGAAGAAGTTGAGGTTGCCGAACGGAATGACCGTGCCGTTGAAATTGCCGGACCGGAAGCTCCCGCGCTGCGCGAAATAGACCATGTTCTGCGGGTCGATCTGGTATTGCAGGTTGAAGGTCCAGCTTGGCGCCTTGAGCCGCTTGCTCTGGTCCGGCGCGCCGGTGAAAAGCGAGCCCGCCAGCTGGTTGAGCCCGACCTTTTCCCACGAATAGCGGCCACCGATCGCGGCGGTCAGCTGGTCGGTGATCTTGTAGGTCAGCTGGCTGAAAACGGCGGTGGACTTGTTCTTGACCCGATAGTGATAGGCGATGTCCGCCAGCGGCACGGGCAGATCCTCGCCGACCTGGACGGGGATGTAATCCTTCTGCTTGGAGTCGGCCATGAAGAAGCCGACGATATAGTCCAGCCTGCCATCGGCGGCGCTGCCCTGGAGCTGGATTTCCTCGGTCCAGCGCTTGGTCTTGAAGGTTTCGCCACCCGGAGGGCCCTTGCCCAGCCCGGTCGAGCCGGGGCGGTTGTAGAGCCACAGCGCGCCGAAGGGCGAACCGGCCAAATTGCCCGGCGTACGTGAGAAGGTATCGACATAGCTGAAGATGTTCTTGATCTTCATGCTGTCGCTGACGTCGACTTCGGTGGTGTTGGTGAAGAAGGCGATATGGGCCTTGTGCGGCAGATCATGCGACAGCCAGACCTTGTAGGGGTTCTTCTTCTGGAAGTTGAGGTAGCCTTCGACCCCGCCGGGGAAATGCCCCGGGCTGGCCGGACCATCGCCGACCAGCGAACCGAACGGGCTGTTCGGGCCATAGACGAAGTCGAGCGTCGGGTTCAGCGCGAAACCGTTGTTGGTCTGGCCGACCTTGTAATAGCTGTAGAGCCCGCCGGTGCCCTCGGTCCCGCCGATGTCGCTGTACTGGAACAGCATGGTGTTCCTGAAGCTGTCGGACGGCGTGAAAAGCACGGTGATGCGGCCGGACTTGCTGTCCTTGTCGCCCAGCGTGTTGCCGGTGTTGATGTTCTTCAGATAGCCGTCCTGCTTGGTATAGTCCCCGGCCAGGCGGATGCTGAGGATGTCCTTGACCACCGGCAGATCGATCGCGCCCTGCGCCTGGAACAGGCTGCGTTCGCCCGCGCGCAGGTTCAGATAGCCGCTGACCTCGTTGCCCGGGGTCGGGGTGGAATAAAGCACCGCGCCGCCGGTCGCATTGCGACCGAACAGGGTGCCCTGCGGCCCCTTCAGCACCTGCAACGAGGAGAAATCGAAGAAGGCCGAAGCAGTGTTGCCGCCGGGCAGTGGCGCTTCGTTGAGATAGGTCAGCACCGCCGGGCTGGTGCCCGAGAACGGATCGAGCGTCTGCCCGCGCATTGAGAAGCTGACCTGGTTGGAATTCTGCCCGGTCTTGACCAGCAGCCCCGGCACCAGCGCACCGAGATCCTGCTCGCTGGTGATGACCCGGGTCTTCAGCGTTTCGGCATCGAACGCCACGACCGACACCGGCACTTTCGACAGCGCTTCTTCCTTGCGCTGGGCGGTGACGACGATTTCCCCGCTGGCTTCCGCAGGTCGCGATGTCGCGCCGGCTTCGCCATCGGCTTCAGCCGCCTGGACCGTGGTGGTGCCAAGCAACGCAAAACCCGCGCAGCCGGCCAGCAATAATGAACGATATCGATCCCTGATTACGGACATTGTCTCTCTCCCGTCATGAATTATTCGTGTCCCGCCGAGGAAAATCACTCGGCATCGGTTCGGCACCAGGCCAACGCACGTTGAGCGGCGTGGAAAGCGAGCTGTTGACCTCGCGCCACGCCCCGACATGGATTGCGCGCATCTCGCGATGGGCGATTTTCCAGCAGCCGTTCACCCGGCGATAGCGATCGCAATATCGCACCGCCGCGTAGACCGTATCTTCCCTCATCCCGAGCTCGAGATGGGCCGCCACCATGCCGCTGGCGGCATCCTCGCTCTCGAATTCGAGCTGGACATAGTTGGGCGTGTGCACCGTCTGTCCCATCCCGGACCGCGCGGATCGCAGGAACGCCATGACCGCATCGCGCCCGCCCTCGCCACCGTCGAAGCCCGAGGCGGCGAAGGTCGCGTCCGGTGCGAAGCAGTCCGCAAGAACGGCGTAATCGTCATCATCGGTCGCGCGGAAATAGGTCGCGACCAGATCCTGTAATTCCGCCCGGTCTTCGAGCCGGCGAATACGGTTTTCGAGCGTAGCCAACGCCATTTCTCTCCCAATTGCGCCAATGTGACCAGCAAACTCGGGCTTAGTCAACACCTAAGTTGACCAATCAACAATTAAGTTGATTGGTGGGCGGTTTGGGCTAGGATTCCGGCCCATGGACCAGCTTTCAATCGCCGCGCTGCGCGCGCAAGCCGATCGCATCCTGCCAGCAGGGGCGGACGAATCCGGCCTCGATTCGCATGCCCGCGCGCTGATTGCGCTGGGTGTGGCAGCCTCCGTCACCAGCCTCGACCGGGCGGCCATCGCGGCCGCCATCGACGCGGCCTTAGGCGCCGGTGCCTCCGTCGCGCAGGTGGAGGAGATCATCACACTGGTCTCCGGCCTAGGGGTCCATTCGCTGATGGTCAGCCAGGCGCAATTGCTCGACACCGCCCATGCGCGCGGCCTGCTTGACGCGCAGGCGCCCCTGTCAGCCGAAGCCGAAGCCTTGTGGCAGCGCCATGTCGGGGACGATCCGTTCTGGGACGGGTTCGAGCGGGAAAATCCTGGTTTCCTGCAGGCGATGCTGCGGCTTTCGCCCGATCTCTTCGCAGCCTTCTTCGCTTACTGCGCGGTTCCGTGGAAAAGCGGAACCGTGCGGGCAAAGATCAAGGAACTCGCGGCAATGGCCTGCGATGCCGCGCCAGGTCACCGCTTCGCGCCGGGCTTTCGCCTGCATCTCGCCAATGCCATCGCGCTGGGAGCCACACGCGCGGACGTGTTCGACGCGCTCGACATCGCCACCGCGACGCCGGAGCACCGCGGCACGCCATAGTCTCCCGCCTTACCACACCAATCTGACGTTCTCCGCCGAAGAGATGATCCCGGACTGGTAAACCGGGTTGCAGCCATCGGCGAGGCGGAATGCGGGAATGCGCTTGAACCATTCTTGCAAGGTCACGGTCGCTTCCATCCGGGCAAGATGCAGGCCGACGCAGCGATGCGGCCCGCCGCCGAAAGTGGCGTGCCTGGGCAGCCGTTCCCAATCGAGATCGAGCGGATCGGGGTTCTCGCTTGCATCCAGCCCGGGCAGCTGGGTCGGGATCAGGATCATGTCGCCGCGTTTCAACTCGACGCCGCGATAGCTCTGGTCATGGGCCACCATCCGCGCTTCCGAGACGACCGGGAAACGGCGGAACAATTCCTCCACTCCGCGCAACAGTTTGATATCGTTACCCCTGACTTCGGCCACTTTCTCCGGGTGCCGGGCGAGGTAGATCATCATGAAGCTGAGGAAATTCACCACCGTATCGAGCCCGCCCAGCAGCAGCAGCGCGATCAGGCCCAGTTCCTTGTCATGCGGCATCGATGCGCCATTGATCGAGCCGTTTACCAGCGTGGTGATGAGGTCCTTGCCCGCTCCGCCCTTGCGCGCGGCGATGATTGGCTCGACATATGTGAAGAAGCCCTGGTTGGCCGCGTCGAGACAGGCGGCCATCTCTTCGGGCGTATTGCCATGGGGCCGGGTCATGTCCTCGGCGAATTTGGCCAGCATCGGCGCATCTTCCAGCGGTAGGCCAGCCAGCGCCATGAACACCCGCACCGGGAATTTCTTGGCATAGTCGGTGGCGAAATCGCACTCCCCGCGCGGTGCGATTTCCTCGACCAGATCGACAGCGGCCTTGCGGACCATTTCTTCCAGCTCGCGGATACGCGCCGGATTGAGCGCGCTGTCGAGCAGCTTGCGGTAAGGCGTGTGCTCGGGCGGGTCCATCCGGGTGGGGACCATCGCGTATTTCTCGCCCGCTTCCTTCGGCAGGAAAATCACCTCGCTCGAAAAGCGGGTAGGGTCCTCGTAGATTTCCTTGACCGCCGATCCGCTCATCGCGATCCAGTGGCCACCGGTCAGCGGGGTCCAGACGAGATCAGGAGCGCCCTTGACGATCTCCAGCCAAGCCTCGTGGACACCCTGCTCGATCCCGTCGAGCGCATACATGTCGATGTCGCGCACGAGACTGTCGGGGACATGGGCCGGCTTGGGCGCGCGGGCGCGCGGATCGATGGTGGCGGTATCGGTCATGGCTAACCTCTCTTGTGCAAGTCTCAGCTGATTTCCGGATCGATGACGGCCTTGATCACCTGCCCGGCGGCGGTGGCGTCCAATGCCCTGGCCGCATCGGCAATGCCGAAGCGGTGGGTCACTAGCGCGCCCAGCGGAACCTTGTCCTGGCACCGCACGGCCAGATGCAGCGCGCCGTGGTAATGCTTGGGCTTGGGGAAGCTGGCTCCCGCCACGGTCAGGTTCTTGGTGGTCATGTCGCGCGGGGAAACCGGCTGCTCGCCGATCGCGCCCCACAGGCCAAGGATGACATAGCGGCCGTGGATGCCGGTCAGATTGACGCCTTCAGGGAAGGCCTGCAGAACCCCGGCCGCTTCCACCACCATGTTGGGGCCATGCGGGCCGCAGATGTCGTAGACCTGGCGGCGGCGCTCCTCCGCGCTGTCCTTCAGCGAAACGGTGGCAGTGGCCCCCAGCGCCCGTGCCGCTTCCAGCCGAGAAGCGTGGACGTCGATCGCGACGATCTGGCTCGCCCCCATCTGCGCCGCGACCAGCACGGCAGCTAGGCCCACCGGCCCCGCCCCCTGCACTACCACGGTTTCGCCCACGCGGACCGGGCCGCAGCGATCGAAGCCACGCAGCACGGTTGGCAGGGCGCAACCCAACGCCAGAACCGCGTTGACATCGGCATGGTCGGGCACGCGGAAGAAGGCGAGCCCGTTGGGCAGCCAGGCAAAATCGGCATAGCTGCCCCAGTTGGGCTTTTCGGCATGCTCGAAGAACTGCGAATTTTCGCAAGGGGTTTCTTCCAGCACGGTGCAGCTGTGGCAGCGGTGGCACAGCGCGATCGGCGCCCAATAGACCAGATCGCCGACCCTGACCGGCTCGCCGGCGTAATCGGTCGAAACGCCCGCGCCCAGCTTCTCGACCCGGCCGACGCCTTCGTGGCCGAGGATGATCGGGAACGGCATCACCCCGGCTTCGCCCGAGGTGATATGGACATCACTGCCGCAGACGCCGCCCGCAATCACGCGCACAAGTGCGCCGCCCGGCTCGGGATCGAAAATCGGCACGTCCCAGGTCTCGAGCCTGTTCGGCTCCACCAGAACGCAGGCCTTTGCTGTCGCCATCCTCACCTCTCCTTGCCGACGCCCGGTTGTGCCGATGCGCGCACTTATCGCCGCGTCAGAGCGGCATCTTCACTTTCGGGCAGACTTCCGTCGCTAACCGCCTGAGCGATTCCTCCCAGGGCTTGGGATCGTCGATGCTGTCATGCTGGTTGGCCACGATCTGCCCCCAGCCGCCGACCTTGTCAGCCAGCGATTCCAGCTTCTCGATAACCGTTTCGGGCGATCCGCACAGGATGACATGCTCGATCAGGAAATCCTCGTCGATCCCGTCGGGGGTGATGTCCACCCCGCTGTCAGCGATGATGCCGTTGAACAGGCCGAACTTGACGTAGATTTCCTTGAGGTATTCCTTCCAGGTGCGCATCAGCCCGGTCTTGCGGACGAGACGCTTCGCCTCCGCATCGGTATCGGCGATGAAGATGTCGCGGCAGACGCGGAAGCGCTTGCGTTCGGGCGTGTGTCCAGCCTTCTCCATTGCGGCGGCCCAGGTGTCCCAATGCGCCGTCATCTGCGGGGTGCCGCCGAAGAATGAGATCGGGCTGTAATTGCGCGATCCGGCGAACTCCATCGATTTGGAGCTTTGCGACAGGCCGGTCACCGCAATCTCGAGATTTTCGCGCCCGCCGAACGGCGAATTGTCGGCGATGTCGACCCAATATTCCGGCATGGTGTCCGGCCCGGGGAAACCGGCCTGGAAGTACTGGCCCTTCTCCTTGAACGGCTTGCCTTCCCACACCCGTTCCATCAGGTGGAGCGCTTCCAGCTGCATCGGTGGCAGGGCGAAGATGTCATCGAAACCATGGAGAACTGCATCGGTGTGATGCCCGCCCGGCGCGACGCCAAGGAAATAGCGGCCTTCCATCACCTGGCTGAGCCAGCCCACCCGCATCGCCAGCGTGGCCGGGTCATGATAGGGCAACAGATGTGCCATCGGGGCGAAGCGGATGGTCTTGGTGGTTTGCGCGCAGGCAGCGATGATCGCTTCCGGCATCGGGATATTCTCCCAGCCCAGCGTGTAATGTTCCCCGATCATGAAATCGGTGAAACCGGCATCATCGGCGATCCGGGCGATGTCCAGCGCCCAGTCGAACACCTGCCGCGCCGTCCGCTGCGGCGGGTTGTAGGGCGTCATGAATATGCCGCACTGCATGGGCATCGCTTTTCTCCCGGATTGTTATCTTATCCGCAGTCGCTCCGTCCGGTCAGACGAACGTGCCTTCCGCGTCCTTGTTGGCAAATTTCGGCGCGATTTTCGCCATGAATTCCGTTAGTTCGTGGTTGTTTTCGTCCGGTTCGAGATGGCCCTGACCGAACATCAGGAACAGGTCGTTGAAGCCGAGCTTGTCATGCGCCGCACCGATCCGGTCGATGATTTCCTCGGCCGATCCGATCAGCACGTTGGGCGGCTTCTGACCCATCGGGATGAACCATTCGTCCCAGAACCACATGTGCTCTTCCATCAGCTGCTTCTGGCGGTCCTTGTCAGGCGTCAGCATCAGGAAACCGCCCCAGGCGATGGAATCGCCGCGATCGGGGGTGTGGCCGGCCGCGATCGCGCCATCATACCAGCGATCGGCCAGATTCTTGCAGAATTCGAGATTGTCGGCCAGCACGATCGGCGTGCCGTTCTCGCGCGCCCACATGTCGACCGTGCGCATCGTGCCTGCAAAGCCGCCGAAAATGCGCGGGTGCGGATCCTGGTAGCAGCGCGGGGCAATGCCGACTTCGCGCACGCGGCCATCGGCATCCTGGCCCTTGCCGAACTTGGCATAGGCAGGGTGGCCGTCAGAGCCTTCCAGCGGCGGGAAGTTCCAGTGCTTGCCATGATGGCTGAACACATCGCTGGTCCAGGCCTTCTTGATCACCTGGATCGATTCCTCGAACACCTCGCGGTTGAAGGTATCCTGATCGTCCCTGGCCTTGGCGTTGGCCGGGCGGGTGCAGCCGACGCCCTTGACCGCCGCATAGGCGTCCACCCAGCGCGCATGATAGCCGCGGGTGAAGGCGACATTGAGCCGGCCTTTCAGCATGTGGTCGAGCGTGGCGATCTCTTCGGCCACGCGCAGCGGATTGTGGGTCGGCAGGGTATAGCCCATCGCCGAAGCCTTCAGCCGCTTGGAATTCATTCCGACGAACAGGCTGAACATGCCGGGATGGTTGTTCGCTTCGAACCCTTCGATCTGGAGGTGATGCTCGGGCTGGGCATAGCTGGCATAGCCCAGCTCGTCGGCCAGCTGGATGTAGCCCTTCACCTCTTCAAGGAAGCGCTGGTAGAGATCCTTGCGCTGCCCCGCCATGCCCTGCTCGATCTCGTGCCGCCGACCGACGACACCGGTTTGCATGAGGTGAAATCTCACAGGCCCCTCCTAAGGCGTTTCGCGTTATCAACACTTGCGTTGATATTCGTCCGGACGCATCCCTGTCAATCGAAAGCGGTGGCGTCAAGCACTTTATCAACTCTAGCGTTGACAGATGCGATCTGCCCTCGCATTTTCAGGGTCGCGACAAGCCGTCAGAAGGCGCACAAGGGAGAGAAGGAATGGCCGCGTTCGAACGCTGGAGCGAGGTATGCACGATCGGCGACCTGCTCGTCCGCAGCGCCGCGCGCCACCCTGCGCGCAAGGCGCTGGCCATGCCCGAACTCACTGTTGCCTATGGTGAATTGCTGGCCGAAGCGGTCGAAGTGGCACGCGGGATTGTCGGCCTCGGCATTGCGCCGCGCTCGCACATCGGGCTGTTCTGCAACAACGGGCGGGAATTCGTGGCCGGGTTCTTCGGGGCGCTGCTGGCCAACTGCGTCGTGGTGCCGCTCAACGCCCGGCACAAGGCGCATGAGCTGACCTATATCATCGACAACGGCCGCATCGCCCTGCTGCTGAGCGCGGCGGGCGACACCAGCTATCTCGATTTCCGCACAGTGCTGGGCGATGCGCTACCCTCGCTGGCCAGCGCCGGGGAAGGCGAACTGTCGCTCCAAGAAGCGCCACTGCTGCGCCATGTCGTGCTGCTGTCGGGCGAACCCACCGCAGGGTTCACTGGCGCTGACGCATTCCGGTCCGCCGCGCGCGCTGTGCCTGCCGGGAAGATCGACGCGCTGCGCCAGCGCACCCGCCTCGCGGATATTGCCGCCATCCTCTACACCTCCGGCACCACTGCCAATCCCAAAGGCTGCACCCTGTCACACGAGGCGATGAGCCGCGGGCCGGTGGAGCGGGCCAATGTCCGCTTCCGGTCCTGCGACCATGATGTGACCTGGGGCGGCGGGCCGCTGTTCCATATTGGTTCGCTCGCGCCCTTCATCGGCTCGATCGGTTCGTCCGGCACCTATCTGTGCGACAGCTTCTTCGATCCGGCCCGCGCTACCGCGCTGATGGCGCGCGAAGGGGCGACCGCCTTCTGGCCGTGGTTCCCCGCGATCCTCCAGCCGCTGCTCGACCAGCCGGACTTCCTGGAAGCGACCCGCAAGGTCCGTAAGATGCTGCTGATCGCGCCCGAAGCGCTGGTCCGCCGGGTGCAGGCGCTGCTGCCGCAGGCGGAGATCATGCAGGCTTGCGGCATGACCGAGACGGCCGGCATTTTCGCGCTGAGCGACCCCGACGAAACCGCCGACCAGCGCGCCACCTCGCAGGGCAAGGCCGCGCCCGGCATCGAGGTGCGGATCATCGACAAGGACACCGGTGTCGATGTACCCGACGGCACGGTCGGCGAACTGCTGGTGCGCGGCTATTGCGTCACCAACGGTTATTACCGCGATCCGGAAAAGACCGCCGCCGCGCTGACCGAAGACGGCTGGCTCCACACCGGTGATCTCTATGCCAAGGCCCCTGACGGCACGCTGTCCTTCAATGGCCGGGCCAAGGACATGCTCAAGGTGGGCGGGGAGAATGTCGCCGCGATCGAGGTCGAGGCATTCCTGTGCAGCCATACGGCAGTCAAACTGGCCGAAGTGGTCGGCCGCCCGGACGACCGGCTGGACGAAGTACCGGTGGCCTTTGTCGAACTGCAACCGGGCGCGAGCGCCAGCGAGGAGGAACTGATCGCCTACTGCCGCGGCCAGATCGCCAGCTACAAGGTGCCGCGCGCGATCCACTTCATCCGGGGGGAGGACTGGCCGATGTCTGCCACCAAGGTCAACAAGGTGGTGCTGCGCCAGCGGCTGGCCACATTGGCCTGAAGCTTCAGCGCGGCCGCATCCCGTCGAGGAAAATGGCCGCGAAGGAATCCGAAACTTCACCCGCGCCATGCGCACCACCGGGCTGATACCAGCGATGCGTCCAGTTGAGCATACCGAAGATGGCATTGGCGGCGAGCGAGACCGGGATATCGGCGCGCAGCTTGCCGGCGGCCATGCTTTCGGAAATCAGCCGCATCACGATCCGCTCGAACTTGCGGGTCTGGCTGGCGATTTCCTGCGCCCAGACGCTCTTTTCGCTGGCAATCCGGTCCATCTCTTCCTGGATGTAGACGTACATGTGCGGATAATGTTCGTCATAGGCCTTCATCAACTGCTTGATGATGGCTTCCAGCTTCTGAAGCGGATCAAGCACTTCGCTTTCCGAAATGCGCACACATTCGCGGATGTTGGCATCGACCCCCGTCCTCAGGATTTCGCGGAACAGCTCTTCCTTGCTGCCGAAGTAGTAATAGACCGTCGCCCGGTCGAGCCCGGCCTTGTGGCCGATCTCCGCCAGTGTCGTCGCCCGGTACCCGCTCTGCTTGAACTGCTGCGCGGCTATGCCAACCAGCTCGTCGCGCTTGGCAAGATAGTCCGAGCTGCCCTCCTTGAGGGCGGAATCGCGACGCCGGGAAATATTCGACGGTTTTGGTTTCGTCATGCCATCGCCCCTATCCGGGCCGGGGCCGCATTTCCACCCGTTTGTTGCAAGCCCGCCTGACCCGAGAGGATAATTCACATGGCCCGTCTGGAAAGCAAGATCGCGATCATCACCGGCGCCTCGCGCGGAATGGGCACATCCCACGCCCGCCGCTTTGTCGCGGAAGGGGCGAAAGTCATCCTGACCGATCTCAACGCCGCAACCGGCGAGGCGCTGGCGCAGGAATTGGGGCCGAACGCGCTGTTCGTGGCGCAGGACGTTACCAACTCCGCTGACTGGGCACGGGTGGTGAAGGCCGCCGAGGAGTGCTTTGGCCCGGTCAACGTGCTGGTCAATAATGCCGGCATCCTCGGCGCGATGGCGAAGACGGCGGATATCGGCGAGGACGATTATCTCAAGGTGATCGCCATCAACCAGCACTCGGTCTATCTGGGCATGCACCATGTCATCCCTTCGATGCAGCGCGCCGGCGGCGGATCGATCGTCAATATCAGCTCGATCGCCGGGCTGGTCGCGAACTACGGCTTCCCCAGCCTCGCCTATGTCGGGAGCAAGTTCGCCGTGCGCGGGATGACCAAGGCGACGGCAGTGGAATATGGGCCGGACCGGATCCGGGTGAATTCGGTCCATCCCGGCTTCATCATGACGCCTATGATGGTGGAAGCGACCAACGAGGAAGGCGGCGATGCCACTTCGCTGATCCCGCTCGGCCGGATCGCGGAGCCGGAGGAGGTGACCAACCTCGTGCTGTTCCTCGCCTCGGACGAATCCTCCTACATCAGCGGGGCGGAGCATGTGATCGATGCGGGGATGACCGCGCAGTAATAGCAGCCGGAAGGTGACAAAGGTGACAGTGCGCCACCCTCCATCATCGCATTATTTTCCTGTTATTTCAGAATTCTGATCGATTCCGGACAGGGTGACACTTCTCCGGACCCAAACGGGCTGGAGCGGTCGGGGGAATGGACAATCGAAAGAGCCGCGCGGAGGATGGCAGGTTCCCGGCGTGTAGGAAAATGCTTTCCTGCGCAGGTCACGCCCTGCCCGGGCGTCGTCCCGGACCGGATGCGAACGGCATGAAAACCCCCGCAACGACGGGCGCTGCGGGGGGCCTCACAATCGGTCCTCACGCTCCGGCCTTTGCCGGCAGCTCAGGTCAGAACTTGAACAAGACCTCGCCGCCGAAGGTGCGCGGCGCGCCCGGGGCGGACGAATAGGCCGAGCCGGAAGCCTGGGCGTAGAAGTTGATGTTGTACTTCTCTTTCGTGATGTTCTTCATCCAGAAGCGCAGCGTCAGATTGTCGAACGCTTCAGGCGTGAAGGCGATCGAGCCGTCGAGCATGAAGTGCGAGGGTTCCTTCATCACATTGTCGGCATCCCAGGCGAACTTGCCAGCGTAGAGCGCGTTGAGATCGAAGGCGAGCTTGCCCGCACTGGCGATATCGGTCTCGTAATTGACCGCCGCGTTGAACTTCCACTTGGACGCATAGGGCAGGGTGTTACCGTTCACATTTGGCAGCGTGATGGTGTTGAGGTTGCCCGGCACCGCCGCCGGGGTGGTGCAGGAACCATAGTTCGGGTTGGTCGCGCCCGCAGCGATGACGGCCTGGCACTGGTCGAACGTGAGATAGGACGGCGCATTGAGGAACTTGCGGAACTTGGCATCGAGATAGGAACCAGCCAGGCGCAGCGTGAGCCCTTCGGCCGCCGCGATGGTCATGTCGAATTCGACGCCCTTGGTCCGCGCCGATTCGGCATTGCGCAGGAAGACCAGCCCGTTCTTCATCGCCTGCACCTGCGGGCTCTTGATGTCGTTCCAGAAGGCCGCGAGGTTGAGGCGGACCTTGCGGTCGAACAGTTCGGTCTTGAGGCCGATTTCATAGGCATCGACCACTTCGGGCTTCAGGATCGGATCCTTCAGCGGCAGGGTGTTGAACGTGCCCGCCTTGTAGCCCCGGCTGATGCTGGCATAGGCCATCACATCTTCGCTGAACTTGTGGTCGATCGATCCCTTCCAGGTGACCTTGCTGAAGCTTTCATGCACCGGCCCGCCGCTGGGTTCGAGCGGCAGCGTGTCGGGGTTGCACGCCTGCGCGGCCGCGACGGCATCCGCCCCGATCAGCGAGGTCAGATAGGCTGCCGTTGCCGGAGTGAAAAGGACCTGGGTGCAGCCCTGGCCGATCACCTTGTCCTTGGTGTAACGGATGCCGGCGGTGATATTGGTGCTCTCGCCTAGCGGGAAAGTGGCCTGGGCGAAACCGGCATAGGACTTCACCTTTTGCTTGCCGAACAGATTGATCGAGTCCAGCCCGCCAAGCGATTCGATTGCCGGCCCATGGATCTTCGTCGGCTTGAAGCCGCCATCGGCGTTCAGGTAATAGGCGCCGACGATCCAGTTGACCTTGGACCCCGCCTTTGACTTGATCTGGAATTCCTGGCTGAACTGTTTGTCGAGGATGTTCAGGTCATAATAAGCGTAGTCGTAGGGCGAATAATTGCCGTTGGCGTAGTAGATTTCCTTGTTCTTGCGCATCGCGGTGATGCTGACCAGATCGGCAAAACCAGTCTCCTGGTCGATCCGTATCGAGAAGCCATGCCCCTTCGAAGTGGTGTACTGCTCCTTGCCCTCGGGCAGGCTGACGTCATAGAAGGATGGCAGTTTCGGCAGGTAAGTCGGCGCGGGCAACGAGCCGGGCGTTCCAGGGCCAAAGCCGCTGTGAACGGGATCGGGCGTGCCGCCGACCGTGCCGTTGAAGGGGCGGGAATAGAAGCCGATCGAGCTCTTGCTGTCTTCGTAATAGCCGATCAGCTTGATGGTGGTGGTGTCGGTCAGTTCGGCCAGGATCTTGCCGCGCGCGCTGAAGCTGTCGCCCAGGAAATAATCAGTTCCGCCCGGCTTGTAGCCCCGGGCCGGGTTCAACGGATTGATCAGCTGGCGGTTCTTGCCCCAGCCCTTGTTCTGGTCATGATAGCTGACCGACAGGTTGGCGGCCACCCGATCGGTGATCGGCATATTGACATAGGCCTTGGCATCGACGGTCTCGAAATTGCCGTAGCCCAGCCGCATTTCCAGTTCCGGCTTACTGAAGTTCGGATCCTTGGTGTAGATCGAAATCACGCCGCCCGAAGCATTGCGACCGAACAGCGTGCCCTGCGGACCCTTGAGGATTTCCACACGATCGACACTGGCGAGGTCGAAGAACGGCGCCGCGGCGCGGACGAAATAGACATCATCGATATAGACCGGGACGCTGGCTTCGTTGCCGGCAGTGGTCACCGGGTTGCCGATGCCGCGGATGAAGGTGTTGACCACGCCGGTGGCCTGGCCGACCTGGACGGTGGGATCAAGCCGGCTCAGTTCGCGCACTTCCGAGACGCCGGACTTGACCAGCGTGTCGCCGGCGAGCGCAGTCACCGCGAGCGGGGCGTCCTGCACGTTCTGCGAGCGCTTCTGCGCGGTAACGACGATTTCGGCCAAGCCGCCGGACTGCTCCGCTTCCTGCGCCAAGGCAGGCGCGGCCAGTGCGATCGAAGCACAGCCAGCCAAAAGCGACGCGGATATCCCGGTGAATTTCATTGATCCCCACTCCCCTGTTTCGGGCGTTTGCGCCCTGAGGAGCAATTCTGCCCCGGTTGGACCATGGGAGGCAACGACACTTGTTTCTGTTCGCAAGAATTGCGGATTGATGTGCTGATTATGCAACAGTCCCGTTGACCGGGCCGGGAAAACCGCTTCGGCCGCAGTCAGTCGGCCATGGTCACATCGACCCTCAGCCGAGACAGGCGCAGCCGGGCGATCTTCCAGCCATCGCCCTCCTTGCGATAGGTCTCGTGATAATGGCCCCAGCCGTCGAGCGCGGCAATCGGGGAATCGGCGGGCATGGTCAGCCGATCGACCATCGGGATGATGCCGTTGGCTTCGCTGTCGCTCACCACGGTGATTTCGGGAATATGTCCGTGATGGACAGTGGTGAGCGACGCCACGGAAGTCATCACGCCCGCAACGATCGCCTCGGCGCCGATCACGACCGCCTCGGTATTGCCCGGAATGGCGTTGACGCCGCTGCGCGGATCGGTGGCGGCGCCGCGATAGTCGGCGGTCGCGTCAGCGGTGAAGACGCTGCGCAGCAGAGCGGCGTCCTTGGTGTCGACCGCGCGGAAATAGCGCGCCTTCAGTTGCTTGATGTCCTCGATCGCGATCAGCCGTTCCAACGGGTCCATGCCTGTCTCCTCCATTGCCGGGCGATGCTCAGCGCACCACGCCCTGGTTCCTCAGTGCCGCCACTTCCTCGGGCGCGCAGCCCAGTTCCGCAAGGATTTCCTCGGTATGCTCGCCAAGATCGGGCGCGTGATAATCGAAGCGCGGCGGCTCGTCGTTGAAGCGCGCGGCCCCGCGGCAGGCGCGATAGGCCCCGGCGCGCGGATCGTCCCGTTCATGCAGCAGGCGATTGGCGGCGAGCTGTTCATGATTGGCCATCTGTTCGGGCGAAAGCACCGGCGCAACGCCCAGCCCGGCTTCGCGCATCGTCCTGATCCAGTAGTCGGTCGGCCGGTCAACGAAGGCATTCTTCAAAAGCTTGCAATATTCGCGCATGTTGCGGGTGCGCGAGCCGACGTTGTTGTAGCGTTCGTCATCCTTCCATTCCGGATGACCGGTCAGATCGGCAACGATCCGGAACTCCTTGTCGGACACGGTCTGACACACGATCATCCCGTCGGAGGTGCGCTGGATCCAGTCGCCGCGGTCGGTCGTCTCGATCTGCGGCTTGTCGCCCAGCCAGGCTTCGCGCCCGAAGGTGTCGGTCCAGCCGAACTCCACCCCGATGTCGAGCATGCACAGCTTGACATGCTGGCCCTCGCCGGTCCGTTCGCGCGCGCACAGCGCCGCGCTGGCGGCCTGGGCGGTGACCATCCCGGTCATCTTGTCGATAGCCGGTGTGCGGATCAGATAGGGCGTTATCTCGCCCCCTTCCGACTGCGACCAGCCGATCCCCGACATGGCCTGGACCAGCCCGTCATAGGCAGTTTCACGGGCCAGCGGCCCTTCCTCGCCAAAGCCCGAGATGGAAACATAGACGAGGCGCGGATTGATCGCGCGCAGTTGCTCCTCGCCGATGCCGATCCGTTCCGGCACGCCGGGGCGGTAATTGTGGACCACCACGTCGGCGGTCTTCACCAGCCGGTGAACCACCGCCTGCCCTTCCGGCGTCCGCAGGTCGAGCGAGATCGAGCGCTTGTTCCTGTTCCAGTGCAGATAGGGAATGCCGTGCCCGCCGCGCGAAGGGCCGACCCCGCGCATGACATCGCCAGTGGGGGTTTCCACCTTGATCACGTCGGCACCCTGATCGGCCAGGATGAAAGCCGCCACCGGCCCCGCGATCCACTGTCCGAAATCGATCACCCTGTAGCCACTGAACGGCAGGCTCATGCGCCACGTCTCCTTCAAGTTCTCTCCGTGCGCCCCGTCTGCTTGCAGGCTTGTGGCCCGCATGCGGTTGCTGGCCGGGGTGTAACCCAATGGCATCACCCCGCAAATAAAATCGATCCGGCGGGGGCAAATTCCATCCGGCAATGGCCGATTGCCGGGAAAGTCAAGGTGAGGAGCATTGCCAAATTGCCGGAATTGGCTATCAGCCGGGTCAATGACAGAATTGGCGACCGGCTATTCCGGCGCGCATATCTCAGGGGGGAACATCAAGATGACAACTTCAGCAATCAAGCGCCGTCTGCTCGTCACGGCTGCGGCGGCTGCCGCCATTGCGCCGGTCGCTGCCTTCGCGCAGGACGGCGGAGCTCCGGCAAACGCGGGCGTCAACGAGATCATCGTGACCGCGAACAAGCGCGAAGAACGCCTTCAGGACGTGCCTCTGGCGGTGACCGCCGTCGGTGGTGACCAGATCGCCGCGCGCGGTTTCACCAACATTACGCAGGTGACCCGCATGGCGCCGAACGTGAACGTGAACGAAGGCATCGTGAACCCGACGCTGATCACTCCGTTCATTCGCGGCATCGGCACGATCGACAACTCGCCTGAATCCGACATGCCCGTCGCGGTCAGCATCGATGGCGTCTACCTCGCCAGCGTCTACGGTGGCCTGATCGACGCTTTCGACATCCAGCAGGTCGAAATCCTGCGCGGCCCGCAGGGCACCCTCCAGGGTCGTAACGCCCCCGGCGGCGCGATCAACATCACCACCCGCCGCCCTGGCGACGAGTGGGTGGCCCGCGGAATGATCGAATATGGCAAGTTCTCAGACCTGCGCATGAACCTAGGCATCGATGGTCCGCTGATCGAAGACAAGGTTGGGATCAAGCTGGCCGCGATGTACCGCAATGCCGACGGCTTCATGAAGAACGTCACCACCGGCGAGAAGTTCGGTGGCCGCGACACCTTCGCGATGAAGGGCGGCATCAAGCTGAACCCGAGCGATAATGTCGATATCTGGCTCTCGGGCGACTACAGCAAGGACAAGAGCCCTCCGACCGCCTTCCGCGACGTTAACGACGGTATCTCGCATCCCCGTCCGGAATATGCTGACCAGCTCGGCACAGCAGCTTGCCCGTCGTTTGACCCGGCGAACCCGCTCTGCACCCCCTCGCCGAAGCGCACCACTCGCCAGTCGAAGTTCGGCAACAACAAGATCACCAACTGGGGCCTGACATCCAACATCAACATCGATGCGGGCGCTGTCACCCTGTCGTCGGTCACTGGCTATCGCAAGATTCGGGATATCTATTTCCTCGACATCGACGCGACACCCGTTGCACTGCTCGAAAACAAGCCGACCACGGTTGACCAGAAGACCTTCAGCCAGGAATTCCGGATCGCTTCCAACGATGGCGGCGGGGCCAGCCTTGACGGTCACCTGCGCTGGTTGGTCGGCGGTTATTACATGCACTCCAAGATGTTCCGCGACCAGAACCTGTTCTTCAGCGTGTTCTCGATTGGCACCGACTATGGCCAGACGCTGAAGAGCAAGGCCCTGTTCGCCCACGTCGATATTCTGCCGACCGACAATCTGACGATCGCACTTGGCGCCCGCGAGAGCTGGGACAACAAGAGCTTCATCGTTCCCGCGATCGGTGCCACCGTGCTGCCCGTTCCACTGACGGCCAAGGCCAAGTGGAAGAAGTTCATGTATGACGCGACGATCAACTACAAGCTGTCGCCCGATCACATGATCTATGTT
Source organism: Erythrobacteraceae bacterium (assembly GCA_947479055.1). Classification (GTDB taxonomy): domain Bacteria; phylum Pseudomonadota; class Alphaproteobacteria; order Sphingomonadales; family Sphingomonadaceae; genus CANJYE01. Next base: position 28,115 of record CANJYE010000035.1, read on the forward strand.
CGCTATGCCCGCGGCAGCCGCCCCGGTGGCTTCAACCAGACGCTGGTAACCTACAACCCGGAAACGGTCGACTCGTTCGAAGGTGGTCTCAAGACATCCTGGATGGATCGCAAGCTGACGCTTAACCTCACCGGCTTCTACTACAAGTACAAGGGCATCCAGCGCCAGACCAGCGTCGCCTATGATGACGATGGCGATGGCGTGACGGATCGCTTCGCCCGCCCCACCGCCAATGCCGGCGCGGCGCATGCCTATGGCCTCGAGCTGGAAATGAATGCCCAGCCGGTCGATGGCCTCAACGTGAACCTCGGCGTTGGCTATCTCGATGCCAAGTACGACAAGTGGGATGACGCCGACATCATCGGTGGAGTTCCGGTTACGATCAGCAACGCCACGCTGCCGGTGTTCCAGGCGCCGAAATGGACGCTCAATGCTGGTATTTCCTATGAGATCCCGGTGTCGGAAGAAGGCATCATCACCAGCATCACGCCGTCGGCCAATATCTACCACAAGTCTTCACACTACACGAACACGGAAGCCCAGCCGGTCTCGTTTGAAAATGGCTACTCGCTGGTCAGCGCCGCGCTGCGCTTCGAAGGTCCGGACAAGAAATATGCCGTGACCGTGTTCGGCGAAAACCTGACCAACGCCTACTACATCCAGAACGGAGGTACGCTGGGCGGACTTGGCGCCTATGTTCAGGAAGGCCGTCCTCGCACCTACGGCGTGCGGCTTGAATTCCAGTTCAAGTAAGCACTTGACCATGTGACGCTTGATTGGGGCGTCTCCCTCCGGCCCCGCCGGAAGGAGGCGCCCCAATTCTTTTGGGAGTAAGCAGGTGCAAAGGTTCGGGACAGGATCGCACGGTTTCAGCCGACTTGCGCGCGGTGTTTCGTTGCTGGCGCTGCTCTGCCTGTCCGGACAGGGGACCGCGCAAGAGAGTGACGGAACCGTCCTTCCCTATCCCGACTTCCAGTATCAGGGCAAACTCGGCGAAACACCCGCCGAGTCCGATCCGCCGCAGTTCGTGCCGCTACGCAAAGCCCCCGCCAATGCGCCCAATGTCTTTATCGTCCTGACCGACGACGTTGGTTTCGGCGCTGCTTCAGCATTCGGTGGGCCAGTCTCCACCCCCGCGCTGGAAAAGCTGGCAAGCAGGGGTCTGCGCTACAACAACTTCCATGTCTCCGGCATCTGTTCACCCACCCGCGCCGCGCTTCTGACCGGACGCAACGCCCATGCGCTCGGCAATGCCATTCCGAATGAAGCTTCCACCGGTTACCCCGGCTATTCCGGCGTCATGCCGAAAAGCGCGGCGACCATGGCCGAAGTGCTGCGCCAGAACGGCTACAGCACCGCCATGTTCGGCAAGCATCACAACACCCCGCGTTGGCTGGCCACGCCCGCCGGGCCTTTCGACACCTGGCCAACCGGCCTCGGCTTCAACCATTTCTACGGCTTCATCGCCGGTGATACCGACCAGTACCGCCCGACGCTGGTGCAGGGGACCGTCACCCTGCCCACGCGGGACGATCCGCATTACATTCTCGACAAGGACCTAGCCGACCAGGCCATCGGCTGGATCCACGCCGAGAAAGGTGCCGCGCCCGACAAGCCGTTCATGGTCTATTACGCCCCCGGCACGCTCCACGCCCCGCATCAGGCGCCGGAGGAATGGATCGCAAAGTTCAAAGGCCGGTTCGACAAGGGCTGGGACGCCATCCGAGACGAGACGGTGCGACAGCAGAAGGCACAGGGACTAATCCCGGCCAATACCGCCTTGAGCCCCCGCCCGAAGGATATTCCGGCCTGGTCCTCACTGACCGCCCAGCAGAAGCGCATCTACGCGCGGATGATGGAAGTCGCAGCCGGAACGCTCGCCCATCAGGATTACCAGATCGGGCGCATTTTCAATGAGCTGGAGCGGATGGGCGAGCTCGACAACACGCTCGTGCTGTTCATCCAGGGCGACAATGGCTCCAGCGCGGAAGGCGGGCTGGACGGTTTCACCAACGAGATGGGTAAGCTCGGCAACGGCGTGCCGGAGGATCTCGATTATCTCGAAGCGACTGCCGGGCAGCTCGGCGGGCCCGGCCATTACAACAATTATCCGGCCGGCTGGGCCTGGTCGATGGACGCGCCCTTCCCCTTCTTCAAGCAGGTCGCCTCGCACCTTGGCGCCACCACCAATGGCATGATCGCCTGCTGGCCCAGGGGCATAGCCGCGCATGGCGAGGTGCGCAGCCAGTTCCACCATGTGACCGATCTGGCGCCGACAATTTATGAAGTGGCCGGTGTAAAAGCGCCACAAAGTGTCAACGGGGTCACACAGATGCCGCTTGACGGCGTCAGCATGGCCTACAGCTTCCGCCAGGATGCCGCCAACCGGCCCAGCCCGCACCTGACCCAGTATTTCGAAGTCAGGGGGCACAGCGCGATCTATCACGATGGCTGGTGGGCCAATACCACCCCGAAGATGCTGCCCTTCTCCACCGCCCGGCGCGACGGGCTGGTGAGCGGCCCGGCGAAGTGGGAACTCTATGATCTGCGGAGCGATTATGCCCAGTCCCGCGATCTCAGCGGCAATTACCCGGCAAAGCTGGCGGAGATGAAGGCGCTCTGGCAGTTGGAGGCGGATCGCAACAAGGTTTTCCCCTTGCAGGAAGTGGCCGATGCCAACCGCTTCCTCGCCAGCATCGTCAACTATGGCTTCAATCGGCCGAAATCGGTCTATTGGGGCCCACTCGGCATCCCGGAAGGGGCCGCACCCTCGCTCTATTCCACCTCCTTTTCCGTCACTGCCGATCTCGACATTGCGGACCATCCGCAGGGCGTAATCCTCGCCATTGGCGGGAAGTTCGGCGGGTGGAGCTTCTATCTCAAGGACGGAGAGGTTGTGGCGATGAGCGCATTGTCACAGCAGGCACGCCATCATTACCGGGTAGCCGCCGCGCTGCCGCAAAAGGCGGCAAGCCAGATCAGCTTCAACTTCGAGAGCGATCCGGGCAAGGGCTATGGCCGGGGCGGGACAATGCGGATCAGCGCCGATGGCGCGCTGCTGGCCACGGGCCGGATCGAGCGGACCAGCATCGTTCCGCAGAACTCGGAAGAGTTCAACATCGGCTATGACAATGGCACGCTGGTCTCGCCCGATTACACCGACGCCTTCCGCTTCAACGGCGCGATCCGCAAGGTCACGGTCGAACGCCGCTGACCGGCATGAAAACGCCCCGCACCAGTCGGCCGGTGCGGGGCGCCTCAAGGGAAGTCCGGGGTGCCTGCCAGTTCTGTCCGTCGTCAGAACATTTGGCGCAATTTGCAGCGTAAATTAGCGGAGTGCGGGCCTCGTCTGGGGGTTGGTATTAGGCGGCTAGCTTGCGGTGTTGCAAGCGCCGATGTTCGATAGTCTTTCGCTTGATCCTTTCTCGCTGTTTTATGATGGCTGAAGCCCTGCCGAAGTAGGCGTCGGCGGGCGTCACGTTGTTCAGGCTCTCGTGGTACCGCTGGTTGT
>CANJYE010000036.1 GCA_947479055.1 Erythrobacteraceae bacterium
CGCCGGGTCTGGTTCGCGCTACTCGATGATCGCGCCAACCGCCTCAATGTAGGGCCGTCAAAATCATCACGCAAGCCAATCGCTGAACCCATGATCGCGCCCTCCAAAGCACAACCTCATAGATTCAGACTTTCAGCCGACAGGGAATCCCCCCATGTGAGTCACCCACAGCGCAGTTTGGTATAACATCAACCCCCAGACGAGGCCCGCACTCCGCTAATTTACGCTGCAAATTGCGCCAAATGTTCTGACGACGGACACGCCCGCCCTTTTTCCCGAACTTGCCCGCCACGATATTCAGCGCGAGGATCAGGAAAGCCGTCAGCGAGCCATGCGGCCCCCGGCAGATGCCCAGCCGACCATAGATCGCCGCACGCTCCGTCTTAGCAAAATCGCGCGCCAGCGACTGGATCGTCTCGACCGCAATGCCGCTGCGCGCCGCCGCTTCCTCCATGCTGACGGACAGCGCACCGGTGCGCAGATCGTCCCAGCCTTCGGTCATTTGACCGATGAAGCGGGAATCGACCAGCTGCTCTTCAATCAGGGTCCGCATCATGCCCAGCAGCAGCCACAGGTCTCCCGCGGGCTCGACCGGCAGATGCTCATAGCGCCGCGCCGTTTCGCTGCGGCGGGGATCGACCACCACCACCCGGCCGCGCGCCGCGATAGCATCCAGATCGTGGCGCATGCGCGGGGCGAACACCAGCGAGCCATTCGAGACCAGCGGATTGGTCCCAAGCATCAACAGGAAGTCGCAATTCACCAGATCGGGAAAGGAACTGCGCTCGGCATCGCCATAGGCATAGTAATTGGCGGCAAGATGCGCGTGATGATCCTGCGATCCGGCATGGTAGCGCTTGTGGGCGCCCAGGGCTTTCAGGAACGGCTTGACCGCAACGACGAAATCGGTCGCGAAGCCCACCGGGTTGCCATGATACAGCGCCAGCGCATCGCCCCCGTCGCGGTCAAGAATGACTTTCAACCGCGCGGCGATATCGCTCATCGCCTCGTCCCAGCTGACTGGAACAAACTCGCCCGGCCCGCCGATCCGCTTCATCGGCGTCAGCAGCCGGTCGGGATCGTTGGTCAGGTCGCCCACCGCCATGCCCTTGACGCAGACATGGCCCAGCGAATGGGGATTGTCCTTGTCGGGCCGGATGGCGATCACCTTGCCATCCTTGACCGTGGCGACGATCCCGCAATAGGCCTCGCACAACCGGCAGAAGGTCGGCTTTTCGACGGAATCGGATGTGCGCGTTTGGGTCATGGTCACTCCCGGAATCCAGATTGCCGATCAACTTGGCCGCTCTGGGCTCTGTTATGACCAATCGCATAGCACGATCGGCTGCCTGCCCATATGCCGTAACATTTGAGCATTGGAGCAAGTTCACAAAGTCCTCGCAACCTGAAGGGCGGACAGGGCGTGCTCAATTTGTAACACTCCCCTCCCACTTGCGGGAGGGGAGGAACAAGCCACCCCCGCATTGCGCCCCGCCGCGCCATGCCCCATATCGCGCGCATGGCCGAACTCGTTATCCGCAGGGGGCTGGAGGAACCGGATACCTCCGGCGCCTTCACTCCCCACAAGCCCGCGCGGCCGGAGAAGGCGGAAGCGGGGATTCCGTTCCGGATCGTCTCGGAATACCAGCCCGCCGGCGACCAGCCGACCGCCATCGCCGATCTCGTCGCGGGGATCGCGGCGCAGGATCGCACGCAGGTGCTGCTGGGCGTCACCGGCAGCGGCAAGACCTTCACCATGGCCAAGGTGATCGAGCAGTTGCAGCGCCCGGCGCTGGTGCTGGCCCCCAACAAGATCCTCGCCGCGCAACTTTATGGCGAATTCAAGAGCTTCTTTCCCGACAATGCGGTGGAATATTTCGTCAGCTACTACGATTATTACCAGCCCGAAGCCTACGTCCCCCGGTCCGACACCTATATCGAGAAGGAAAGCTCGGTAAACGAGGCGATCGACCGGATGCGCCACTCGGCCACCCGCGCGCTCTTGGAACGCGACGATGTGATCATCGTGGCGTCGGTGTCCTGCCTTTACGGCATCGGTTCGGTCGAAACCTATTCGGCGATGATCTTCGACCTGAAGAAGGGCGAGGCGCAGGATCAGGGCGAGATCATCCGCAAGCTGGTGGCGCTGCAATACAAGCGCAATGACACCGCCTTCGCCCGCGGCAATTTCCGCGTGCGCGGCGACAGCCTCGAAATTTTCCCCAGCCATTACGAAGACATGGCCTGGCGGATCAGCTTCTTCGGCGACGAGATCGAGGACATCCACGAATTCGATCCGCTGACCGGCAGGAAGGGCGCGGGGCTCGACAAGGTGCGGGTCTATGCCAATTCGCACTATGTCACCCCCGGCCCGACGATGAAGCAGGCGGCGCAGGCGATCCGGTTCGAGCTGGAGGAACGGCTCAAGGAATTGCAGGCCGAAGGCAGGCTGCTGGAAGCGCAGCGGCTGGAACAGCGCACCAATTTCGACCTCGAGATGATCATGGCCACCGGCAGCTGCGCGGGGATCGAGAACTACAGCCGCTTCCTCACCGGCCGCCTGCCGGGCGAGCCGCCGCCGACACTGTTCGAATATCTGCCCGACAATGCGCTGCTGTTCGTCGATGAAAGCCACCAGACCGTGCCGCAGGTGGGCGCGATGGCGCGCGGTGACCATCGCCGCAAGATCACGCTGGCCGAATATGGCTTCCGCCTGCCCAGCTGCATCGACAACCGCCCGCTGCGCTTCAACGAATGGGACGCGATGCGTCCGCAAACCGTGGCCGTTTCCGCCACCCCAGGCCCATGGGAGATGGAGCAATCGGGCGGGGTCTTTGCCGAACAGGTGATCCGCCCCACCGGGCTGATCGACCCGCCCGTCACTATCCGCCCGGTGGAAGACCAGGTGCAGGACTGCATCGCCGAATGCCGCAAGACCGCGCAGGCCGGCTATCGCACGCTGGTCACCACGCTGACCAAGCGGATGGCGGAAGACCTCACCGAATTCATGCACGAGGCGGGCCTGCGCGTGCGCTACATGCATTCCGACGTCGAGACGCTGGAACGGATCGAGCTGATCCGCGACTTGCGGCTGGGCGTCTATGATGTGCTGGTGGGGATCAACCTGCTGCGCGAAGGGCTGGACATTCCGGAGTGCGGCCTCGTGTGCATTCTCGATGCCGACAAGGAAGGCTTCCTGCGCTCCGAAACCAGCCTGATCCAGACCATCGGCCGCGCCGCGCGCAATGTCGAAGGGCGGGTGATCCTCTATGCCGACCGGATGACCGGCAGCATGGAGCGTGCGCTGGCCGAAACCGACCGCCGCCGCGAACGCCAGCGCGCCTTCAACGAGTTGCACGGCATCACGCCGGAAAGCATCAAGCGCGGCATCCAGGACATCATCGCCGACACCGCCAGCCGCGACGGGGTGCTGGTGGAGATTGATGACGGGGAACGCAACAACCTCGTCGGCCACAATCTGCGCTCATATATCGAGGAACTGGAAGGCCGCATGCGCGCGGCGGCGGCGGACCTGGAATTCGAGGAAGCCGGCCGCCTGCGCGACGAAATCCGCCGGCTGGAAGCGGACGAGCTCGGGTTGCCGCCGACCGATAGCAAAGCGCCAAGGGTCGGGAGGAGCAACGAGGGCAAGCCGGGGACAAGGAAGGGCCGGTTCGGGCGGGAGAGCAAGCGCAAGTGGGGGCGTTGACGACAAATTGTGTCGTGATTATATGATCGACGTGGGCCAGAAGGCCTAGCTGCGTATTCGGCTCGCAGCGGACACCTAGACAGAACGCCGTACCGTTCACGCTTCCGAATTTCCATTCGGTTGCGACTGTCTTAGGCTATCCAAATGACCCAGATCGAAAAACTCTACGCCAAGCTTGTCGCCAGCCGCGCCTCAATGCGATTCAGCGATTTCAGGCGCATTCTTGAAGCCTTCGGATTCACGCTTGACCGGGTGAATGGGAGCCACCACATCTTCAAACATCCGGCCGCGTCGCGCGCGCTCAGCATTCAGCCGCGCGCGGACAAGGCAAAGCCCTATCAAATCGATCAGTTTCTCGATATGGTGGAAGGGTTCGGGCTAAAGATCGAAAAGTGATGGAACACCGCTACCACATCAATGTCTTCTGGTCCCAGCGCGACGAAAGCTGGGTCGCCGACGTGCCGGACCTCAAGTCCTGCGCCGCATTTGGCGACACGCCGGAAGAAGCCATTGCCGAAGCACGTCTGGCCATTGAAGGCTGGCTGGAAACCGCGCGGGCCAACGGCCTGCCCGTTCCAGAGCCGCGCTATCGTCCTGCGATCTACGCTGCCGCCTGAAACTGCAATTGCGTATCCAGTCCATAATTCTCGCGGCGCTCCTCCTCGCCGCATGTCACAGCCAGCCTTCGGCCTCCACCCCCGCCGCGCGGATTGCGCTCGATCAGGTCGGGCAGGATGGGTCGGACCAATATGTCTCGCCCGACACCACCGGTGCCGGCTGGCAGGCGGATGGGGCGCAGCGGATCGGGTTTTCCCTGCCGGGCAAACCCGCCTGGCTGACGCTGGCATGCGAACAGCCCGATCCTGCAGCCGCGCCGAATATCCGCTTCATCCGCCATGCCCCGGCCGATCCGGGAGCCAAGGCGCTGTTTGCCGTCATCGGCAATGGCCGGATCGCCCGGCTCAAGATCGACGCGATCAGGGATGGCAAAAGCTGGCACTGGGAAGGCGCGGTGCCGGTCGACGATCCCCGGCTGGATGTGCTCAAGGGCCCGAACAGGATCGAGGCGACCCTGCCCGGTGCGGGCACGCTCAAGCTGAACGCTAGTTCGATGCCGGGGCAGTTGCTGGCGGAATGTCGCCGCTTCCTGCCGCCAGAGCTGGCAAAGCCCCCGGGCTGAGCACTTGCGGCAGGCGCTGCGCCTCGCCGCCCGGGGCGTACCACAAATACAGTGGCACCCCGGCTGCGCCCTGTTGCGTCAGGAAGCGGGTGATAGCGGGCTCGCGCCGGGTCCAGTCGCCGCGCAGGGCGATGACCCCGGTCCGGGCGAAGGCATCACGCGTTGCCGCGCGCTCGATCGCGACCTTCTCGTTGACCTTGCAGGTGATGCACCAGTCGGCGGTGAACCACACGAACACCGGCTTGCCGCTGGCCCGCGCCCGCGCCAGTTCCGCCTCGCTGAACGGATGTGGCGCGAGCAGGCTGGCTTCTTCCTGCTGGTCCGGCGCGAAGGCATGAGGCAACGCCAGCGCCGCGAAAAGCGCGAAAGGCGCGGCGATCAGAGCGAGGTTCGCCAGCGCCGGGCGCCCGGCCCGCTGTCTGCGCCCGGCCGCCCACAGCGCCGCCAGCAGTCCGAAGGTGGCAATCCCTGCCACCAGCGCAAAGCCCACCCCGCCCAGTCGGCCGGCCAGCCATAGCAATGCCAGCGCGGTCAACCCCATCGGCAGCGCCATCCAGCGACGGAAACGCTCCATCCACGGACCGGGCCTTGGCATGCGCCGCCTGAGCGCAGGGACGAAGCCAAGCGCCAGGAACGGCAGCGCCAGCCCGAGACCCAGCGCAGCAAACAGTGCCAGCGCGGGCACCACCGGCAGCAGCAGCGCCGCGCCGATTGCCGTCGCCATGAACGGCCCGGTACAGGGCGTTGCGACAAAGGCAGCCAGCAGCCCGGTGGCAAAGGCCCCTGCGGGCTGTCCTGAGCGGGTCAGTGACAGGCCCGGCAGCTCGAACAATCCTGCGAAATTGGCAGTGATGGCGGCGGCCAGCAGCAGCAGGGCGAACACCACCCCCGGTTCCTGCAACTGGAAGGCCCAGCCGATCTGCTCCCCGCCCGCGCGCAGGACCAGCAGAATCCCGCCCAGCGCCAGGCAGGCCAGCATCGTTCCGGCGGTATAGGCCAGCCCTTCGGCCCGCGCCTGCGCCTCGCTCTCGCCCGCGCGGGCAAGGCTCAGCGCCTTGAGGCTGAGGATGGGAAAGACGCAAGGCATGATGTTGAGCACCAGCCCGCCCAGCAGCGCCGCCAGCACCAGCCAGCCGAGCGAGGGGATGGCGGCCTCCGTCCCCAGCGGTATCCCGCCCCTCGGCACCGTGCCCGCTGCGGCGGAAAAAGCAAAACCTTCGCCATCGCCGGTGGCGAGGATGCCGCTGACCGCCCCGCCAATCGCCTTCGCGCCGGGCCTGAGCGGCACTTCAGCAATCACGCTGTCACCCTTGCGATAGAGGCTTTGCGCTGCCGCGTACTGGACCAATTCGTCGGTCTCGATGAAGACATGCGGCGCGTTGATCGGCACGGTCCGGGGCAACGGAATGGCAAGGCGCAGCGTCCCGCCCGTCAGCTGGTAATGCCCCTGGCTGTCGAGCAGCGGCGGGATCGCGGCGCGCCATGCGTCGAAGCGCGGATCGCGCGCGTCGCCCCCACCGATTGTGACAATGGTCGATAGCGTCGCGCTTTCCGGCAGGCAGACCGCGTCGGTGCAGGCCAGCCATTCCGCCATCAGCTCTATCGGCAGGCGCGTGCCCGCCACCAGACCGCGCGGCAGGCGCAGCGGCACCAGAACGGCATATTCGCGTTCATAGACATGGTTCATCAGCCCGCCGATGACCAGCACCTGCGGCACCGGATAGAGCGGACGTCCGGCTTCTGCTCCCGGCGGCAGAGTCCAGCCCAGCGTCATCCCGTAGCCGGCATCGCCCGGATTGGACCAATAGCCGTGCCAGCCCTTGTCCGGGCGGAAATGGATTGCCAGTTCGGTCACTTGCCCCGGCGCGACCGGGCCTTCCGCCACCAGTTCGGCAGCGATGTGGTTGACCGCAGGGCTTTGCGATGCCCGCGCCACGCCCGGAACCAGTGCCGCCAGCAGCAGGCTGAGGAGAATCGCGAAGATTCGGGAGTGCAACGGGCTTGCGCGCATGGTGCCATGCGATCTAGGGCTTGGCGCATCAAGCCGCAACGGAAAGAGCCGATGAGCGAGACGCGCGAACTGCTGATCCTGGGAGGCGGCCTTGTCGGCATGACCACCGCGCTGGCGGCTGCACGCAAGGGCATTTCCAGCCATGTGGTCGACATGGCCGATCCCGCCGCGCTGACGCAGGACGGGTTCGACGGCCGCGCCTCGGCCATTTCCACCGCCAGCTGGAACCTTTTCGCCAATATCGGCCTGGCTGACCGGCTCGCCCCGCAGGGCTGCCCGATCGAGGCAATTGCGGTGACTGACGCGATGTTGCCCGGCCGGATCGACTTCCGCCCCGAACCGCATGCCAATTCGCATGAGGGCTCGCTCGGCTACATGTTCGCCAACCAGGTGCTGCGGATCGCCCTGTTCGAAGCCGCCCGCGCGGAGCCGCTGATCGCCTGGCACGCGCCGGCCCGGGTGGTCTCGCGCCAGCGCGGTGCCCATGGCGTCTCGGCCACGCTGGCCAGCGGCGAAACGCTGCACGCGCGGCTGATGGTGGCGGCAGAAGGCCGCCGTTCACCCACCCGCGACGAGGCCGGGATCAAGCTGTCGCATTGGGATTACCGCCACCGCGCGATCATCACCGGGCTGACCCATGAAAAGCCGCACGACAATGTCGCCTGGGAAATCTTCTATCCCGCCGGACCCTTCGCGCTGCTGCCGATGCTCGACGGGCCGGAAGGCGAACACCGCAGCGCGCTGGTCTGGACCGTCGCGGAAAAGGATGCGGCGGGGGTGCTGGCGCTGTCGGACCGCGGCTTCCTCGCCGAAGTGGACAAGCGGATGCAGGGCACCTTCGGCCAGGTCCACCTCAACAGCGCGCGCACATCCTACCCGCTGAGCTACCAGCGCACCGCCCGGATCACGGCGGAACGGCTGGCGCTGGTCGGCGATGCCGCGCATGGGATCCACCCGATCGCCGGGCAAGGCCTGAACCTGGGCCTGCGCGATGTCGGCGCGCTGGTCGAAGTGCTGGTGGACGGGATGCGGCTCGGGCTCGATCCTGGCGATGCGCAATTGCTGGCCCGCTATGAACGCTGGCGCAGTCTCGACAGTTTCAGCGTGGCGGCGGCGACCGATGCGATCACGCATCTGTTCGGCATTCCCGGCCGGGCGGCTTCCGCGATCCGGCGGCTCGGCATGGCCGGGGTCCAGCGTTCCGGCATTCTCAAACGCTTCTTCATGGACGAGGCGCGCGGCGTTTCCGGGCGGTTGCCGGAATTGTTGCAGGGTTAAGTACCGGCCACCGGGCTGAGCTGTTCAACCTTCCTGCCGCTGGCATCGCGCAGATCTCGCGATTCGAGCAGGGCAGAGGTTTCCAATAGGTCGAGCGCGCGTTGCGCCCCGGCATAGCGCTGAGCATCGGCTATCCAGTCGCCCGCCTCGTCGGCGCCGGGCAGGTTGCGGACTTCGGCAATGGCGGCTTCGGTCCGGCCGCTTTCAAGGAACCAGCGCGCGCGTTGCAGCCGCTTGTGCGGTTCGGGCGAAGGAGCGCTTTCGCGGCGGATCACGAACAGCGCGCTCATTTCCCGGCGCAGCCAGGCAAAGCCGGATTCATGCGTGGCATTTTCCAGCGCCGGGCCCATCCCGTCGAGCCGGGCGACCAGCTTGTCGACCGTCACCGGCTGGCGAGCGGCGTCGATCACGGTCTGCACCGCGATCGGCTTGGCATCGCCGAAGCGCAGCCGCAACTGGTCGGCCAGATAGCCGAGCGGCGCGCCCCGGTCGATCGCGCGGCGGGCGGCGAAGGCCACAAGCAGCGCTTCGGCCCGGCCGGCATTGCCGGCGGCGGCCTGTGCCTGGAGATCGAGCCGGGCAATCCGCTGTTCGAGCGCTGCCAGCCGCTGGTCGAGCCCCCCCTGCTGCTGGGCGACGATTGCCACTGCCTCGCGGGCGACTTCGGATTGCGGCGCGGCCGGGGTGACGCTGGCCAGCGGTTGCGCCCTTTCGGGCTCCCTGGCCGGGTCGATCAGGCGGTCGAGATCGACCCCGCTGCGCCAGGCCAGATAGCCGACCAGCGCGATGCCGATCAGGAAGGACAGCAGTGCGACTCCCAGCGTCGCGCGCAGGCCCCCGCCGCGGCGCGGCATGGCGACCTGTTCCGGTGCGCGTGGAAGCTCATCCATCGTTCCGTCCCCGGGCATGACTTGCATGGGAGTTGTTCCCCCGTCTGGCGATCCCTGCGGCGCTCAATGGCACATGTCCCGCGCCAGCGCCAGTAGCGCGGCTTCGTCAGGGCCGGCGGCGGCGCGAGCCTCGCCCCAGCCCTCGCCCGCCGCATGGGCAATGCGCGGGCCCAGCGCGGCCAGCCGCAGACCCTGCCGATCGATGCCCAGCCGCGCGCATTCCTGCCCGAGATGGCGCGCTGCCGCTGCCGAATGGAGCAGCACGATCGCCCCGGCCCGTAGCCGGTCGGCCAACTTCGGCGGGATCGGCAAGGCCACGCTGTCATAGGCGATGCGGGTGACAAGGCTCACCCCCTCGGGCGGGACCAGCGGCACATGTTCGGCCCCGGACAGGCGCAACAGGCGCAGATTTTGCCCGGCCAGCCCGTCCAGCACCGATTGCAATCCGCCCTGACCCACTTGCGCGACGGTCAGCCCGGCCTCGCGGGCCACACTCGCGGTTGCCCCGCCCACCACGAAAGCCGGCTTGTTGCGCAACAGGGCGAGCCCTTCGCCGCCGTGGCGGACGGCATTGGCGCTGCCCAGCAGCAGGCCGTCGATTGTGCCCGGGGCAGGAACGTCCCACGGCAGGGCCCTGATTTGAGACAGGGGCGCACCCTCGACCGTCAATCCCAGCACGGCGGCGGCGGCAATCGTCGCGGTGAGGCCCGGTTCGGGGCGGATCGCGACAATCGCCGCGTTCATTTCCCGCCCGAAAAATGCGCCGCGATGGCGGGTGCGGCACGGGCGAGCAGATCGGCGGCAAGCCGCGCGGGGGCCGCCAGATCGTCCGCCGCGAAATGGGCCGTGCCTTCCACCCGTTCGGCTCCATCGGGGCTGAACAGCGCGGCGCGCAGAGTGAGGGTGCCGTCGCCGCTCTCGCTCAGCACCGCGATCGGGCTGTGGCAATTGCCGCCCAGCGCCAGCAGCAGCGCCCGTTCGGCCATCACCTGCGCCCGGCTCGGGCCATGGTCGATTGCGGCCAGCAGCGCGCGGGTGGCATCATCGGCGGCGTTGCATTCGATCCCGATCGCGCCCTGCGCCGGGGCAGGCAGCCATGAGGCCGCGTCCAGCGGGGTGCCGACGTGGCTTGTCCCCAGCCGCTCCAGCCCGGCTGCGGCGAGCAGCGTCGCATCGGCCTCGCCCGCTTCCAGCTTGGCCAGACGGGTAGCGACATTGCCGCGAAAGGACACGATCGTGCAATCGGGCCGGGCGTGGAGCAGTTGCGCCGCCCGCCGGGGGGCGCTGGTGCCGATCCGCGCGCCCTTGGGCAGGTCGGCGATGGAAGTCGCGCCCACCAGAACATCGCGCACATCGGCGCGCGGCAGGATCGCAGCGATGGCGAGGCTGGCGGGCCGGATCGTTTCGACATCCTTCATCGAATGGACGGCGGCATCGATCCGCCCTTCGGCCAGCCATTGGTCCAGCTCGCGGGTCCACAGTGCTTTGCCGCCGATCTCGGCCAGAGGGCGATCGAGCACCTTGTCGCCGCTCGCCACCACCGGCACCAGTGCGACCTCTTCCTCGCGCCAGCCATGCGCGGCGCACAGGCGAAGGCGCGTTTCCATGGCCTGCGCCATGGCAAGGGGGGAGCGGCGGGTGCCGAGGCGAAGCTTCGGGCGATTGTTCAGTGGCTCGGTCATGTCGGGTGCGCTTGCCCTAAAACGCATTTGCGTCCAGTGGAAGGCGTGATGGGAGTGATCCTGGGAATTGAATCAAGCTGCGACGAGACCGCGGCCGCGCTGGTTGACGGCGCACGGCGGATCCTTGCCCAGCATATTGCCTCGCAGGACGAGGCCCACCGCCCCTATGGCGGGGTCGTTCCCGAAATCGCCGCCCGCGCCCATGCCGAGAAGCTGGCTCCGCTGATCGAAGCGACGCTGGCCGATGCCGGGATGGCGCTGGACGATGTCGATGCCATCGCCGCCACCGCCGGGCCGGGACTGATCGGCGGAGTGATGGTCGGCCTCGTTTCCGCCAAGGCGCTGGCGATGGCCACCGGGAAGCCGCTGATCGCAATCAACCATCTGGAAGGGCATGCGCTTTCCCCGCGTCTGGCCGATGCCAGCCTGGAATTCCCCTATGCGCTGCTGCTGGTGTCCGGCGGGCATTGCCAGGTGCTGCGGGTGGAAGGGGTGGGCCGCTATCGCCGCCTTGCCACCACTATCGACGATGCATTGGGCGAAGCTTTCGACAAGACCGCCAAGATCCTCGGCCTTGGCTATCCCGGCGGCCCGGCGGTGGAGCGGCTGGCGCTGGAAGGCGATCCCCGCGCAGTGCCCCTGCCCCGACCGCTGGTGGGCAGCGGCGAGCCGCATTTCTCCTTCGCCGGTCTGAAAAGCGCGGTCCTGCGCGCAAAAGATAGCGGCAAATATCGCGACGCGGACCTTGCCGCCAGTTTCCAGCAGGCGGCGATCGATTGCGTCGTCGACCGGCTGAAGATCGCTCTTGCCAGCGCGGGAGAGGTCACCGCGCTGGTCGTGGCCGGCGGGGTAGCCGCCAATCGCGCCATGCGCGCGGCGCTGGAACGGCTGGCCACAGAATACGCTCTGCCCTTCGTCGCTCCGCCGCTGTCGCTTTGCACTGACAACGCCGCGATGATCGCATGGGCCGGGGTGGAACGGCACGCCATGGGCCAGTCCGACCCGCTCGATTTCGTCGCAAGGCCGCGCTGGCCGCTCGATCCCGATGCGGCCGCCGTGCGCGGCGCGGGGGTTAAGGGATGAGCCCCGCCCTCTCCAAAGTCGGCGTGGTCGGTGCGGGTGCCTGGGGTACCGCGCTGGCCCAGATGCTCGCCTCCGACGGGCGCAACGTGCTGCTGTGGGCGCTGGAGCCGGAACTGGTCGGCGCAATCAACACGCAGCACCGCAACAGCCTTTACCTGCCCGCCACCACTCTTGCCCCCACCATCCGCGCGACCGGCGATCTGGCCGACATGGCGCAATGCGACATCCTGCTGCTGGTCACCCCGGCCCAGCACCTTGGCCGCATCCTTGAGGCAATTCCGGCCCTGCCGCGCGATCTCGTGCTGTGCAGCAAGGGGATCGAGGCCGGGTCCGGGCGGCTGATGAGCGATGTCGCGCGCGATGCCGCGCCCGGCAGCGATATCGCCGTGCTGTCTGGCCCGACCTTCGCCCATGAAGTCGCTGCCGGGCTGCCCACGGCGGTGACGCTGGCCTGCGGTGGCGGCGCAGCGCAATGGGAGCGGCTGCGCGATGCAATCGCCCGGCCCAGCTTCCGCCCCTATTATTCCGAGGATGTGATCGGCGCGGAAATCGGCGGATCGGTCAAGAACGTCCTCGCCATCGCCTGCGGGGTGGTGGACGGCCTCGGCCTCGGCCAGAACGCGCGGGCAGCACTGATCGCGCGCGGGTATGCCGAGATGCTGCGCTTTGGCGAGGCGCTGGGGGCGGATCGCGATACGCTGGCCGGGCTGTGCGGGCTGGGCGACCTGGTGCTGACTTGCTCCTCCACTTCCAGCCGCAATTTCTCGCTCGGCAAGGCGCTGGGCGAAGGCCAGTTGAGTGGAGGCCAGTCAGCCGAAGCGCTGATGTCCGACCGGCGGACCGTGGCCGAAGGCGCGCATACCGCGCCGGTGCTGGTGGAACTGGCAGCGCGTCATGGCGTTGCCATGCCGATTGTCACGGCAGTCTATCGCCTGCTGCACGGCGCGCCCGCGCGCGAGGTGGTCTCGGACATGCTTGCCCGCCCGCTCCGCTCCGAACTGGGCGATAATTCGTGAGCGAGGCGGGCGAACACAGCGATATCGCCGCGCTGGCCAAGGGCGGTCGGACCAATTTCTTCGGTTTCCTGCTGCGGCTGGCCGCGCGCCTGCCGTTTCTGTTCATCGCCGGGCGGCTTTATGGCGCCGAAGCGCTCGGGCGGTTTGCCTATGCGCTGGTGATGGTCGAACTGTTCGGCCAGATTTGTGCGCTCGGCCAGAAGCGCGGGCTGGCGCAGTGGCTGGCTCATGCCGACGGGCGCGAGGAAGCCAATATCGTCGCGGACGGGCTGTTCCTGGCCGCGCTGTTTTCCGGCATTGCCTGCACCGCGCTCTATCTCTTCCCCGCGCCGATGTTCCCCAGCGGCCATTTTACCGCGATCGACCGGCTGCTGCCGCTCTCGATCGTGTTCCTGGCCCTGACCGAAGTGGCGCTGGCGGCGCAGGCCTATCGCTACGATATCGCCACCACGGTCCGTGCGCGGGCGGTGGTGGAGCCCTGGACGATCTCGATCATGGCCGGGGTGATGGTGTTCGTGATGCCCGAAAGCGGGCTGTCGGCGGCCTATATCCTGTCGGTGATCGCCGCCATGCTGGTCGCCTTCGTTCCGCTGGTGCGCAGCTATGGCCTGCCGCAGCGCTGGTGGCCGCATCCGGTCACCATGTGGCGGCTGACCCGGCAGAGCCTGCCGCTGGCCACCGCCGACGCGATCGAATGGGGCACGCGCCGGATCGATATTGCCATCCTCGGCCTGTTCGCCACGCCCGCCACGGTCGGAATCTATTACGTGGCGCAGCAGGTGGCCAGCCTGCCGCAGAAGCTGAAAACCAGCTTCGAGCCGATTCTCGGCCCGGTCATCACCCGCAATCTGAAGGAACACAATTACCCCGCGATTGCCCGGCAGGTCTGCCAGGTGGGGTTCTGGATCACCGCCGCGCAGGCCGGGATCGCGCTGGCGCTGGGCATTCCGGGCGAAGGGGTGATGGGGCTGGTCGGCCCGAATTTCGTCGGCGGCACCGGCGCGCTGGCGTTTCTGCTGGCCGCGGAGGTTGTCGCGGCAACGGCTGTCCTGTCCGAAGCGGCGCTGGTCTATGTCGCGCGGATGCTCAACCTCTCGCTGTCGATCGGCACGATCGTGCTGCAGGCCGGCCTCACGGTCGGGGCGATGCTCCTGCTGCGCCGGGCCGGCTTTGGCGAGTTGTACCTCGCCGCCGGGGCCGCCGCCGCGCTGATGGTGGCGCTGGCGGCATCCTCGCTGGCCAAGGCCTTCGTCCTTTCGCGCATTCTCAGGGACCGGATCAACAACTGGCGCTGGGCGCTGGTCTATGCGGTCGCCCCGGCGGTGCTGGTCGGCTGGGCCGCGACAAGGTTGCCGGAATGGGCCGAACTGCTGTTCGGCATCCCGGCGATTCTGAGCGTTTATGGCTGGGTGATCTGGCATCGCGGCTTCGGCCCGGAAGACCGCGTGCTGTTCCGCCGCAAGATCGGGCCGTAACGCCCGATGCGCCGCTCGCCCATTCTCGCCGCAATCGCCGGTGCCGTGCTGACCGCCACGCTGGCGCTGGCGGCGGCAGGCGTGACCGGGCCGGGCTTCGCCGCGCGCCTTTCCGCCGAAGCCAGGCAGACCATCGCCAAGGCTGGTGGCAAGGGCGTGACGGCCCGCTTCCACACTGACGAAGGCTGGCCCAGCCGCCATCCGATCCTGCGTGGCGGCGAGCGGCTGGACGAGGCCACCCGCACCCGCACCGCCCGCGCGGTGGCCGCGATTCCCGGAGTCGGCGGAGTGCGCTGGGCCAATGGGACGCGCCTCGCCACGCTGACGGACGAGCCGACCCACCCGCTGCATTGCCAGCAGGATGTGGAAGCTCTGCTGCGCACCCGCACGGTCCGCTTCGAGGAAGGCAGCGCGGCGATCGACAAGGACAGCCAGGAACTGGTCGATGAAGTGGCAGCGGCGCTGCGCCCCTGCCTTGGAGCGATCATCGCGATCGCCGGACATACCGACAATTCCGGGCTGGAACCGGCCAATCTCGCCCTGTCGCAGGCCCGCGCCGATGCTGTGCGCGGCGCGCTGGTGAGGCGCGGCATTCCCGCCGACGGGCTGCGCGCGAAGGGGCTGGGATCGGGCAAACCGGTTGAGGGACTCGACCCCGCCGACCCGGCCAACCGCCGGATCGAGTTTTCGGTCATCACCGCCATGCCGCAGCGACCGACCCCGGTCGATCCGCCCGGTCCGCGATAAAGCCGCGCGAGGAATCCGAACATGCCGATCTGGATGGAATTGATGCTGCTGGCCCTTCTGGCCTATGCAGCGGGCCTGGCCCTAGGCTGGGCGATCTGGGCGCATGAAGCGCCGCAACAGGGGGAGTGAACCGGATGGCCGGGTTGTTCGAACAATATTGGTGGCTGTTCGTGTTGGCGCTACTGATCGGCATAATCGTGGCCTGGTGGATCTTCGCGGTCAACGACAGGACGCGCGTGGCCGCCAGCCGCCGTCCCGACGTGCTGGACGAAGGCGCACCGCCCGCCACTCGCAACCAGGCGCTGATCGATGCGCCACCTGCTGCCGCCGCTGCACCCGAGCCTGCCGTTACCAGCGATTCGTTCCCTGCCGCCGCAGTAGCTCAGAACGGAGACGATCTGCTGCTGATCAAGGGCGTCGGTCCCAAGCTCAATACACTGCTGCAATCGCTCGGCATCTCCACCTTCGCCGAGATCGCGGCATGGGACGAGGCCGACATCGACCGGATCGACGCCCAACTCGGCAATTTCGCCGGGCGTATCCGCCGCGACAGCTGGATCGAACAGGCGCGCCACCTCGCCTTGGGTGACATGGCCGGATTCGAGGAGCGTTTCGGCAAGGTCTGAGCGACAACACCCCTTTGCTTTGCCGCCCGAGCCGTTAAGGCTGGCGGGCGAGTGGATAATGAATAGCGGGAGTTCCTGATGTCTGAAGCGGTCTATCCGGTACCGGCGGAATGGGCGGACAGCGCCCTGATCGATGCCGCCAGCTACGAGGCCCAATATCGCCGTTCGGTCGATGATCCCGAAGGCTTCTGGCGCGAGGAGGCGCAGCGGATCGACTGGATCAGGCCCTTCACCAAGGTCAAGTCCACCAGCTTCCACCAGGACAGCTTCGGCATCAAATGGTTCTATGACGGAACGCTCAACCTAGCCGCCAACTGCCTCGACCGCCATCTGGCCGAGCGGGGCGATACCACCGCGATCATCTGGGAAGCAGACGATCCGGCCACGCCCGGCCGCAGGCTGACCTATCGCCAGCTTCACGAAGATGTCTGCCGCTTCGCCAATGTGCTCAAGGCCAATGGCGTCAAGAAGGGCGATCGCGTGACGATCTACCTGCCGATGGTGCCCGAAGCCGCCGTCGCCATGCTGGCCTGCGCGCGGATCGGTGCGGTCCATTCGATCGTCTTTGCCGGCTTCTCGCCCGAAGCGCTGGCGGGCCGGATCGAGGATTGCGCAAGCGACATCATCCTCACCGCCGACGAAGGGCTGCGCGGCGGCAAGAAGGTGCCGTTGAAGGCCAATGTCGATGCCGCGCTGGAAAAAGTGCCGGCCGGCAAGGTCATCATGCTGCGCCACACCGGCGCGGACGTGCCGATGAAGCCGGGCCGCGATATCGACTGGGCGCAAGCTGTCGCCGCCCAGTCCGCCGATTGCCCGGTGGAGGAAATGGACGCGGAAGACCCGCTGTTCATCCTCTACACCTCCGGGTCCACCGGCAAGCCCAAGGGCGTGCTCCACACCACCGGCGGCTATGCGGTGTGGACCAGCATGACGCATCAATATGTCTTCGATTACCGCCCCGGCCAGATCTACTGGTGCGCGGCTGATATCGGCTGGGTCACCGGCCATTCCTATGTGGTCTATGGCCCGCTCGCCAATGGCGCGACCACGCTGATGTTCGAAGGCGTGCCGAATTATCCCGATTTCTCCCGCTTCTGGCAGGTGATCGACAAGTACAAGGTCGAAATCTTCTACGCCGCCCCCACCGCCCTGCGCGCACTGATGCGCGAGGGCGATGAATGGGTGAAAAAGACCAGCCGCCAGTCGCTGCGTCTGCTGGGATCGGTAGGTGAGCCGATCAATCCCGAAGCGTGGGAATGGTATCACCGCGTGGTTGGCGATCATCGCTGCCCGATCGTCGATACCTGGTGGCAGACCGAAACCGGCGGGGCGATGATCACCCCACTGCCCGGCGCCACTCCCTTGAAGCCCGGCAGCGCCACCCGCCCGATGTTCGGTGTGAAGCCCGAAATCGTCGATGGCGAAGGGATGCCGATCGAAGGCGCAGGGTCCGGCGCATTGGTCATAACCGATAGCTGGCCGGGCCAGATGCGCACCGTCTATGGCGACCATGAACGCTTCTTCCAGACCTATTTCAGCACGTTCCCCGGGGTCTATTTCACCGGCGACGGCTGCCGCCGGGACGAAGATGGCTATTACTGGATCACCGGCCGGATCGACGATGTAATCAACGTCTCGGGCCACCGGATGGGCACGGCGGAGATCGAAAGCGCGCTGGTCGCGCATGAAAAGGTCGCCGAAGCCGCCGTGGTAGGCATGCCGCACGATATCAAGGGCCAGGGCATCTACGCCTATGTCACCCCCAATGCGGGGATCGGCGGGGACGAGGCGCTGCGCAAGGAACTGGTGCAATGGGTCCGCCATGAAATCGGCCCGATCGCCACGCCCGACGTGATCCAGTTCGCCCCGGCCCTGCCAAAGACCCGTTCCGGCAAGATCATGCGCCGCATTTTGCGCAAGATCGCCGAGAACGACACGGGCAATCTGGGCGATACCTCGACTCTGGCCGATCCATCGGTGGTGGACGACCTTCTGGCCAACCGGCCGCAAAACTGAAGCGGGAGAGAACACAATGACCGACATCGTGCACAAGGGCGGCTGCAATTGCGGTGCGCTGCGTTATGAAATCAAGGGTGAGCCCGGCCTGGTGCTGGCCTGCCATTGCCTCAACTGCCAGCGGCAGGGCGGCGCGGCCTTCTCGGTCAATCTCATCATCACCGAAGAACAGCTGGCGCTGCACGGCGATCCCAAGGTCTATGTCGACAAGGATACCGACAGCGGCAATTTCGCCTATCGCCACTTCTGCGGCAATTGCGGCTCACCGATCCTGACCACATCCGACCTGTTCCCGCATATCCGCGTGATCAAGGCCGGAACGCTGGACGAGCGCACCGGCTTTGCCCCGCAGGCGGTGTGCTGGACCGACACCGCGTTCGACTGGGGCGCGGAATTGCTCAAGGGCATTCCGTCTTCCCCGCGCAACCCGCAGTTGTAGGGGGCTAAGGAGCATGACCGGCGCAACGCACACTGGCGGCTGCAACTGCCGCCAGATCCGCTATGAATTCACCGGCGAGCCGCAGGCGGTGGTCGCCTGCCATTGCCTCAATTGCCAGCGGCAGGGCGGCGGCGCGTTCTCGGTCAATCTGCTGCTGACTGACGAGCAGTTCACGCTGCATGGCGAACCGAAGATCTATGTCGATGGCGACACCGAAAGCAGCGCGCCGGTCTATCGCCATTTCTGCGGCAATTGCGGATCGCCGATCATCTCGACCGCAGCGGGCGTGCCGGGCATGAGCATCCTCAAGGCCGGAACGCTGGACGAGCGTGTGGGCTTTGCCCCGCAGATGCAGTGCTGGACCGACACCGCCTTTTCCTGGGCAGGGCTGCCGGGCGACCTGCCTTCTTCCCCGCGCAACCCCGAACTCGGCTGATCGCATGATTGCCCGCCCGCTGCGCAGCGCGCTTTACCTGCCCGCCAACCGTGCCAGCGCGGTGGACAAGGCGCGCGCATCGGCTGCCGACGCGGTGATCCTTGACCTCGAAGACGCGGTCGCGCCCGAAGCCAAGGCGGAAGCGCGCGCGGCAGCGGTGCAGACGGCGGCAGAAGGCGGGTTCGGCAACCGGCTGCTGGTGGTGCGGGTCAATGCGCTCGACAGCGAATGGGGCCAGGCCGATCTCGACGCGCTGGAGCAATCGCGGCTCGACGCGATCCTGCTGCCCAAGGTCTCCGCTCCCGAAACGCTGATCGACGCCCGCCGCCGCGCGCCCGATGGCTGCGCGCTGTGGGCGATGGTGGAAACCTGCGCGGCGATTCTGAGGCTCGGCGAAATCGCGGCCGACGGCGCACGCGAAGGGCTGAAAGCCTTCGTCATCGGCACCAACGACCTCGCGCTGGAAATGCGCTGCACGCTCGATACCGACCGGGCGGCGGTGCTGCCCTTGCTGACCCAGTCGGTGGTGGCCGCGCGCGCGCATGGCTTCGCCGTTCTGGACGGGGTGTTCAACGACATTGCCGACGAGGATGGCTTCGCCCGCCAATGCGCGCAGGGGGCAATGCTGGGCTTTGACGGCAAGACGCTGATCCACCCGAAGCAGCTCGACATCGCCAACGCCGCATTCGGCCCGTCGGAAGAAGCCATCGCCCGCTCGCGTGCAGTGGTCGCAGCGTTCGCCCTGCCGGAAAATGCCGGCAAGGGCGTGATCAAGGTCGATGGCCGGATGACCGAGCTGCTCCACCTGCGGCAAGCCGAACGCATTCTTGCCATGCAGGCAGCAATCGCGGCGCGCGGCTGACCGCGCCGCCCTTCAGCGCATGAAAGTATCGACCCTGAGGCGGGTCAGCCGCGAACTCTTGATCTTCCAGGCACCGTCCACCTTCTCGTAGGTTTCGTGGTAGTGCCCGTAGGCCTGAAACTCGGCCATGTTGCCTTCGGGGAAGCGCAGCGTGTCGAACAAGGCCCATATGCCATGCGCGCTGGTCGGGCTGGTGATGGTGATTTCCGGGTTGTGACCATGGTGGACCGAAGTGAAGGTCGCCCCGGCCGCGCGGAAGGATTCCACCGTCGCCTCGCGCCCGTAGATCACTTCCGAAGTGGCATCGGGTGCGGCGTTGAAGCCGGTGACGGGATCGGTGGCGGAGCCCCGGAAATCGCCGACGAAATCATCGTGGAAGACCGTGTCGATCAGGTCCCAGTCCTTCATGTCGACGCAGCGGAAATAGCGGTGCTTGAGCTGCTTGATATCCTCGATCGCGGCAAGGCGAGTCAGTTCGTCCATGGTGCGCACCTATTTCCAGATCGTGACGGTTTCCTCATGCACACGGAAGCTGCGGGCATCAGGCGTGAACAGGGTCTTGAGCGCGTCCATCGTGTCGGCAATCGCCAGCTGGAAGGCCGGGCGCTGCGCAATGCGCTTGGCATAGGCCCGGATTTTCGGTCGCGTCTCGAACATACCCCCAAGGTTGCCGAGGAAGAACGGGAAGCACAACATGAAATCGGCACCGGTCAGATCGTCGCCCACCATGTAACCGGTGTCGCGCAGGGCGGCCTCCGCCTGATAGGAATATTTGATCGCCTGCTTCACGCCTTCCTCGCCCACCGCCTTGATCGGATCGGTCACGCAGGCCGGTGGCGGGGTGAGGTGGTCCCAGTAATAGCGCTGGTAGATGGCGAAATTGCCTTCCGACCAGAACATCCATTGATCGACCAGCACCTGCGATGCGAGATCGGTCGGCTGGAGCCGGCCCTGCCCATATTTGCGCAGGATATGATTGATGATCGCCCCGGATTCGGTCAGCACCAGCCCGTCATCCTCGAAGGCGGGATAGGTCGCGCCGGGATTGATCTCCAGATAGTCGGAGGCCACCCGATCTTCATTGTAGAAATTGTGAACCTGCTCCTCATACGGAAGGCCCAGATCCTCCAGCAGCCACTTGATGCGGAAGGAGCGCGTGGTCGGCGCGTGGTGCAGTTTCATCGTTTCAGGCCTCCGGGATCATTTTTTAGCAGTTGCTCAAATTCATATCACCGGCCTTGCCATTGCCAAGCCCAAAAGAAACGGGCCGGAAGTTTCCTTCCGGCCCGCTCCTTGTTGCTGGTCCGACAGGCTTACTTGAACTTGTCGGGGATCGGGAAACCGAAGCACTTGGCCGCGTTCAGGCCCAGCACCTTGGCGCGGGTTTCTTCCTTCAGATCATTGCCGAGGGTGCGATAGATCGCCTCGGTCGAATGCGGCCAGGACCCTTCGTGATGCGGATAATCGTTCGCCCACATGAAGTTGTCGGTCAGGTTGAACTTCTCGATCAGTGCGATCGCCGCATCGTCTTCGCCGAACGAGGCGTAGCAGTTGTTGCGATAATACTGGCTCGGCAGTTCCTTCAGCTTCGGGCGGACCCAGAAGTGATGCTTCAGGTAAGCTTCGTCCATCTTCTGCAGCATCCACGGCACCCAGCCGGCATCGGCTTCGATGGTGGCGGCGCGCAGCTGCGGGAAGCGTTCGAACACACCCGATGCGCACATGTTCACGATCGGTTCGATCGTGGGCGAGAGCGAGTGGCAGACATAGTTGATGATCGCGCCGCCGTTGCCACGCGAGGCGCGGGGATCGCGGCCGGTGGAAACGTGGAATGTCATCGCCAGATCATGGTCCTGGATCGCAGCCCACAGTGGGTCGAATGCCGGGAGGTTGTAGTTGAGGTCCGCCACATTATGCGGGCCGAACACCGGCTTGCAGGGCATGCAGAGGATCTTGTAGCCCATCTTGGCGACCCGTTCGACTTCCTTGATGGCCATGTCGATATCGGCGGTCACCAGGCAGGCGGTGGGGTGGCTGCGGTCGGACACGTCCTTGGCCACTTCCCAGGCCCAGTCGTTCCACACCTGGCACTGGGCATTGACGAATTCGTTGTTGGCCGAAGCCCACATCAAGAGCGCCGCGCCGTTGGGGAACATCACTTCGGCATCGACGCCGTCGAATTCCTGTTCGCCGATACGGACTTCCCCGACCGGGTTCTCGTCGATCAGGTCCTTGGAAATGCCGGCACCGGCGCGGGCGCGCAGGCCGTCTTCGCCTTCATAGACGATATCGACGATGCGATCCGGGCGGGCACCCGGCATGATCAGGTACTTGCCACCGTCGCGCACTTCGATCTTGGGCAGCATGTCGTGCCACTTGGCATCGAGCCGCTGCTTGAACAGCGTGACCGGGGGGCTGAGATGGGTGTCGCAGGACACCATGAAGTACTTCTTGCCGGAACCGTTCTTGACTTCCCGGCCCCAACCCTTGGGTTCGGGGGCGTCGAGACGCCACTCGTTCTCGGGGTTGACGACAATATCCTTGGCTTCGAGCATGATGCTTCACTCCTTGGTGTTTTGTTTTGATTCTCGATCGTATGCCGATTGCGCATCATAACACGCGTGCCGGAGCGGCTGCTAATGAGAATTCCTGCGGCGGCGTTGAAAAAAGTTAAACGCGGTCAATCGAACCGCAACAGCTCGTCCGCCCGCTCGCTGAAGTCGTGGAACAGATCGGCGCGCCGCACCGCCTCGCCGATCCGCTCGGCTGCGAAGCCATAGCAAGCACCGGTGACAAGTGGCCGTTCAACATCGGAAATCGGCCCCGGAACCAGCCGGTACTGGCGCGAGGGGACCATGAAGAAGCCCTTGTGCAGCACCAGCGCCGCTTCCAGCTCGTCACCTTCGAGGCCGGAGCGGTTGACGATCCAGCTGACGATCCCGCCCGCCAGCGACTGGCCGGCAAAGCGTTCGGGCGAAACGATGGTCTGGCCTTCGCTTTCCCAGCATAGCACCACTTCGCCATCGCGCCGCAGCTCGCCCGTGAGATTGCCGTCGGTGCTGTCGGGAATGTCGATCGCATAGCTGCGTGTCCCATGCGGGCGGCAGGCGTGGCGCATCGCCAGCCAGGCCAGGTCGAGCATATGGGTGCAATTGCGCCGCGCCCGCCCGCCGGCAAAGAATTCCGCCGGGGTGATCGCGATCGGCATGCCGATGATCTCTGCCAGCGGCACGGCGGCACCGGCGCAGTGGTTCAGCGTCACCCGGCGGAATTCGGGTTCGGCCGCAGTCACCACCTGCCCGTCATGGCGCAGCGTGCAGCGCATCGAATGGTTATGATCGCCGATCGTGGCAACGACCTGCCCTGCGCTCCCGGTCAGGTGGATCCGGCGGCGGGTGGCGCCTTCGCCCCAGTGATCGGCCTCCTTCAGATGGCTTTCGGGCTTCCAGCTCTGCTTCGGCGCGTCACCCGGCATACGAAATGAACTCCAGCAGCGAGCCGTCGGGATCGCGGAAATAGACGCTGCGGCCCGCCCCGCGCGCGCCTTCGCGGTCGGCCGGGCCGAAATGCACCGCCACCCCGCGTTCAGCGAGATACGCCTGCGCTTCTTCCAGCGTGCCGGGAAATTCGAAGCACAGATCGCTGTTGCCGGGCTTGACCGGATCGCGCGCCAGAAGGTCGGCAGTAGCGAGCTTTGCAATGCCCGGGCCATGGACGTTCAGCATCTGCCCACCGATGCGGTATTGGCGGAAAAACTCCATTGGCGCGGTGATCTCTGCGCCCAGCACATCGCGATAGAAGGCATCGCTGCGAGCCAGGTCGGTAGAGGCGATGACGCAATGGTCGATACGGATAACAGGGCTGCTCATCGGCTTTCTCCCGCTGCCGCTGGATGACGGCTTTACAGGGGCGAACCTTTGCATCCAAAAGGCCGCGTTGGAAGATGTAAACGGGAGAAAGTGCCAATGGACCTGTCGGAAAAGCTCTGGGCGATCGAACAGATCAAGCAGCTCAAGGCGCGTTATTTCCGTTTCATGGACACCAAGGACTGGGTCGGCCTGCCGACGCTGTTCACCGCCGACGCCCAGGCCGATTACCGCCTCGCCATGCTCGATCCGGCCGATCCGGTTCCGCCGCTGGAAACGCTGGCCGAACACCAGTTGTCGGGCCGCGACGCCGTTATCCACTACATCCGCAGTGGCCTCACCCCGCTGGTCTCGGTCCACAAGGGCTATATGGGTGAGGTTGAACTGGCCGGCACCGATACCGCGCGCGGGGTCTGGCCGATGACCGACGAGCTTTTCATGAAGGAAGGCCCGATCCGCTTCATCCGCGGACAGGGCCATTATCACGAGACCTACCGGATCGAGGACGGAGCGTGGCGGATCGCCACCATCCGCCTGACCCGGCTGCGGTTGATCATGGTCGCGGCCTGACGATCAATCGATCCCCCAGTCGCGCAGCACGGCCTCGGTATCCACCCCAGCCAGTTGCGGCGCGCGGCGAGTGCCGGCGGCCACTCCGTCGATCCTGACCGGCGCGCGCGGCATGAGGTAGCTGCCGAGCAGCGGATCCTCGACCGTCTCGATCGAGCCGTAATGGAGGATCTGCGGATGGCCTGGCACTTCCTCTGGCCGCAGAACCGGCGCATTGGGGATGCCGGCCTCCCGGAACAGCGCGCACCATTCTGCCGTGGTCTTGCCTTTCACGCTGGCGCAGACCTCGCGAAAATATTCGATGAGATTGCCCGAACGGTCGGCGCCAGTGACGAAGCCTTCACGCGTCAGCAGTTCCGGACGATTGACGATCCGGCAGAAATCCTCCCAATTGTGCTGCATGTGCGGAGTGACGATCAGATAGCCGTCGTCGGTCGGGGCCAGCATGTCGACTTCGGACAGCGGCGCGGCCATGCGCACCCCTTCATCGCCGATGAAGGTCATCTGGGCCATGGCATCGGGCCACATCCACCAGGTGAAAATGTCCAGCATCGAACATTCGACCGTGCTGCCTTCGCCCGTTCGCAGGCGCTTGACCAGCGCCGCCGTGATCGCCTGCGCCAGCACCGGGCTGATGGTCTTGTCCACCACCAGCGTCTTGACCATCGCCGGCTTTCCGCCGGTTCCCTGAACGTAGCACAGGCCCGACAGCGCCTGAAACAGCGTGTCGAAGGCCGGTTCAGCGGCATAGGGGCCGGTCTGGCCGAAGCCCGAGATCGAGGCATGGATCAACCCGGGATGCTCGGCACGCAGCGTCTCGGCATCGAGCCCCAGCCGAGCCATCGCGCCGGGAATGGTGTTGTGAATGAAGACATCGGCCTTCGCCACCAGCTTCTTGAGCGTGGCGAGCCCTTCGGGCTGCTTGAGATCGAGCTGGACGAAACGCTTGTTGCGGTTGGCCGCCAGCCAGCCCACGCCGATGCCGTTGCGCGAAGTGCCCGATGGGCGATAGGCATCGCCGCCCGGCCCTTCGATCTTGATCACTTCCGCACCCTGGTCGGCCAGCATGCAGGCCGCCGCCGGCCCGGTGTGCCAGCCACCGACATCGATCACCCGGATACCCTCAAGCGGCCCTGCGCCCATAGCGTTCTTCCCTCTCTAACTCGTTATTGTCAGGCGGGTTCAACCAGCCACTTCTATGCCCCATTCGCGCAGCACCGCGGCGGTATCTGTCCCGGTAGCGCGCGGCGCACGGCGGGTGCCAAAGGCCTGCCCGTCGAACCGCACCGGCGAAACCGCCGAGCGATAGGGGCCAAGCACGTCATCCTCGACCACTTCGACCGAGCCGTTCCACAGGACTTGCGGATGGTTCTTCAGCTCTTCCGGCTTCAGCACCGGGGCCACCGGAATGCCCGCCGCATGCAGCAGTTCGCACCATTCATCGGTGGTCTTGCCGGTAAAGCTGCGAGCCACTTCCCCGTAGAAGTCCGTGAGATTGGTCATCCGCAAACGCGGCGTCGCATATGCCGGATTGTCCTTAATGTCGCCGCGCCCCGCGATGTCGCAGAAGATTTCCCAGTGCAGGTGCGGAAGGCAGATCAGGAAGCCGTCCTTTGTCTCGGCAATCATGTCGATCTCGCCCATGACCGATGCAATCGGAACATCATCGCCGATGAACGTGTCGTGCGTCATTCCATCGGGCCAGGTGAACCACACCGCACCATCGGTCATCGCATATTCGAGAAAGGCGCCCTCACCCGTCCGTTCGCGCTGGAACAGGGCGGTGGAGATCGCCTGAGCGACAATCAGCCCGGTTGCCTTGTCGATATAGTAGCTGCGCACGGCCTGCGGCTTGCCGGTGGCGAGATCCTTCTGGATGTAGCACATGCCGGAAAGTGCCTGAAACAGCGTATCGAAACCCGGTGCGTCGGCGAAGGGGCCATCCTTGCCATAGCCATAGACTGCAGCACAGATCAGCCGCGGATGTTCCTTGCGCAGGGCTTCCGGATCAAGGCCGAGCCGCGACAGCCCTCCGGGACGAACATTGTGAATGAACACGTCCGCCTTGGCGACCAACTCTCGGAACGTTGCGAGTTCATCCTTCTGCTTGAGATCCAGCGCGACGAAGCGCTTGTTGCGGTTGGCCGCCACCCATTGCGCGCTCATCCCTTCGCGCGCGGTGCCGGAATGGCGGAAAATGTCGCCAGCCGGGGCTTCCACCTTGACCACCTCCGCGCCCTGGTCGGCCAGGATGCAGGCGGCCGACGGCGCGGTGAACCAGGTGGCCAGTTCGACCACCCGGACTCCGGCCAGCGGGCCCTGGCTCATACCGGTTCGGCGCCGGGCAGCTTGACCACCATCCGCCCCGCGACGGTGCCGGTGGCGATCAGATCATAGGCCTCCTGCGCCTGTTCCAGCGGGTAACGCCGCGTAACTGGGGGCACGCTCAGCTTGCCTTCGCCAAACCATTTCATCAGCTGCTCGCGCTGGCGGACGGTCTCTTCCCATTCGTATTTCTGGCCCTGCAGCAGATTGCCGCCAACCATCGAGGCACCCTTGAGCAGGGCGAGGTTGGCCGGGATTTTCGGGATCGGCCCCGCCGCGAAGCCGATCACCACCAGCCGCCCGTCCCAGCCCAGCGCGCGGAAGGCGCGTTCGGTCTGGTCGCCGCCAACCGGATCATAGACCACGTCCAGGCCCTTGCCGCCGGTCAGGGCGTCAACCTGCTCGCGCCAGTCGGGAGCGAGCGAATCAATCGCCACGTCGGCCCCGCCCTCAAGCGCGATCTTGCGCTTTTCCTCGGACGAGCAGGACGCAATCACCCTTGCGCCCATCGCCTTGCCGATCTGCACCGCGGCAAAGCCGACGCCGCCGCTGGCACCCAGCACCAGCAAGGTCTCGCCCGGCTTGAGATTGCCCTTGTAGAGGCCGAAATAGCTGGTTTCCGTGTTGGAACGGAACAGCGCCGCCTGCTCCAGCGGGATGTTGTCGGGCACCTTGACCGCGTTGCGCGTGGGCACGGCGCGAAATTCGGCCAGCGAGCCGACAATCTTGCGGTCGGTGCGGGAATCGCCGACGAAACCGCAGACCGCCACCTTGTCGCCCAACTGGAAGCCTTCGGCCCCGGCCCCGAGTTCGACGACCCTACCGGAAAATTCGGCACCGGCAACATAGGGAAGGTTCGGGCGGACCTGATACTTGCCCTTGGCCATGATCGTCTCGCCCAGCACGATGCCGGCGGTATCAACCTTGATCAGGATTTCGCCCGGACCCGGTTCGGGCACCGGCATATCGCAATATTCCAGCGGCCGTTCCCTGAATTCGCGCACGACCATGGCTTTCATCATGTTGCTTGACACAGATATCCCCTTGTCTCTCGTAACTGCGGCCGACTGCCCGGCAATCGCACCGTCCGGTTCACCGGAATTACTTCCGGTGTTTTGACCGGCGACAGAACAATTGCAAGGACAAGCGACGATGCGGCAGTGCAGACGAGCGGCGCCCCCGCCCGAAGCAGCGGATTGCCTGTCCGCATTGCGACTGTGTGCAACAATGGCGCCGGTCGGGTCAAAAAGCCGCCTCCTTTTCCTTTCAACCGCGCCTGCCTTGGGCCATGGTCGCGCCAGCCACGAATCGCTGCGGTGGATGCGGTTTTCGCATGCCAACCGGGAGCGGGCGCTTATGGGAGAACATGCATGGCCACTACCGCCACCAAATCCGCCGTCGACATCGTCAAGGGCGCCTATGATGTCCTGCTGGGTCAGGGCAATCTCGATGCCTTCTGCGAATTGTTCGACGATGACAGCATCATGCGGGAATCGGAAACCCTGCCCTATGGCGGCACCTACAAGGGTCGCGACGCGATCAAGAAGGGCATCCAGGGCGTGTTCGGCTATTTCAGCGCGTTCGGCTACGAGGTGGAGCAGATCACCTCGGGCGGCGATTTCGTGATCGCCTATGGCCAATTCTCCGCCACCTCCGCCAAGAACGGCAAGAGCGTAAGCTTCCCGCTGGCCGAAGTGTGGAAATTCAATGGCGAACGCGTCGCCTTCATCGAACCGATCTATTTCGACGTGAAGGCCGTTGCCGATATTCTGGCCGACTGAACCGGCCCATAACCTGCGTCAATTCCTGCCAAGAAGGACATTCAATCATGATGAAGATCATTTTCATGCTCAAGCGCAAGCCCGGCATCACTCCGGAACAGTTCCGCGAACATTACGAAAATTCGCACGCGAAGCTCGCCCAGAAGTACATCGGCCACCTGCTTAAGGACTACAACCGCAACTACCCCACCTTCACTGGCCTCGATCCCAGCAGCGGCGAGCCCAAGCCGTTCGACACCGGCTATGACTGCATCACCGAGATGGTGGTGGAAGACGACGCCGCCGTCGCCGAGATGACCCGCATCTTCAACGATCCCGAAATCAACCCGATCCTGTGCGAAGACGAGCTGAAGTTCCTCGACAAGCCCGCGACAGTGATGATCGTGGTAGACAAGGTCGATACCGGGACGAAGCTGGCAGCATGACGGAACATTTCGGCAAGCAGCCCGTGTTCCGTGCCGGAATGCGGGACACGATCGTGCATATGCTGGCCCGCGCGGTCGAGAACTGGGGGGACAACGAGTTCCTGGTAATCGACCGCGTACCCTACACCTATGCCGAGCTGGACCGGCGTTCGAACGCGATGGCCCGCGCCTTCGCCGAACTGGGCGTGAAGAAGGGTGACCGCGTGGTCACCCTGTTCAACACCAATATCGACGTCTTCACCTGCTGGTTCGCGATCAACAAGATCGGCGGCATCTGGGT
The DNA here is from genome assembly GCA_947479055.1 of Erythrobacteraceae bacterium. Lineage (GTDB taxonomy): Bacteria > Pseudomonadota > Alphaproteobacteria > Sphingomonadales > Sphingomonadaceae > CANJYE01. The sequence goes on from CANJYE010000036.1 coordinate 28,698, forward strand.
GCCGATCAACACCGCCTATCGCGGCGAGTTCCTGCGTCACCAGATATCCGACGCCGGGGCCAGGGTTGCGATCTGCGATCCGGGCTATCTCGAACGCTTCATCCAGATCGCCAACCAGCTTCCCGAACTGGGCCTTCTGCTGGTGCGCGGCCAGGACGACATTCCGCCCTGCCCGATCGAAATCCGCCGGCTGGACGATTATCGCGGCACCGATCAGGCCGCGCTGCCGATCATCGTCGATCCGGTCGATCTGTGCTCGCTGCTCTACACCTCCGGCACCACCGGCCCTTCCAAGGGCTGCATGATCAGCCACAACTATCTCGCCGCGATTGCCCGGGTGAACATGGAATACACCTGGCAGGAGGAGGGCGAGACGCTGTGGACCCCGCTGCCGGTGTTCCATGCCGCTGCGCTCAGCGGCGTGGTGGCGGTGATGACACGCGGGCTGCGCATGTCCGTTTCCAGCACCTTCTCCGTCTCGACCTTCTGGGAAGACCTCGAGGAAGCGGGCGCGACCGTGGCGATGCTGATGGCCACGATCTTCCCGCTGGTGGCCCAGGCCCCCGACAATGAAGCGGCCAAGCGTTATTTCGGCAAGCTGCGGATGGCATTCGGCGTGCCGATCACCCCGGAACTGCGCAAGGTCTGGACCGAACGCTTCGGCGTCCAGGTGATGTCGAGCTGGTCTTATGGCCAGACCGAATCGATCCGCCTGTGCGGCACGCCCTATGACATCACCCCGCCGGAAATGTGCGCCGGCAAGCCGATCGACCTCTATGACGTGGTGATCCTGGACGATGACGACCAGCCGGTCCCACCCGGCACGGTCGGTCAGATCTGCCACCGCCCGCGCTATCCCGACGTGATGTTCGGCGGTTACTGGGGCCGCCCGGATTCGACCGCCGCAGTGTGGAAGAACATGTGGATGCACACCGGCGATCTCGGCCGGATGGACGAGGAAGGCTACATGTACTTCGCCGACCGGGCGAAGGACTATCTGCGCCATCGCGGCGAGAATGTCTCCAGCTTCGAAGTCGAGGCCGCGTTCATGCAGCACCACTCGATCTCGGAAGTGGCGATCCACGCCATCGGCAAGCAGACCGGCGATGATGACATCAAGCTGACCGCCGTGCTGCGCGACGGGGCCAAGGGCGATCACAAGGCGCTGTGCCTGTGGGCGATCGAGAACCTGCCGCACTTCGCGGTGCCGCGCTTCTACGAATTCCGCACGTCCCTGCCCAAGAACCCCACCGGTCGCATCCTCAAATACCAGCTGCGCGACGAAGGCGTGACCGTCGACACCTGGGACCGCGAGGCCCACGGCATCAAGGTGCGCCGCCAGAAGGTGAAGTAGCCGCCCGATAAAGCCCCCTCTTCTTCAGAGGAGGGGGTTGGGGGAGGTGCAGCGGGGGCAACAGGGTGACAAAGGTGACAGCGCGTCCCGCGCTTATGGGCAACTATATACCGTTTTTTCAGCATCTTGCGGGAATCGAGACAGGGTGACACTTTGCCGGAATGAACCGGCAAGGCGCAGGGGAAAGCCAACAATCGGAAAGAGCCGCGAGGATCATGGCAGGGCGAGGGCCTGTAGGAAAGCCCAATCGCGCCATGCCAGCTACCTGCCACGAGCTCCGTCAATTCAGTGCACTGTCACCCTAGGGTCAGGACCTGTTAAATTGCTTGCATGATGGGCTGAGGGTTGATTCAATGGTGGCACCAGGAGGTGCTGCTTGTGGACGATCTGTTTATGCTGAGCGAGGTGCAGATGCGCCGGATCAA
>CANJYE010000037.1 GCA_947479055.1 Erythrobacteraceae bacterium
CACTTGATCGAAAACCTGTTCGCCAAAATCAAGGACTGGCGGCGCATTCACACCCGATATGATCGCTGCGCCCACACCTTCATGTCCGCCATCGCAATCGCCGCTACCGTCATCTTCTGGTTGTGATCAATGAGTCCTGACCCTAGATGAAGCGCGGTCCTTTGGTGCCAACCTCGTTGGTGAGCCATGGACATCGGTGTGCAAGATTTCTTTTGATCCGGATGAATATGTCAAATGGTATCCTCATTCCCTGCCAGTGGGAGCTGAATGTGGAGAAGACACGATAAACGACGACGGCCTGCCTGCGGCGGAGGTTATCATATTGCCGCATGGTGCGCGCGCTACGGTTTGGGTTCACACCTCATCAGATTAATGCCCTCCCCTTCAGGAGAGGGGCTTGTTGGCTCGATCTGAACAGGCCCCCCTAAATCGTATAAACTTCCACCTTCGCGCCATCATCGCCCACTTCCGGCACTTCCTCTGCCGCGGCCGCCAGCAGTTTTTCCTCCACTGCCGCCAGCCGGTCCGGGTTGGTGATCTTGTGGCCGAACAGGTCGGTGACATAGAAAGTGTCGACCGCCCGTTCGCCGTAATTGGTGACATGGGCGGAAGTGACCATCAGCTGCGCTTCGAACAGCGCGCGGCCCAAGCGGTTGAGCAGGGCGGGGCGATCGCGGGCGTTGACTTCGATCACGGTGAAGCGGTTGGAGGCCTTGTTGTCGAATTCCAGCCTTGGCCGCACCTCGAACGCTTCGGCCCGGCGGCGGGCGAGCGGGCGTTTGGCCAGCGAGGGGACCAGTTCCAGCCGGTTGGCCAGAGCATCGGTGATCGATTTCTTCAGCCGTTCGAGCTGGTCTTCCTCCATGAATGGCCGCCCGAGCGGGTCCTGCACCAGGAAATTGTCGAGCGCGCGACCGTTGCGGGTGGTGTGGATGCGCGCGTCGATGATGTTGCCGCCCGCCAGATGAATGCCCCCGGCGATGCGATAGAACAGGCCCGGATGATCGGCGGCGATGACTGTGACCAGCGTGGCCCCGCGCGCGGCGTAATATTGGCAATGGATCGCCAGCGGCTCCTCGCTGCGGAAGGCACTGTCATATTCGACGATGTTGAGCGCGATGATGTCTTCCGGCTCGGCAATCCAGTAGGCATCGCCCAGCACCTTGCCATAGGTCTGGACCAGCGCCGCGTCGGCCCCCAGTCGTTCGGCGATCAGCGCCTTCTTGGCTGCCACCCGTTCGGCCCGGCCATGCTGCTTGTGGCCCAGCCGCAGCTGTTCTTCCGCCGCGTTGAACAGATCGCCGATCAGCTGGCGTTTCCAGCTGTTCCAGATGCCGGGGCCGACCGCGCGGATATCGACCACGGTCAGCGCGGCCAGCTGGCGCAACCGTTCCAGCCCCTGCACGATGCCGACGAAATCGGCGATGGTCTTGGGATCGGCCAGATCGCGCCGGAAGGCGGTGTTGCTCAGCAGCAAATGGTTGCGCACCAGCCAGCTGACCATTTCGGTCTCGTCCTCGTCCAGCCCGAAGCGCGGGCACAGCCGCAGCGCCACTTCCGCGCCCAGCACGGAATGATCCCCGCCGCGCCCCTTGGCGATATCGTGCAGCAGCACCGCGACATAGGCGGCGCGGCGCGAAGCCAGCCGGGGCATCAGCGCGGTGATCAGCGGGTGATCGTCCTTGAGATCACCTTTCTCGATCCGCGCGAGGAGGCCGATGGCGTGGATGGTGTGCTCGTCCACCGTGTAGTGGTGGTACATGTCGAACTGCATCTGCGCGTTGACCCGGGCGAAATCGGGCACGAACCGGCCGAACACGCCGGTCTCGTTCATCCAGCGCAGCACCGTTTCCGGATCGTTGCGGCCGGTCAGCACATCGAGGAACAGCGCGTTGGCGCGCGGGTCCTTGCGGTGCGCGGATTTGATTTCCTGCGCATCGCGCGTGGCCATGCGCAGCGCGTCGGGGTGGATTTCCAGCCCCTCGCGCTCGGCCAGGGCGAAGATTTCGAGCAGGCGGACCGGGTCCTCGATGAACCAGTTGTCGCCCGGGGTGGAAATCTTCCCGCCGAACACGGTGTATTCGCCCAGCTTGCGCCGCCGGGCGCGGAAGCCGGCCAGCAGCCCGCGCGGCTTGCGGCTGGTGAACTGATCGTCCAGCTGGGCGAGGAACACGCCTGTCAGCGCGCCGACCCGTTTCGCCTGGAGGAAGAAATACTGCATGAACCGCTCGACCGCGCTCTTTCCCGGCCGGTCGGTGAAATTCATCCGTTGCGCGACCTCGCGCTGGAGATCGAAGGTCAGCCGGTCCTCCTCGCGCCGGGCGATGGTGTGCATGTGGCAGCGCACCGCCCAGAGGAAATTCTCGGCCTGCCGGAAAGTGCGGAATTCGTCGGCGGTCAGCAGCCCGACATCGACCAGCTCGGCCGGGGTGCGCACGCGGTGGATGTATTTGCCGATCCAGTAGAGCGTGTGGAGATCGCGCAGGCCGCCCTTGCCGTCCTTGACGTTGGGTTCCACGACATAGCGTGTATCGCCCATCCGCTTGTGCCGGTCATCGCGCTCCTGCAATTTCTGGGCGAGGAATTCGCGTTCGGTGCCCGCCACCACCTCGGCCTGGAAGCGGCGGCTGGCTTCTTCGTACAGCGCCCGATCGCCCCAGACGTAGCGGCCTTCGAGCAGGGCGGTGCGGATGGTGAGGTCGGCGCGGGCCATGCGCACCATGTCGTTGAGCGAGCGGCTGGAATGGCCAACGGCGAGCTGGAGGTCCCACAGGAAATAGAGGATCGCCTCGATCACCTGCTCGCACCACGAAGTCTGCTTGTCGGGGGTGAGGAAGGCGATATCGACATCGGAATGGGGCGCCATCTCGCCCCGGCCGTAGCCGCCCACCGCCATCAGCGTCAGCCGCTCGCCGGTGGAGCGGTTGCCGGACGGGTAGACATCGGCAACCACATGATCGTGGATCACCCGCACCAGCTGGTCGATCAGGAAGGCCTGGGCTTCGGCGATGTCGTGCCCGGCGGTGGGCCGTTCCGTCAGCCGCCGGGCGATTTCAGCACGGCCATTGTCGAGCGCCTGGCGCAGCAGCGGTACCACGTGCGGCCGGGCCTTCGTCCCATGCGCGGCGACGACGTCGGCGATCGCCACGGACAGCTCCCGGCGGTCGATGATCGCGCGCTGTTTCGGAATTCGGGTGCCTGTCAAACTCACCTGGTCGCCTTTCGCTGGCGATGGCCAGCCTCTCGCCACCCTCATAACCGGCTTGGCTGCAGATGGGGCATCTTTTTGCAGGGGCAAGCCTTGCCAGCAGCATGGGCGGGCTTTCGCACCGCGCCGCGCTATGCCAAATGTCGGACACGATGCGCTGCGAAGGGATACTGACTTGCTGACACTCCTGGCCGCCGCTGCCGATGCAACCCCGCTGATGTGGGAGGATCTGGGCCTCAGGCCCGGGATCGAGCTCGGCTTCTTCACCCTGCGGTTTTATTCGCTGGCCTATCTGGCCGGTATCCTGCTGGGATACTGGCACCTGCTGCGGATGATCAAGGCCCCCGGCGCGCCGATGGGGCAGCGCCATGCCGATGATCTGTTCTTCTACGCCACGCTGGGGATCATCCTGGGCGGGCGGCTGGGCTACGCCACCTTCTACCAGCCGAGCCTGTGGGCCAGCCCCGCTGATCTGCTGGCGCTGTGGCATGGCGGGATGAGCTTCCATGGCGGGCTGATCGGCGTGATCCTGGCGATCACCTGGGTATCGTGGAAGGGCGAACTCTCCTTCCTGCGGACCTGCGACTATATCGCCGTCAACGTGCCGTTCGGCATGATGTTCGGGCGGATCGCCAATTTCATCAATGGCGAGCTGTGGGGCCGACCGTCCGATGTAGCCTGGGCGATGGTCTTCCCCGGCGGCGGGCCGCTGGCGCGCCATCCCTCGCAGCTTTACGAAGCGGCGCTCGAAGGCCTGCTGCTGATCGTCGTGATGCAATTGCTGTTCTGGAAAACCCGCGCGCGCTGGCGGCCGGGCCTGTTGGTCGGCGTGTTCACCGCCGGGATCGCGATGGCCCGCTTCACTGTGGAATTCTTCCGCGAACCCGACGCGCAGCTGGCCGAATTTGCCGAGCGCACCGGGCTTTCGATGGGTCAGTGGCTGACTATCCCGCTGATCGCGCTGGGCCTGTTCTTCGCTGTCCGCGCGATGCTGCGCCCGCCGCTGGGCAGCGCCGCTGCATGAGCGAGGGTGAGGCGGGGTTGGCCGCCATCTTCCGGCGGTTGATTGCCAACACCGGCCCGATCAGCCTGATGCACTACATGGGCGAATCGAACGCCCGCTATTACAACGGGCGCGATCCGCTGGGGGATGAGGGCGATTTCATCACTGCTCCGGAAATCAGCCAGATGTTCGGCGAACTGATCGGGCTGTGGCTGGCCGATCTGTGGATCCGCGCCGGTCGGGCCGAGCCCGTTCATTATGTCGAACTGGGACCGGGCCGGGGTACGCTGGCGGTGGACGCGATGCGCACCGCCCGGCGCTATGGGCTGGAACCCCGGGTCCATTTTGTCGAAAGCTCGACCGCGCTCAAGGAAGTGCAGCTGCGCGCGCTGCCCGGCGCGTTCTGGCATGATAGCCTGACCAGCGTGCCGCAGGATGGCCCGGTGCTGATCGTCGGCAACGAATTTCTCGATGCGCTGCCGGTGCGCCAACTGGTGATGACCGCACAAGGCTGGCGCGAACGGATGATCGGGCTGGACGGGGACCGGCTGGTGCCCGTTGCCGGACAGCAGCCGATGGATGCTGCCGTGCCCGAAGCCCGGCGCGAGGCGGCGCCAGGAACGATCATCGAGACCTGCCCCGGTGCAGCGGCCATCGTCTATGAGGCGGCGGGGCGGCTGGTGGCGCAGGGCGGGGCGGCGCTGCTCATCGATTACGGTCACGAGGCCATCCGCGACGGCTCGACTCTCCAGGCAGTGCGTGCGCACAGCCGCGTCGATCCCTTCGCCGCGCCGGGCGAGGCAGACCTCACCGCCCATGTCGATTTCGCCACGCTTGCCAGCATCGCCCAGTCGCGCGGGGCGAAATGGCTGGGCACCGTGCCGCAGGGCCAGTGGCTGCGCTCGCTGGGGATCGAAACCCGCGCGCAATCGCTCGCCGCCTATGCCCCGCAACACGCCGACGCGATCCGCTCGGCGACCGAGCGGCTGATCGGCGAAGGTCAGATGGGCCTGCTGTTCAAGGTGATGGGCCTCGCCTCGCCGGACTGGCCGGACGGGGTGGGGTTTTAGAGCCTGATGACCTAGGATTGACCCACCGTGACGGAGCCGATTTTGGCCGAGTGCAAGAAGAGAGGAGGGAGCCATGCCAAGGCATAGTGACCGACGATCGACGCCGCAATCGGCCAAAAGGGGCCCGCCCCTTCGGGGTTGCCGCTGGAAGCCCCCCGGACAGCGTTGCGTTGCTTGGACGGGCAACCAGCCCGCCCTGCGCAACGCTCCTTGCCGGGAAGCTTCCAGCGGCAATCACGGTGGGTCAATCCTAGGTCATCAGGCTCTAGCCAGTCAGCGATCGAAGGGAAGAATGTCGTGCGCTTGCCACAATCCAGCGAAGAAATCGATGCCGCGTGGCTGAACGAAGCACTCGCGCCGCATTATCCCGGCGCGGAAGTGACCGGCGTCAGCCACGGCACGATCATCCACGGGACCGCAACCAAGGTTCGGCTGTTACTTGATTACAATGATGCTGGCCATGCTCACGGGTTGCCACCGACCATGTGGTACAAGGGCGGACTGGAAGCTCACAGCGGCGGCGCAGATATGATGTCCGTCTACGAGATCGAGGCGCGGTTCTATCGCGATCTCGCCCCTCAACTTGATATGACGCTGCCAAAGGCCTTTGGTGTCGCGTTCGAGCCGAAGAGCGGGCAATCGGCGATATTGCTGGAGGATATGCTCGCGCGCAATGCGCGCTTCGGCTACGCCACGCGTCCGGCCTCGCCCCGGCTGGCGGCCAGCGTGCTGGAACAATTGGCAAGGTTGCATGGGGCGTTCTGGGGCGACAGCACGTTGCGCGCCAATCGACCGCTCGTCACGGGCGGCGTGACGCTGGCCAGCTTCCTGCAAAGTTATCTGTTCGAAGCGAGTAACTGGGAGCGGTGCCGTGCTTTGCCGCGCGGTGCCTTCCTGACCGAAGAACTGGCCGATCTCCGGCATATGGATGAGATGATGCAGAAAATGCTGGCGGAAGACCGGATCGCGGGCGCCAGCCTCGTCCACGGCGATGCCCATCTAGGCAATGTCTGCATCCTGCCGGGTGAAGCAGCAAGCTTCCTCGACTGGCAGGCGGTCATGTTGGGACACTGGGCTCATGACGTGGGCTATTTTCTTGCTGCCGCGATGACTATCGCGGATCGCCGCGCGCATGAGCGCGACCTGATCGAGCATTACCGCAAGGCGCTCAATGCCGCCGGCGGATCGCTCAGCGCCGAAGCGGCATGGAACGATTATCGCCGCCACGCGCTCTATGCATTTTGCTGGTTTCCCTGCAATCCTGAGTGGCAGCCTGAAGAAGTCGCAGCCACCAACGCCGAACGCGCGATCGCCACGATCCTCGATCTCGATACGCTGGCCTTCTGGCGCTGACCAGAAATCACCCGCGGTCGGTCAGACGTCAAGATTGGCCACGTTCAGCGCATTTTCCTGGATGAAGTCGCGGCGCGGTTCGACCACGTCGCCCATCAGCCGGGTGAATATCTCGTCGGTGATGTCCGCATCCTCGACCTTGACCTGCAGCAGCGCGCGGTTGTCGGGGTCCAGCGTGGTCGCCCACAGCTGGTCGGCGTTCATTTCGCCCAGCCCCTTGTAGCGCGCGATAGACAGCCCCTTGCGGCCCAGCGCGAGCACGGCGTCGAGCAGTTCGGACGGGCGGGTGATGCCGCTGTCGCTGCTGGCGGGGCGGACGGCGACCGGCTGGTTTTCCTCGCCATCCTCGTTTTCCGGCTCGGGTTCGGCCTCTTCCACCGCCGCGCCGACCTTGGCCAGCCGGGCGGTGCTGGCATAGACTTCCGCCTGTTCACCGGCCAGCCGGGCTAGCTTGCGCGCTTCGGCGCTGGTGAGGAAGGCGGCTTCGATCACATGATGGTCGGTCACGCCGCGCCACAGCCGCTGGACAGTGACGGAGCCGTCTTCCGTCATGGAAGCGGTCCAGCGGGCATCGCGTTCACCCACGTCAAGCCAGGTCGCGGCTCTGGCCAGTGCGGCTTCGCGGCCCGCGCGGTCAAGGCCCGGATCGAGTACCCCGGCCAGCGCCAGCGCTTCGATTATGGCGGGATCGTAGCGGCGCGGCACGAAGCCCATAAGGCTGCGCATCCGGCGGGCATGCTCGACCAGCGCGGCCAGTTCGGCCCCACCGCGCGCGCCGCCGGCGGTTTCGAGGATGCGGCCAGCCAGCCCGGCTTCGACCAGATAGCGGTCGAGCGCGTCATTGTCCTTGAGGTAGACTTCGCTGCGGCCCTTGGCGACCTTGTAGAGCGGTGGCTGGGCGATGTAGAGGTGCCCGCCCCGTATGATGTCGGGCATCTGGCGGTGGAAGAAAGTCAGCAGCAGCGTGCGGATATGCGCGCCGTCGACATCGGCGTCGGTCATGATCACGATCTTGTGATAGCGCAGCTTGTCGAGGTTGAATTCGTCGCGGATGCCGGTGCCCATCGCCTGGATCAGCGTGCCGACTTCCTTGGAACTGATGATCCGGTCAAACCGCGCGCGCTCCACATTGAGGATCTTGCCCTTCAACGGCAGGATCGCCTGATAATGCCGGTCGCGCCCCTGCTTGGCCGAACCACCGGCCGAGTCTCCTTCGACCAGGAACAGCTCGCATTTGGCAGGATCGCGTTCCTGGCAATCGGCGAGCTTGCCGGGGAGGCTGGCGATGTCCATCGCGCCTTTGCGCCGCGTCAGTTCGCGCGCGCGCTTGGCTGCCTCGCGGGCGGCTGCGGCGTCGATGATCTTGCCCACCACGGCGCGGGCATAGGCAGGGTTTTCCTCCAGCCATTCGCTCATCCGGTCGGCCATCAGGCTTTCCAGCGGCTGGCGCACTTCGGAGGAAACCAGCTTGTCCTTGGTTTGCGACGAGAACTTGGGGTCGGGCAATTTGACCGAAACGATTGCGGTCAGCCCTTCGCGCATGTCCTCGCCAGTCAGGGTGACCTTTTCCTTCTTCATCAGGCCGGATTTCTCGGCGTAATTGTTGAGGGTGCGGGTCAGCGCGGCGCGGAAAGCGGCCAGATGGGTGCCGCCGTCACGCTGCGGGATGTTGTTGGTGAAGGTGAGGACGTTTTCGTAATAGCTGTCGTTCCATTCCAGCGCGACCTCGATACCGATGCCGTCACGTTCTGATGCGATTGCAATCGGATCTGGCAGCAGCGGGGTCTTGTTGCGATCGAGATAGCTGACGAAAGCAGCGATCCCGCCTTCGTAGAACAGGTCGTGCTCCTTGATTTCCTCGTGCCGCTTGTCGCGCAGAAGGATGCGCACGCCGGAATTGAGGAAGGCCAGCTCGCGATAGCGGTGTTCGAGCTTCTCGAAATCGAACTCGGTGACGTTCTTGAACGTGTCGGACGAGGCAAAGAAAGTCACCCGCGTGCCCTTCTTCCCCGCCGGGGCAGGCCCGACCACGCGCAGCGATTCCACTGCATCGCCATGGGCGAACTTCATCCAGTGTTCCTCGCCATCGCGCCAGATCGTGAGTTCCAGCCATTCCGACAGGGCGTTGACCACCGACACGCCGACACCATGAAGCCCGCCGGACACCTTGTAGGCGTTGTCGTCCGAAGTGTTTTCGAATTTCCCCCCGGCGTGGAGCTGGGTCATGATCACTTCGGCTGCCGATACGCCTTCTTCGGCATGAATCCCGGTCGGGATGCCGCGGCCGTTATCCTCGACCGAAACCGAACCGTCCGGGTTCAGTTCGATCAGCACCAGGTCGCAATGGCCAGCCAGCGCCTCGTCGATGGCGTTGTCGGACACTTCGAACACCATGTGGTGCAGGCCCGAGCCATCGTCGGTATCGCCGATATACATGCCGGGGCGCTTGCGCACCGCGTCGAGGCCCTTGAGAACCTTGATCTGGTCGGCGCCATAGGCGTTGGCGTTCGGTACGTTCTGGGGAGGGGTGTTCGCGGGTGTGTCCGTCATGGCCACGATATAGGGATTGCGCGCGCGAATTGGAAAGGATTGCTTGCGACCATCCACAGGCGATTGGCCGCTCATGCCGATTGCGGGGCCGGAACAGCGAAACGGCCGTCCTCCGGGTCAGGAGAACGGCCGTCTGCCGTTTGCTTGATTCATGATACCGCTCACATCAGGGCGGCGGCGAACATCAGTCCACTGGTGGTCGCAGCAGCGATCAGGGGCAGTACATGGGAAGCGATGATACGCATGGGGTTCCTCCTTGGTGAGTAACCTTCCGCGGCTCCGCCCCGCAACTTCCGTTCGTGCAGATGGTGGATTGTTGTCAGAACAACAATCGCAAAGAACGTCACTTCTGTTGCGAATTTTGCAACTGGGTGTTTCGACGCATTTATGGCCGTTGCAACCGCGCGCGCCAGCCCTATGGTCGCGCGAAACCAGCGGACAATCGGAGAGGCAGATGAGCGAAGATAAAGTGACCATGACCGACGTCGAGGCGCGCAAGCTCGACTGGATCAAGCATCATGTCGAATATTACGTCAAATCGGGTGGGGTCGAAGGCCACATCCTCGATCTGCGCGATGTCGGCGCGTTCAACTTCTGCCCGACCTTCCTGTTGAAGACGATCGGCCGCAAGTCCGGCAAACCACGCATTGTCCCGCTGATGTACGGCATCACCGGCGGCGAAGTGATCACTGCCGCCTCCAAGGGCGGGGCGGATGTTCATCCGGCTTGGTATTTCAACATCGAAGGCAAGAACGAGGTCGATTTCCAGATCGGCACCCAGGCATTCCGCGGCGATCTGCGCTGGCCGGAAGGGGACGAACTGGAAGAGCAGTGGCAGTTTCTGGCCAAGGTGTTCCCGCCCTATGGCGAATACCGCAAGATCGCCAAGCGGACGATCCCGCTGCTCGCCATCCGCGCCCGGGAGGAAATTCCGGTCTTCACCGCGGCAGACCTGGCCTGATGAGCGACGAGAAGGTCACCATTACCGAAGTCGAACAGGCCAAGTTCGACTGGGTTCGCCAGCATCTTGCCACCTATCTCTCCTCGGGCGGGACGCAGGGCCATATCCTCGACCAGCGCGACGTCGGCGGGTACAATATCTCGACCACGCTGATCCTGAAGACGATCGGCCGCAAGTCCGGCGCAGTGCGGATGGTCCCGCTGATCTACGGCCAGTACGGCGGCGAGATCGTGGTGGTCGCGTCCAAGGGCGGGGCAGATATCGATCCGGCGTGGTACGGCAATATCCAGGGGCAGGACGAGGTCGAATTCCAGATCGGGCCGCAGGCCTTTCGCGCCAGCTGGCGCGAGCCGCAGGGGGACGAGCGCGAGGCGGTGTTCGCCTATATGACGGGCATCTTCCCGCCCTATATCGAATACCGCAAGGTGGCGAAGCGCGAGATTCCGCTGGTCATGCTCAAGCGGATCGAGGAAATTCCCCAATTCAAGCCAGAGGATGCCACGCCATGAGCGATAATACCGCCGACATGAACGAACTGATGGCCAGTCGGCTCGATTTTGTCTCCAACCACGTGGCCAATTATATCGCGAGCGGCGGGGTCGAAGGGCATATCGTCGATTTCACCGACATTGGCGGCTATCCCTTTTCGCCCACGCTGCTGCTGCGCACGGTCGGGCGCAAGAGCGGAGAAACCCGCATCACGCCGGTCAACTATGGGCTGATCGATGGCGGCGTGGCGATCATCGCGTCCAAGGGCGGGTCGGACTCCCACCCGGCGTGGTATCTCAACCTGCAGGGCCACGAGACGGTCGATTTCCAGATCGCCACGCAAGCTTATCGCGCGATCTGGCGCGAGCTTGAAGGGGACGAGCGCAAGGATGTCTGGTCCTACATGGAACGGGTCTACAAGCCGTTTCGCGATTACCAGCTGGGCACCAGCCGCCAGATCCCGCTGATCTTCCTGCAACCGGACGTCGCGATCCCGGTCTTCACAGCCTGACGGAGCCTCGGCCATGACAGATGAACCGGTCATCGTAACCGAAATGGAAGCCAGCCGGGCGAACTGGGTGGCGGATCATATCGCCGAATACATCGCCTCGGGCGGGCTGCGGGGCCACGTGGTCGATTTCACCCCGATTGGCGGGCATCCCTTCTCCACCACCCTGTTGCTGCGCGCGCGGGGCCGCAAGAGCGGAGAATTGCGGATCAACGCGCTGACCTATGGTACCGTCGACGGCAAGGTCGTCATCATCGCCTCCAAGGGCGGAGCCGATATCCACCCTGCCTGGTACCACAACATCTAGGGAACACAGACGGTCGATATCCAGATCGGCGGCCACGCCTGCCGTGCCGCCTGGCACGAAGCCCATGGTGCAGAGCGGGCCGATCTGTGGGCCTTCATGGAGCGGGTCTATCCGCCCTATGGCGATTACCAGGCCGGGACGAAGCGCGAAATTCCGCTGCTGGTGCTCACCCCTGGCGAAGAGATCGAACCCTTCCGGGTCTGATCTGCGCAGCCCTGCCGTTCAGTCCGGCTGGGCCTGGCACGCTTCGGCGAACAGCCGTTCGCGAAGCTTGGCGAAATCGCTGATTCCGGCGGCGGTCGGATCGCCCACGCCGACGATCTCGTCCTGGCCGAAGCAGCGGCTTAGCGCGATATCCTCCACCGGCACCCGCTTGCGCAGCGCGATCGACCAGAACACCCGCACGCGCGGGCGGGAATGGTCCGAGTGGTCCTGATCCACCACCAGCGCGAGCCGTTCCGAGCGCAGTCGCACCACCGCGCCGATCGGATAGAACCCTACCGTCTCGACGAACTGGCGGAACAGCGCGCCGTCCAGCCCCGGAACCGCGCTGTTCATCTGCGCGATCGCCGTCGCCGGGTCGAGCGCGTTGCGGCCATGATGCGGGCTGACCAGATCGTCGTAGATGTCGCAGATCGCCGCCATTCGGGCGAGCAGGCTGATCTGCTCTCCGGTCAGCGTATGGGGCAGGCCGCTGCCGTCCAGCCGTTCGTGATGATGGAGGCAGGCGTCGAGCACGCCTTCGGGAATGTCGCCTGCCAGCCTCAGCTGGTCATGCCCCAGCATGGCGTGGCGGCAGGCCGGATCGTTGTCGTAATCGATATAGTCTTGCGCCAGCGCCGCCGCTTCGCTTTCCAGCAGCGGCAGGCCGATATCCTTGAGCAGCCCGACCATCCCGGCCTCGCGGATCTGGTCCGGGGCCAGCTTGAGATGGCAACCGAGCGCGATCATCAGCGCGCTCACTGCCAGCGAGTGGCGATAGAGCCCGGCCCCGCCCTGGCGGCAGCGCATCAGCCCGTTGAAGGCATGCGGGTTGCGCTGGATCGAGGCGAAGATGTCCTCGATCACCGGCGCGACCGCGTCGCTGCGGATCGCCTTGCCCAGCCGCGCCTTGAGGAAAACCCGGCTGACGATTTTCTGCGACCGTTCGGCGATCGACTTGGCATTGCCGAATTCGCGCCGCATCCCCAGCCTTGCGGTAGAACGCAGGTCGGTCGGGTTTTCGGCTGGGGGCCCGAGCGTGCGGGGTCGACGCTGGCGCATGCGGGTGGGGATCGGCCCGGCTTCGCCGCTCGTCATCCTTGCGGGGGTTGGCGGCACATCCTTGCCTCGGGAAACGTCGATCACCACGGTCTTGACGGTGCTGTCGCGCAGCACGGCCAGCGTCCGTGCGTCGGCCAGCACGAATTTGCGCCGCCAGAACGGGTGGCTGAACCAATTGCCCTTCAGCCGGTGGATATACATTCCCAGGCATACGTCCGACACGGGGATGCTTTTGAGCATGCGGGTTTCCTGGCAGGGTTGAACTGCCGCCCGGATACGCCGGAATTCTTGCAACCGCTTCGACGCGGCCCACGGGGAAATACCTATTCCCGGGCAACCCGGCGGCAAGGATCAGCCGCCGCTGTGCTTGTCCGGCGTGGCCGCCCAGGGATTGATGTGCTTTTCATGGTGCTTCGGCCCGGCCTTGCCCGGCAGCGCGGCGGGATCGGCATTGTCGCTCTTGTCGGGGCTGGGGACCGAGCAATAGGCAGTCAGCAATACGCCCGCAGACCACCACAGCGCTTTCCAGCGGCTGGCGAAGACCGTGCTGAGGCGAGGGCCGAACATGCCCGCGATTATCGCAGCACGGGGTTAACGAAACGTGGAAAAGCGGGGGCTTCAACCCGGCCGGTTTCCCCGCTAGGCTCACCTCCGAACCGCAAAGGCGCGAAACGCAAGGAGAGCAAGTGCCATGATCGAACCGACCGAAGACATGATCGCCATCGAACGCGATATGCTGGACTGGCGCAACGACCACGAGGCGCGCTATGTCGCCTCGGGCGGGGCGCAGGGCCATATCATCGACATGACCATGGCGGGCGGCTACGCGCTGACCACCGCGCTGCTGCTGCGCACCACCGGCTCCAAATCCGGCCTGCCGCGCCTTTCTCCGCTGATCTATGGCGACATCGGCGGCGAAGTGGTGATCGTCGGTTCGAAGGGCGGCGCGCCGACCCATCCTTTCTGGGTCAACAACATCCGGGCCGGCGGCGAAGTGGCCTTCCAGATCGCGACGCAAGCCTTCCGCGCCAGCTGGCGCGAGCCTGAAGGGGCCGAACGCCAGCACATCTGGGACTTCATGGTGGAGGTCTATCCGCCCTATGCCGATTACCAGGCCAAGACCGACCGCCAGATCCCGCTGTTCCTGTTCCGCCCGGTGGAAGCGATCCCGGTCTTCACTGCCTGAACAACCGGCCCCTCCGGCATTGCTGCCGGTCAGGCTGGGGGGGTGACACTGTTGACACAGTACAGCGAATAATGCCCGCCCCATCTGGAGCCAGCGTTAAATCGCGGGGGCGGAAGGGAAAAAGCCGGTGCCATGGCGCTGTCATGGCGCATTGGCATGGCTGTAGGAAATTGGAAACTGCGCCGCTCCGCCAGAACCACTTAGGCGCTGGCCCCCAAATCCCGCGTATTGACCCTTAAATTTTTCGAGAGGAGCGCGTGGCAGAATCGCGGCGATGAAACGCGCTGCCCCGATCATCCGCTTCCGCCCGCGCCGCCGCTGGACGCGGGCCACCGACTATCGTTCCGCGCAGCGCAGGCCGCGCGCGTGGCTGTTCCCGCTCAGCCTGGTGCTGTTGCCGCTGGGGGCCTTCACCGCCGTGTTCCTGTGGGGGCCGCCACCGGCCGGCATGGCCTTTCCGGTCCAGCCGCCGCGCTCTGGCCCGGCAGACCGGGAAGCCGCCAGTTTCGGTCCCTGCGATGGGGCAGCGGGCGGCACCTGCGTGGTCGATGGCGACACCTTCTGGTATCGCGGCGAGAAGATCCGCATTGCCGACATAAACACCCCGGAAGTGAGCACTCCGCAATGCGCCTTCGAGGCCGAACTGGGCGCACAGGCCACCGACCGGCTGACCGAACTGCTCAACCAGGGGGCCTTCACGCTCGAAGCGGTCGATCGCGACCGCGACCGTTATGGTCGGCTGCTGCGGATCGTCACCCGCGATGGCGACAGCCTCGGCGCGACGCTGGTGGCGGAAGGCATGGCGGAGCAATGGCAGGGCTATCGCCGCAACTGGTGCGGCTGAGCGCTTGCGGCTTGCGGTGCGGCCCCGGGAATGCGACATTGCGCCCGAACGGTCCACGCCACAGGGAGCAAGCCCATGCCCGAAGAAGCGCAGCCAGCAGACCCGTCGCCCAATCCGCCGCCCGCTCCGGCCCCGGCAGTATCGCCAGTCACCGGCAGCTTCGAATTCAACCGCCCGACCATCATCGGCCTGCTCTATGTCTCCTCCTTCGTGCTGGGGGTGACGGTGATCATCGGCGTGGTGCTGGCCTATGTCTGGCGGGGCGAGCCGCATGAGGGCTGGGAAGACACGCACTACCAATATCTGATCCGCACCTTCTGGATCGGCCTGATCGGCTCCGGCATCTGCATGATCCTGATGCTGGCGCTGATCGGCTTCGTGCTGCTGCCGGCGCTGGCCGTGCTGGTGATCGTGCGCTGCGTGCTGTCGCTGGTGAACGCACAGAAGCGCCAGCCGATGCCCAATCCGGAGACCTGGCTGGCCTGAGAGGAAGATCGGATTATTTATTGCCGCGCTCCTTCCGCTTGTGATCGGAGAGGAGCGGCTGGAATAGGATTCAGGCCGCCGCCTTGCTTGGCCTCGTCATGTCGCCCCGTCCTGCGATCAGCCCCGCGACTGAGATGTCCTCGTCAAGGACTTCCCAGTGAATGCCGTCACGGCTCAGGAAGAATTGGGCGCGTTGTTCGGGAGTGGCGTGCAGCAGGCGGGGGAACCAGGCGAGGGGAATGCCTAGCGTTCGCCCGTCGGCCAGATCGACCCAGAAACTGTCCTCGTCAAACCGGACGGCGAGTGCTTCAGGAGAAGTGGTCATGCCATGCGCTTTCGATCTCTTCGCGTCTCACCTCGATAACACCGAGTAGTTGCGAAAGCACGCGCGGAGAAAATCCCCTGTCATAGGCGACCGTGACTTCCGGGCGGAGCCAGAACTTGGCGGTGTCGCGGCCCATGGTGACATGGATATGGGCGGGCTCGCGCGGATCGCCCTCGTTCGAGAAGAAATGGAAGCGATAGCCGTTCCAGTCGAATACCTTGGGCATTCGTGCCTCCGGGGCAGACTGTAAACCTACTCCGCCGCCACCCCGGCGCTCGCCACCCCGCCAAACATGTCTGGCTCCGGCTCCACCGCCACATCGTTCGCGCCATCACCGGCCTTGGCTTTCCGGCGCTGGTCGAAGCTCGACCACACGTCGTTCCAGTTGCCGCGAGTCGCGCCCTTGGAATATTCGGTGGCGCGGGTTTCGAAGAAGTTGGCGTGTTCCACTCCGTTCAGCAGCGGGGCGAGCCAGGGCAGGGGGTGGTCTTCGATCATGTAGATCGCCGGCAGGCCCAGCTGGCTCAGCCGCCAGTCGGCGATGTAGCGGATGTATTTCTTGATTTCCTTGGCCGTCATCCCCGGCACCGGGCCATCGGCGAAGGCGAGGTCGATGAAGGCGTCTTCCAGCCGCACCGTCTTCTGGCAGCAGTCGATGATATCCTCGCGCACCGCCTTGGTCAGGCAGTTGCGTTCCTTGGTGAAGGCGTGGAACAGCTGGGTGATGCCTTCGCAATGCAGGCTTTCATCGCGCACCGACCAGGTGACGATCTGGCCCATCCCCTTCATCTTGTTGAAGCGCGGGAAGTTCATCAGCATGGCGAAGCTGGCGAACAGTTGCAGCCCTTCGGTGAAGCCGCCGAACATGGCCAGCGTGCGGGCGATATCCTCGTCCGAATCGACCCCGAACTGTTGCAGGTAATCGTGCTTGTCGCGCATTTCCTGGTATTCCAGGAACATGCCATATTCGCTTTCGGGCATGCCGATGGTGTCCAGGAGGTGCGAATAGGCGGCGATGTGGATGGTTTCCATGTTGCTGAACGCGGCCAGCATCATCTTCACTTCGGTGGGCTTGAACACGCGGCCGTATTTGTCGTGGTAGCAATCCTGCACCTCGACATCGGCCTGGGTGAAGAAACGGAAGATCTGCGTCAAGAGATTGCGTTCGTGATCGGACAGCTTCTGCGCCCAGTCGCGGCAATCCTCGCCCAGCGGCACTTCTTCCGGCATCCAGTGGACCTGCTGCTGCCGCTTCCAGAACTCGTAAGCCCAGGGATATTCAAAGGGCTTGTAGGTCTTGCGGGCTTCGAGCAACGACATGTAGTGTCTCCGGGCGCTTCGGTCAGGCCGCGCAGTATACGCGTTTCCAGCCTGCTGCGAAGGGCGGTTTGCACATCGGTCTGGGGAAAACGAAGGCGCTTGGCAGGCCTGCGGCGAACACCTAGCATCCGCGCCGACAACAGGCGGGAATGAGAACCGATGGCTAGCTATATTCTGATCCATGGCGGCATGCATGGCGGCTGGTGCTGGGAGAAAATCGTGCCGCTGCTGGAGGCGGCGGGTCATCGCGTGCTGGCGCCCGACCTGCCGGGTATGGGCTCCGATACCACGCCCTTCGCGGCGGATGTCATGCGCCAATGGACCGATGCGATGGCCGCGCTGGTGATGGAGGCAGAAGTGCCGGTGATCTTGGTCGGCCACAGCCGTGCAGGCGTGACCCTGTCCGAACTGGGCGAGCGGATGCCGGAGCGGATCGCGCGGCTGGTCTATCTCGCGGCGGTGCTGACCACCGACGGCAAGGGGATGGGCGACATGGTGGTCGATTTTCCCGACAGCGGCGCGGCAAAGCTGGCCGCCGGTGTCAGCGTGGACGATGCGGCCGGCACGCTGACCATGACCGATCTCGATGCGGCGGCATGGGGCTTCTACAACATGTGTGCGCCCGAAGACGTGGTTGCGGCGCAGCGGCGGCTATCGAAAGAGCCCCTGGCCATTATGGCTTCGCCGATCCATGTCACTCCCGATCGGTTTGGCCGGGTGCCGCGCTCCTATATCGAGACGGAATTCGACAACGCCATGCCGCTGGATGTGCAGCGGGCGATGCAGCGCGAATGGCCGTGCGATCCGGTGATTACTCTGCCCAGCGACCACTCGCCGTTCTATTCGATGCCCCAGCGGCTGGCCGAGGCGCTGCTCTCGCTGGCCTGAGTGGCGGTTGCCTAAACCCCCAGCCCCCGCTTCAGCGCATCCATCCGGGCGGTGCTGAACTGGCGCGAGACGTCGGCATCGGGGGCCAGCATGTCGAAGCCATGCCAGGCACCGGGCACCACCAGCACTTCGCATGGCACGCCCGCCTCGATCAGCCGGCGGGCATAGTCGAGGTCTTCGGCGATGAACATGTCGAGCGCGCCGCAGCCGATCCAGGCCGGCGGCAAGCCCGCAAGGTTGTCCACCCGTGCGGGGACCGAGCCGGCCGGGACCGTCTCCAGCCCCGGTTCCTGCCCGAGGAAGCTGGCCCAGCCGAAGACATTGCTGCCCGGTTGCCAGACATGGCGGCCGATGTGGCCGGGGATTTCGCGCGTGCTGCCCGCGCGGTCGTCGATCATCGGATAGGTCAGCAGCTGATAGGCGATCGCCGGGCCGCCCCGGTCGCGCGCGGCGATGGCGAGGATGGCGCTGTGCCCGCCGCCTGCACTTTCGCCCCCGATGGCAATCCGCGCGGGATCGACTCCCAGTTCCGCCGCGCCCGCGCCAGCCAGCCAGCACAGCGCGGCGTAATTGTCCTCCAGGCTGCCGGGGAAGGGTGTTTCGGGCGCGAGCCGGTAATCGACCGAGACCACCGGCCCGCCGATTGTCATGGCCAGCGTCTGGATGAAGGCCGCCGACATTTCGGGCGTGCCGAACACATAGCCGCCGCCGTGAATATGCAGCATGGCGGGCCTGCCGGTGCCGCCCGGCGCGGGATCGGCCACCAGCACGCGCAGGTCCGGATTGTCGGCCGGACCGGGAATGAACCGCTCGACCAGCGCGGGCGCGGGCGCAGGCAGCGAGGTGTCGGGCACTTCGGCGGCGCGCATCATCGTCATGATATCGGCATCGACCACCATGTCGGGCCATACCGCCAATGCATCGACCAGTTCCGGATCGACCAGATTTCCGCTCATCCTCAATTCCCCTTCTTGCTTTTCGGGGACGTTCCTATCGCGGGAAGCAGAAGGAGGAAAGCAGGACGATCATCAGTGTCCCCAGCACCAGCAGCAGCCAGCCGTAAATCCGCAAGAACCTGCGGTAAAGTGGCCTGCGCAAGCGCTTCAATTGCCACAACAGCCATCGGCGCATGCCCCGCACGAAGCCGTCGCCCGCGAGGAGGATGACCGCGCCGAACACGAACGAAATCCAGCCGACCGTCCAGAACAGCCACAGGGGGATGTGGTAGATCATGGCGCGCATGATCGCACGATCGGGTTGCCAAGGGGTTTATGGGTGGCTCTTGCCCGCCCCATCCTCGCCCATTGCCGGACAGGCCGCTTCCAGCGAGCGGGCGAACAGGTTGAACGCATCAAGCGGGCCAAGGCCACGGATCACCTGCTGGCCCGGCAATTCGCCGACCGGGCAGGGCCCATCGTCATTGGCCGCTTCGGGCATCGCCCCTGTTCTCGATCACTGGCAGGACAGGCACTCGTCGTAATCGGTGGTCGGCAGTTCGTATTTGGCCGGTTCGGCGGTGTTGTCCGCTTCCACGCCCCCGGCAAAGCCTGCGCGCTGCACCGATTTCGAGCGCAGGTAATAGAGTGACTTGATGCCCTTCTCCCACGCCTGGAAGTGCAGCATGGCGAGATCCCATTTGTCGACATCGGCCGGGATGAACAGGTTGAGGCTCTGCGCCTGGTCGATGAACGGCGCACGGTCGGCGGCGAATTCCAGTAGCCAGCGCTGGTCGATCTCGAAGCTGGTCTTGTAGACCGCCTTTTCCTCCGGGCTGAGGAAGTCGAGATGCTGGACCGAGCCGCCTTTTTCCAGGATCGAATTCCACACATTGGTGGAATCCTTCGATTTGTCGCGCAGCAGCTTTTCCAGGTACGGGTTCTTCACCACGAAGCTGCCCGACAGGGTCTTGTGGGTGTAGATATTGGCCGGGATCGGCTCGATGCAGGCGGAGGTGCCGCCGCAGATGATGCTGATCGAAGCGGTCGGCGCGATCGCCATCTTGCAGCTGAAGCGTTCCATCACCCCGCGTTCCTCCGCATCGGGGCAGGCGCCGCGTTCCTGCGCCAGCAGCATCGAGGCCTCGTTGGCCTTGGCGCTGATGTGCTTGAACATCTTGAGGTTCCAGGTCTTGCCCATCGCCCCTTCCAGCGCGATCCCCTTCATCTGGAGGAAGGAATGGAAGCCCATCACCCCCAGCCCGACCGAACGTTCGCGCCCGGCCGAATAGATCGCGCGCTCCATTTCCGGCGGGGCGCGGTCGATGTAGTCCTGCAGGACATTGTCGAGGAAGCGCATCACATCCTCGATGAACAGCCGGTCGCCCTGCCATTCGTCCCAGGTTTCAAGGTTGAGCGAGGACAGGCAGCACACCGCCGTGCGATCCTTGCCGAGATGGTCGCGCCCCGTCGGCAGTGTGATTTCCGAACAGAGGTTGGACGTGGAAACCTTCAGCCCCAGTTCGCGGTGATGCCGTGGCATCATCCGGTTCACCGTGTCGGAGAAGACGATATAGGGCTCGCCCGTGGCCAGCCGGGTTTCGACCAGCTTCTGGAACAGCGACCGGGCATCGACCGTGCCGCGGATCGAGCCGTCCTTGGGGCTGCGCAGGTGGAATTCGGCGCCATCGCGCACCGCTTCCATGAATTCGTCGGTCAGCAGCACGCCGTGGTGCAGGTTCAGCGCCTTGCGGTTGAAATCGCCCGAAGGCTTGCGGATTTCGAGGAACTCCTCGATCTCGGGGTGCGAGACATCGAGATAGCAGGCGGCCGATCCACGCCGGAGCGAGCCCTGGCTGATCGCGAGAGTGAGCGAATCCATCACCCGCACGAACGGAATGATGCCGCTGGTCTTGCCGTTGAGGCCCACCGGCTCGCCAATGCCGCGGACATTGCCCCAATAGGTACCGATGCCGCCGCCACGACTGGCCAGCCAGACATTCTCGTTCCAGGTGCCGACAATGCCTTCGAGGCTGTCATCGACCGAATTGAGATAGCAGCTGATCGGCAGCCCGCGATTGGTGCCGCCGTTGGACAGTACCGGGGTGGCGGGCATGAACCACAGCTTCGAGATATAATCATACAACCGCTGGGCATGGTCCTGATCGTCGGCATAGGCAGCAGCGACGCGGGCGAACAGGTCCTGGAAATTCTCGCCCGGCAGGAGATAGCGGTCGGTCAGCGTTTCCCTGCCGAAATCGGTCAGCAGCGCATTGCGGGCCGTGTCGGTGACAATGGCGAAGCGGCGGTCATGCACCGACTTGCTGTTGTCGCCGGACGCCGTAATCGCGTTCATGGCGCCAGCGGCAGTCTGGGCAACAGCTGCGGCCATCGCTTCGGCGGCCTTTTCGGCCACCAGCTGATCCGAACCGCTGTCCTGCTGTTCCATGCTCACCGCCCGGCCATTACCGGCCATTGGAAGGGAAGGCTGCGCGGCCTCGCTAGCCGACGCGCCCGCCGTTTCGCTGTCGAGACCCATTGCCCTGTCATCCCCAGTCCTGAAATCCATCATTCCCCCCGTCCGGTTCCTAGTGTTCGAAGCAACGGCCACACTGGAGCCCTGTTCCGTATTTGCGTTCCGCATTTGCCATTGTTCCGCATTCGTTCGAATCGGCGGGCAGGGCCGCAACCTATCAAACGGGGGCACGCAAAAGGGAAAAACTTATCCCCCGCCTGTCCCCAGCCGGTCCATGCGGGGGCTTGCCAAGACTCTAATCCACACCCGCTCGCGCTCCCTCGACGCATTGCGACTGAATCTAGGTCTTGTAGGTACCCCGGAAGCACCAACCACAAGCGATAGTGCTTGTCCTGTGAATCGCGCGCAAGAGGGTAAATGCAGCGCTAACCATTTGCCGCAGGTGCGAGCGTGACCGGACAGGCCGCGACGCGTGCTCAAAGCTTCACTGGCGGCTCGCGCAAGAGTCTAAATAATTTTTTCGGGGGAATCCTGCCGGGGATAAGATAGGCTGCCGAAAACGACCGTGGAGAGAAACATGCTCAACATCATCAGTTCGATCATATCCGGCCTCATCGTCGGCGTGCTCGCCCGCTGGTTCTATCCCGGCGCTGTCAATATGGGTCTGGGCCTGACCATCCTGCTGGGTATCGGCGGCTCGCTGTTTGCCGGCCTGCTGACCTCGCGCGGAAGCAGCAACTTCAGCCGTCCGGGCCTGATCGCCTCGCTGTTGGGAGCGATGGCGCTGATCCTGATCGGCCGACTGCTCCTCTGAACCGGCACCTTCCCCGCTTGGCACGACTCGATCAGAGCGTGTAGAAGCGGCGGCGAGAGGCAGGATCAGGAGACCGCGAATGTCAGCCAGGAATGCCGATACGCCCAAGCCATGGGCGGGCAGCGAAATCGCCGCGCTGTGGATGATGCCCTTCACCATGGGCATGACCCTGCTGGAAAGCTGGGCATCGGTTTCCGATGCCTGGCTGCAGATGCTGTTCTCGCCGGAAAAGCACCACGGGCATGACCATCATGCCGATCTCGAAGTGCCCGACCCGATCGAGGATGATGGCGAGCACGATCTTTTCGCCTGATCCGGGACACTCCCTCGCTGCCGGCTGACTGCGGCAGATCCCTCGACCCCGCAATCCTGTCTGCGCCAACGCGCGGCCGCACTGACCTGCCTTCCGCTCCTGGGCGTAGCGCAGGGCGGGTTCGTTGCTTCCTTTCAGCGCCTCGTTTCGGGTTCGATTCTGCCAAACACCATTGACAATTTCTTCTGAATTCCCCTAATTTCGTCAATGACAACTGTAAAAAATAAGATTGATTTATATCAATTGAAATTAGTAATAGATGAATTATCTGCTCTCCTGTTTTAAACCACAGGAGTAATATCATGACAATCGCAGGCATACCGACAGGGTCCGGCAATGATACTGTCACCGTTACACCGACAGGGTGGCACAGTGCGGACGGGCAGGGCGGCACAGATACATTGGTGGTCGATTATTCGACACGGACAGATGGCATCGATTATCGCTACGCCGGCGGCGGCTGGTATACATTCACCGACGATTTCTCCTCCGGCATTACCTTCATCGGCTTCGAGAAGTACAATCTCAAGGGCGGCTCGGGCGACGACACGCTGGCTGGCGGCAACGATGTCGATATCCTGCTTGGTGGTAACGGCAACGACACGCTGCTAAGCGGGCTGGGTGCCGACACGATCGGTGGCGGCGGCGGCTTGTTCGACCGTTGGCAGGCCGATTACAGCAGCATCAACAGTGACACCAATGTCCAGTTGCTCAATGTCGGCAACTTCACGGTGCTTTCCAGCGGAGCCGTGATTTCCGGCATCGAGGCGCTCACCCTGAACACCGGCATCGGCAACGACACCGTCGATACCAATCTGGTGACCGGCGACGACGTGCTTTACACAGGTGCCGGCAACGACACCTTCAAGACCAAGGGCGGATCGGACACCTGGGACGGCGGTGCCGACACCGACCGGCTGGTCGTCGACTATTCCGACGCCGCCACCGTCGTGAACCAGACCTATCAGGGCGGCGGCTGGTACCTCATCAGCGATGCTGCGGCCACCCAGTCGGTCCGCTACATCAATGTCGACAGCTACGATCTGACCGGCGGCAGTGCGGGCGATGCGCTGAGCGGCGGCGGACTGAACGACAGGCTGGTGGGCAATGCCGGCGACGACCTGCTGAACGGCGGCGCGGGTGCCGACACGATCGACGGCGGAGACGGGATCGACACCTGGCAGGTCGATTACAGCGGCCGGGCCAATTCCACCGTGGATCTGACCACCCAGACGACCAACACCGGCGCGACCATCACCGGCATCGAGGCGATCCGCTATACCGGCGGAGCTGGCATCGATCGAGTGACGGCCAATACCGGTGTCTTCAACGACAGCTTCTACACCGGCGTGGGCAATGACATCATTACCACCGGCCGGGGCATGGATGTTGTCGATGGCGGCGGCGATACCGACAAGCTCATCATGGACTGGAGCGCGATCTCCGATCCAATGCAGGGCATCGTCACAACCTACCGCGGCGGTGGCTGGTACAGAATGGCGTCGAACAGCGGTGACCAGCTAGACTTCATCAATATCGACCAGTTCGACCTCAAAGGTGGGGCAGGCGCGGATTCGTTGTCTGGCGGTGGGCTGAAGGACTGGCTGACCGGCAACGGCGGGGACGACCGGCTCGACAGCGCTGTTGGCGATGCGGTGATCGATGGCGGTGCCGGGAACGATACCTGGGTCGCCAACCTTGCCGCAGAAACCGCCAAAGTGCTGTTCAATGCCACGGCCAGCCAGACAACGGCCCAGGGCACGGCGGCCGGCAACAGCATCCTCGGCATCGAGGCGGTTGAGTTGCAGACCGGTGTCGGGGCCGACAATATCAGCACAGCCGGCTTTGCGCTGAATGACTGGATCGCCACGGGTGCTGGCACCGATACGGTCGCTTCGGGGCTTGGCGTCGATACACTTGACGGTCAGGGCGACGTCGACTTGCTGGTGCTGAACTATTCCGCCCTCTCCTCGGCTGTTTCCAGCAGCTATCAGAGCGGTGGCTGGTATCTCTATGGGACGGCCGATGGGGTTAACCGCGCCAATTACATCAACTTTGAGCGGTTCAACGTCACCGGTGGCAGCGGCGATGATGCGCTGACGGGCGGCAATTACAACGATGTGCTGAACGGTGGCCTTGGTAACGACACGCTCAATGGCGGGGCAGGCAATGACAGCATCGTCGGCGCGGGCGGCAACGACACCTGGATAGGCGATTACTCCGGCGCGACAACTGCGCTGGCGATCACGGTGGTCAATGGCAACGGAACGCTGGCCGGAACCGGGATCTCCACCACCATCAGTTCAATCGAGAATATCTCGCTGAGCACCGGCACCAACAACGATACGATCAACATCACCAACAGCCTTGGCAATGACCACATCTACGCCAACGGCGGGGACGATTTCGTCGATATCGGCCGGGGCTTCAAGGAATGGTTCGATGGCGGCGGCGGCACCGATACGCTGCAGGTCGATTTCCTCTCGGCCAATTCCGGCGTCCGCATGGCCTACGAGAGCGGCGGCTGGTACTCTGCCAAATCCACTAGCGGCAACTATCGTCTGGACTTCATCAATGCCGACAAGCTGATCGTCGAAGGCAGCAACTTCAATGATCGCATGTTCGGCTTTGGCAACAGCGACACCCTTTCCGGCCGGAACGGGAACGACATCCTCAACGGCGGCAACGGCAATGATACGCTGACCGGTGGCCTCGGGCACGACCTGTTCGTGTTCGACGATCTCTGGGCGGCAGGGGTGGATACCATCACCGACGCCAATGCCGTGGATCACGACATGATCCGCCTGAGCGGGCTGACCCTGAACGGGATTTCGAACGGCAATGGCTCGACCGCGCTGGCCGGCTTCGTGGAAGTCGAATCATCAGGCGGCGTAACCACGCTCCACGTCGGACTTGACGGTGTCGCGGGCGCCGATTTCAATCTGCAGCTGACCGGCACCTTTTCCGCCGCCAGTTTCACGATCTCGGGAACGGACCTGCTGCTCTAGGGTCGGCCTTTACGCCAGGCTGGCCAAAGGTTGCGCCGCCTCCGCTTCGGCAGGGGCGGCGCAATCGCCTGGCGGCCCGGCCTATCGCTGCAATTGCCGGGCGGTCTGTTCGACCTCGTCGATCAGCCATGCCCGGAAATGCTCGACAATCGGCGCCTCATCGGACCGCGCCGCGTTGATGTACATCCCGCCCCGGAATGAACAGGTCTGCGCGAAGGGGCGGACCAGCCCGGCCTTGAGATAGGTCTGGCTGAAGAAGGTGGTGGCAATCGCCACCCCGACCTTCTGCATCACCGCATCATACATCAGCGCCTGCGAATCCACGAGCAGGCGGTTCTGGTTCATCCCATAGGACAGGCCGGCCTCGGTGAACCAGTTTTCCCACAGGTCGAGCGGAGTCTTGAGGTCGATCAGCGTCACGTCGAGCAGATCGCGCGGTTCCTTCAGGCAGTATTTCTCCACCAGTTCCGGGCGGCAGATCGGCGTGCCCTGCCAGCCGAACAGCTTGCGTTCGCCCGCGCGGGGGTGCTGGCTGTAGACCGGCCGGATCGTGAGGTCGGCATCTTCCGCTTCCTTCGCGTCGAGCGAGAGCAGTTCCACCCGCACATGCGGAAATTTCTCGAGGAAGCCATTGAGGCGCGGCGTCACCCAGTTTGAATAGAACAGCGGCACTGTCGCCACCCGGATCTTGCCGGTGTCTGCCGCCAGCCGGATGCGCGACGTCGCCCGTTCCATCCCGGCGAGACCCGGCAGCAGATCCTTGCGATAGCGCGCACCGATTGCCGTCAGCCGCAGCGCCTGCCCGCCGCGTTCGAACAGCACGACGCCCAGTTCCGTTTCCAGCACCTGGATACGGTGGCTGACGGCCGAAACCGTCAGGTTCATGGCATTGGCCGCCGCGCGCATGCTGCCCGCCTCGGCCGCCGCGAGAAAGGCTTCGATGCCCCGGAAGGAAGGTATGTTCAGGCGCAAGCACGGCTCCGCTGGTCAGGCTGCACGCGGCACTGAGTGTTCGAATTTTTCGGACAAGGCAAGGCAATTAAATCGCTTGTGGCCCGGCCACCCGCGACCGCATAATAACGCTTCGCAGATTCAACAGAACAAACCGGAGAGGATGAAGGCCATGACCCAGCTGGGCACTGTTTTGAGCACGGGCGAGACGATCCGCCCGATTTCTTCGGATTCGCACATTGTCGAGCCGCCCAACTGCTATCGCGACAATATCGAAGCCAAGTACCGCGACAGCGCCCCGCGCATCGAACGCCACGATTTCGAAGGCATCCCGACCGATGTGTTCGTGATCGAAGGCATGGCGACCCCGGTGCCGGTGATGTCGGTCTCTTCCGCCGGGCGCGATCCGCGCGAAAGCTTCCTGTCCGGCACGGTGGACGATGCGCTGGCCGGCGGCTGGGACCCGGATGCCCGGATCGTCGACCAGGACCGCGACGGGGTGGAAGGCGAAATCCTTTATCCCAGCATCGGCATGGTGCTGTGTTCCCACCCCGACCCCGATTACAAGCACGCCAACATGTGGGCCTACAACCGCTGGCTCCAGCAATATTGCTCCGCCCATCCCGACCGGCTCTATGGCCTGGGTCAGACGGCGGTCCGCTCGGTTGCCGAAGCGGTGGAAGACCTGCGCAAGATGAAGGACATGGGTTTCAAGGGCGTGATGCTGCCCGGCTGGGCCGAGACCGAGGCGGATTACGGCGACGCGGCGTTCGATCCCTTGTGGGAAGCGGCGATCGACCTTGAAATGCCGGTCACCTTCCACATCCTCACCAACAATCACCCCAAATCGGGCAAGAGCTGGTCGAAGCCGGAATATCGCGGCGGTTCGCGCCTCAACGGTTACAACGGCATCATCCGCGCGGTGCAGGACATCATGGGCATGTTCATCTATGATGGCGTGTTTGATCGCTTCCCCGATCTCAAGATCGTCTGCACAGAAGCGGATGCCGGCTGGGTGCCGCATTTCACCCATCGGCTGGACCATGCCTACAAGCGGTTCTTCGGCACGCTGAAGGGCGTGGCCCTGTCCAAGCTGCCGAGCGAGTTCTTCTTCGAGAACATCTATGTCACCTTCCAGGATGACTGGTCGGCCTATTCGATGATGGATCTGATGAATTCCAAGCGGATCATGTGGGCCAACGATTACCCGCATGGCGATTCGACCTGGCCCAACAGCCAGGAAGTGCTGGGCAAATACACCCCGCTGCTGAGCGACACCGACAAGAAGCGGATCCTGCGCGAAAACGTGCAGGAACTCTACCAGCTCGCCTGAGATGGCCGCGTTCGGAGAGGAATCCACCGCCGACGAGGTGCTGGCAGGGCTCGATCTCACCGGCCAGCGGGTGCTCGTCACCGGCGTGTCGGCGGGGCTGGGGGTGGAAACCGCCCGCGCGCTGGTGGCGCGGGGGGCGGATGTGGTCGGCACCGCGCGCGATCTGGCCAAGGCGCGCGCGGCAAGCGGGGTGATCGCGGGGCCGGGCAGCTTCCGGCTGGAGGAATGCGATCTCGCCTCGCTCGCCAGCGTGCGTGCCTGTGCGGATCGGCTGGTGGCGGAAGGCCTGGGGTTCGATGCGATCATCACCAACGCCGGGGTGATGGCCTGCCCGCAGGGAACCACGACGGACGGGTTCGAAACCCAGTTCGGCACCAATCACCTGGGTCATTTCGTGCTGGTCAACCGCCTGCTGCCGCTGCTGCGCCCCGGCGCGCGGGTGGTCAGCGTGGCGTCGGGCGGGCATCGCAATTCCGATGTCGATCTCGACGATCCGGGCTTTGAGCGCACCGAGTATAACCCCTTTGTCGCCTATGGCCGCTCCAAGACGGCGAACATCCTGTTCGCGGTGGAACTGGACCGCCGACTTAGGGATAAGGGCATCCGCGCCGTGGCGCTGCATCCCGGCGGCATCCGCACCGAACTGATGCGCCATCTCGCTCCCGAAACGCTGGCCGCCTACGCCGCCGCCACCACCAAGGGCCTCGCCCCGATCAGGATGAAGAACGTGCCGCAAGGCGCGGCCACCAGCGTCTGGTGCGGATTCGTCGCTCCGGCGGACGAGATCGGCGGCAAATACTGCGAGGATTGCGCCGTGGCCGCCGTGGTCGAAGTCGACCCGGGCGAACGCAAGGGCGTGCGCCCCTATGCGGTCGATCCCGAGCGGGCAAAGGCGCTGTGGGCGCTGAGTGAGCGGATGGTGGGGGAGGTTTTCGGGGCGGAGTGAGCGCCGTGTCCGCAAGGACAGGCGATCAAGGCTTCCCGTCGGGAAGCGCTACTTCGACCCAGTCGGCCGCGATGCGCGTCTCGAACACCTGCAAGGGCAGGTAGGGGCCGCCGATGCATTTGCCGCTTGCCAGTTCAAACCGCGCGCCATGAAGCGGGCAGATCACATGGCCGCGCCTGACGCGCCCGGACGCCAATTCCGCGATGGCGTGGGTGCAGCGATTGATGACCGCGCGGATTTCATTCCCGGAACGGCAGATCAGCACCGGCCATCCCTCGATTGCGAGGGCCAGGGGAATATCATCGACAAGGTCGTTCACCGCTGCGGCACGATGGAATCGCGCTGTACTGTTGCCGGTCAAGGAATCGCTCCATTCATGATCGCCGGTTTTCAGCCCTTGAGGTAGGTGTCGAGCGTATCGTGGAATTGCCGGATCGGTGTAAAGCGCGGTATAAAAATGGGCCATTCCCCGGTTTAAAAAGGGGCCAGTCGTTGCAAACAAAAAGCCTCGATCGAGGCAGGGGCGTAATCGGCGTCGGGGAAGCGGCTGTAGCGTAGCGGAAGCCGATTTCCCGACGCCGATTGCC
>CANJYE010000038.1 GCA_947479055.1 Erythrobacteraceae bacterium
AAACAGCGAGAAAGGATCAAGCGAAAGACTATCGAACATCGGCGCTTGCAACACCGCAAGCTAGCCGCCTAACATCAACCCCCAGACGAGGCCCGCACTCCGCTAATTTACGCTGCAAATTGCGCCAAATGTTCTGACGACGGACAGGCGGTACCGGGAATATCGAGGCCAACATCAACCTAGCCGATTTCATCTTCGTGTAAGGTGCCTGCCCAGCTACCAAACAAAAGGGCCGCCGGTTTCCCAACCGGCGGCCCGATTCTTATCAGCCCGTTCGAACGATCAGCGCAGGCTCACCACATTGTCCGTCTTGCGCGGATCGGCGCGGTCGCCGCGGTAGAGGCTGGACATCGGCTCGTCAGAGACACTGAACACCTCGCCCTGTCCGAAGCCATTGAACGCCGTGCGCATCGCCGCGCCATAGGCGCCAAGCATGCCGATCTCGATGAAATCACCCGCCTGGATATCGGCCGGCAGGTGGAACGGGCCTTCCATGAAGTCCGCATCGTCGCAGGTCGGGCCATAGAAGGCAAATCCCTCCTCCGCTTCGCCACGTCCATCCGACAGGCAGCGTACCGGGAAACGCCAGCCCAGATGGGCCGCGTCGAACAGCGCGCCATATGCGCCGTCGTTGATGTAGAGTTCGTTGCCACGACGGCGCTCCACCCGCACGACCAGCGAATTGTATTCCGCACACAGCGCACGACCGGGCTCGCACCACAGTTCTGACGAATATGAAATCGGCAGCGATTCTGCGGCGCGGTGTATCACGCTGAAGTAATCCTCCAACGGCGGCGGCTCCATCCCCGGATAGATCGAGGGGAAGCCCCCACCGACATCGATGATGTCGACCGTGACCGAGGCATCGACAATCGCCGCACGCACCCGCTCCATCGCCTGGACATAGGCGAAGGGCGTCATCGCCTGGCTGCCGACATGAAAGCAGATGCCGAGGCTGTCCGCCACCTGACGAGTAGCCTGCAGCAGCGGCGCTGCATCGGCAAGATCGATCCCGAACTTGGCAGCAAGGCTCAGCTCCGAATAGTCGGACGACACCCGCAGCCGCACGCAGAGCGCCAGATCCTCCACCGTATTTCCGGCGTCGTCTGCGGTGGCTACAACGATCTTCTCCA
Organism: Erythrobacteraceae bacterium; assembly: GCA_947479055.1. Taxonomy (GTDB): domain Bacteria; phylum Pseudomonadota; class Alphaproteobacteria; order Sphingomonadales; family Sphingomonadaceae; genus CANJYE01. The sequence goes on from CANJYE010000038.1 coordinate 1,134, forward strand.
GCTCTTCCTGCGAATCGAGACTGAAGGTGCGCACGCCATGATCGCGATAGGCCTCGGCAATCGCGCTCGCGGTCTTTACCGGGTGCATGAAGCACAGCACCGCCTCCGGCAGGACCGAACGGACCAGTCTCACCTCGGCAATCGAGGCGACATCGTAATGGGTGATGCCCGAATCCCACAGCACGCGCAGCAGATCGGGCGAGGGGTTCGCTTTCACTGCGTACAGCGATTTGCCCGGAAACTTCTCGGCGAAGAAACAGGCAGCACGCGCCGCAGCATGCGGACGATTGAGAATTACGGGTTCGTCAGGCGCGTGTGCGCGAACTACAGCCGATGCGTCAGGATGAATGTGCAACTCAAGGGACCCCCAAAACGGTTCGTTTCAACAAGGCTGCCTTGCGGTTTGGAAGTCCCCATGGGGCAGCGGAGGGTGCCTATAAATCCATGGGTGTGAACTGCAAGTGAAAACGTCCCCTGCTTCACAAAAATGCAACATTTCGAGACAGCCTGAAGCCATCCGGTCAAATCCTTGAGAAATATCCCGAATTTGTGACAGACTTTGGCTCGTTTTTGGCCCGATTGAGGGCCGTTTCGAGCTTAGCTCAGGCGGTCGCGGAAATCCTCGTAACCGAAGCGGCGAATGCACTCGAGCGAATCATTCTCGCTGTCCCACAGCCAGATCGAGGGCAGCGGAACACCGTTGAAAGTGGTGGTCTTGACCATCGAATAATGGGCCTGGTCGAGAAAGGCGATCCGTTGCCCTGGCTCGCACGGGACCGGCAGGCGATAGTCGCCGATCACGTCGCCCGCGAGGCAGGATGGGCCGCCCAGGCGCACCAGCTCCCCTGACCCCAAATCCTCCTCGCCCAGCATCGCCGGACGATAGGGCGCCTCCAGCACGTCGGGCATGTGGCAGGTCGCGGAAATATCGGTGATCGTCAGCGGCTTACCATTCCAGTGCGAATCGAGGATTGTGCCGGTCAGGATGCCGGCGTCCAGCGCCACCGCCTCGCCCGGTTCGAGATAGATTTCGCAGCCTGTGTCGTCCTTTACGTCCTGCAGGAATTCGACCAGCTCGTCGCGCTGGTAATCGGCGCGAGTGATGTGATGGCCACCGCCGAAGTTGAGCCACTTGAGCTGGCCGAACCACGGCTCGATATGATCAAACAGGACGTCCCAAGTGCGCTTGAGCGGCTCCAGATCCTGTTCGCACAAGCTGTGGAAGTGGATGCCGGAGATACCCTGCATATGCTCGCCCTTGAGCTGGTCAACCGGGAAGCCGAGCCGGGAGAAGGGCGCACAAGGGTCATAGCGCGGCACCTCGCCTTCCGGGTGAAGCGGATTGACCCTTAGGCCAATGTCGAAGCGATCCCCGCGCGAGCGGGCGAAGGCAAGGATCTGAGAGCAGCGTTCGACCTGCATCGGGGAATTGAAAATTACGTGGTCCGACAGGCGACAGATCTCGCCAAGTTCGTCCGGCTTAAACGCAGCACAATAGGTGGCGATCTCACCGTCATAATGCTCGGCCGCCAGCAGCGCTTCCCACAGCCCAGAAGTGCAGACCCCGTCGAGATATTCGCCGATGATCGGCGCGACCGACCACATCGAAAAAGCCTTGAGCGCGGCCAGAACCTTGATCCCGGCGCGGTCGCGGACATCGGCCAGGATCTGGAGATTGGCGCGCAGCTTCGCCGCGTCCACCACGAAGGCGGGACTATCGACCCGATTGAGGTCGAATTGGGTGAAAGCGCCCGGATCGCCAGCTCTCGTTTCCATCACAGTCTCGCAGGTTGGCGCGGCATCCTTCGACAAGCTCAGGATGAGCGGGGTTGGGTCAGGGCAAGCACACTATCCGCACATGCTGAGCCTGCCGAAGCACTGGCTAGACGCTCGCCCCGTTCAGAAAGCCAGCGGCGCCGCCAACTCCTCGCAGGTCCAGGGCAGGCCCTGTTCGTTGAGCATCGCCATGAAGGGATCGGGATCGAATTCTTCTACGTTGAACACGCCCTCACCGCGCCATGCGCTGGTCAGCATCAACGCCGCGCCGATCATCGCCGGAACACCAGTGGTATAGCTTATCGCCTGGTTGCCGGTTTCAGCATAGGCGTCTTCATGATCGCAGATGTTCTTGACATAGAAGGTCTTCTCTCCTGAACCGTCAAGCGCCTCGCCGGTAGCGATGTCGCCGATATTGGTCTTGCCCTTCGTCGTCGGGCCAAGGCTGGACGGTTCGGGCAAAACCGCCTTGAGGAACTGCAACGGCACAATCTCCACCCCGTTGTAGATCACTGGATCGATCCGGGTCATGCCGACATTCTGCAATACGGTCAGGTGCTTGATGTATTCATCGCCGAAAGTCATCCAGAACCGGGCGCGCTCCATCTCGGGGATAAAGCGGGCGAGGCTTTCAAGTTCCTCATGATACATCATGTACATGTTCTTGGGGCCAACGCCCTCGAATTCGAACTGCTGCTTAAAACCCATCGCCGGGGTTTCGACGAATTTGCCATTCTCCCAGTGACGCGCAGGAGCCGAAACTTCGCGGATATTGATTTCCGGGTTGAAATTGGTGGCGAAGGCCTGTCCGTGATCGCCGCCATTGCAGTCCAGGATGTCGAGCGTGCGAATGGTCCTTAGCTTGTGCTTTTTCAGCCAGATCGCAAAAACGCTTGTCACGCCCGGATCGAAACCACTGCCTAGCAGTGCCATCAGGCCCTTTTCTCTGAAGCGGTCATGATAGGCCCATTGCCAGTGGTATTCGAATCTAGCCTCGTCGATCGGCTCGTAACTGGCGGTGTCCAGGTAATCGACGCCGGTGGCAAGGCAGGCCTCCATAAGGTTGAGGTCCTGATAGGGCAGCGCCAGATTGACGACCAGTTTGGGCCGGATCGCTTCAATCAGTGCGCTCGTTGCAGCGACATCGTCAGCATCAACCGCATAGGTGTCGATGGTTGCGCCGGTGCGAGCCCTGACCGATTCGGCGATTGCATCGCATTTGGACTTCGTTCGGCTGGCCAGGCTGATATGGGTAAAAATTCCCGCATTCATGGCCATTTTGTGAACTGCGACCGAACCCACCCCGCCCGCACCGATTACAAGCACCTTGCTCAAATTCGTCTCCTCTGGTCGCACCGACCACTGTGCATATAGGGGTAGTACCGGCTTGCGAACAGATGTGTGACAATCGGTCGAAACGTGCTGAACCGCCCGTCAACGTTAGTATGGACAAATGTGCCGTTGGAGAGCAGTCTACCGCGCGGGTAACAAGGGAGAGGGACTTATGGAAGGTCAGATAATTGCGCCAGCCGCAGTGCTGGTTTTATGGACATTGTTTCTGCTGGTCTGGATGACCGGCAAACGTATGAACGCACCGGGTGAAAAGGTCGACATGTCCAAGGTGCCTGCCGGCATACGCGGCTCCGACATGGAAGCAACGCTGCCCAAACCGACGGTCTGGATGGCGCATAATCACACTCATTTGCATGAGCAGCCAACGTTGTTCTACGCCATCGTCGCCTACGCAGCCATTCTGGGTGCCGTAGCACAAGTCGATGTGATGCTGGCATGGCTCTATGTCGGCGCGCGCATCGCCCATTCGCTCTGGCAGTCGTTCGTAAACACCATTTCGATCCGCTTCCTGCTGTTCCTGATCGGGACGTTCAGTCTCGTCGGGCTCGCAGTGCGAGTGCTGATAGTAGCTTGCGCCTGATAATCGGGCGGCCGGGGTTCAGACCCCGGCCGCTTCCTTCACCCTGGAAAATTCCAGAGTGGCGAAGAAGCGCTCGGCGTCGAGCGCGGCCATGCAGCCGGTACCAGCCGCCGTCACCGCCTGGCGATAGGTATGATCCATCACGTCACCGCAGGCGAACACCCCGGGAATGGCCGTTTTCGGCGTTCCTGGCTCGACCACGATATAGCCGTTCGCATCCAGTTCCAGCTTGCCGTTGAACAGCTCTGTCGCAGGGGCATGGCCGATTGCGACAAAGGCACCATCGGCCGGGATGACTGACTTCTCGCCGGTTACTGTGTCGCTCACGGCCACTCCGGTCAGGCCGCCGCTTGCCGGATCGCCGACGAAGTGATCGACCTGGCTGTTCCAGACAACCTTGACCGCGGGATGCGCGAACAGGCGATCCTGCAGAATCTTTTCCGCACGGAAACTGTCGCGGCGGTGGATCACTGTCACGTCGGGCGAATGGTTGGTGAGGTATAGCGCTTCCTCGACCGCTGTATTGCCACCGCCGATCACAACAACCTTCTTACCTCGATAGAAGAAGCCGTCGCAGGTTGCGCAGGCGGATACGCCCTTCCCGCCCAGTTCCTGCTCTCCGCCGACGCCCAGCCATTTGGCCTGCGCCCCGGTGGCGATAACGAGCGTGTCACCTTCATAGATATCGCCGCCATCCCCGAAGGCACGGAAAGGCGAACCCGAGGAGAGAGCAACCTCGACGATCGTGTCCCACATCATCCGAGTGCCAACGTGGACGGCCTGAGCCTCCATTTCCTGCATCAGCCATGGGCCCTGGATCACGTCGCGGAATCCGGGATAATTCTCAACATCGGTGGTGATGGTCAGCTGGCCACCCGGCTGGAGGCCCTGCACCACGATCGGCTCCATCCCGGCGCGGGCGCCGTAGATTGCGGCGGACAGGCCTGCCGGGCCTGAGCCGATGATGAGCATGCGGGTCTTGTGAGTCGCCATGAAGTCCTCCGGTTTGCGTCCAGTTAGTCAGACGCCGCGATCAATGCGAGTCCCCAGCACGCCCCTCAGGCGTGACGAAAGCATTCTTGATCTGGCGCAAAGTCAGGCGTCCGGAATTGTTGCAAATGCAATTAATTCGCAATACACCGCCGCCGAATCGGGAGTTCCTATGAAAAAGCTTGCCGCCCTTGCAGCGCTTGGCTGCGCGATCCCTGTCACCGCCTTTGCTGCGCCCGGCATGGGCGGGGAAGTCTACGGCGCCACGGTCGATGCCGGAGAGACCGAATTCGAGGCCCGTTACGGCGCACTCGGCGGCGGACCGGACGATGGCGAGGATGTGCTCAAGCTGGAAGCCGCCCATGCATTCACCGACCGGTTGCGCATCGGCATCGTTGGCGAAATCGAGAAGGAGCCCGGCGACAAGCGCCGCGCCGAAGCGGTTGCCATCGAGGCGATCTATGCCCTTGGCAACGCCGGCGGGATCGATATCGCGGTTTATGGAGAATATGAGGTCGCCCTCCACGGCACCGACAAGGTCGAGACCAAACTGTTGCTCCAGCGCAAGACCGGCCCGTTCGACCTGCGGCTCAACCTGATCGCCGAAAAGGAACTGGCCGACGGTGCGCCGGTGGAACTGGGCTATGCCGCATCGGCGGATGTCGAGGCGGTGGGCGAAGTGCGGCTCGGCCTGCAGGCCTATGGTGAACTGGGCACTTTCAAGCATTTCGCGCCTCGCGCCGAACATTTCATCGGGCCGGTTGCGAAATTCGAAATCGAAGGCCTGGGGCCTGAAGTGGGTGTCCAGCTCGGCTATCTGCTTGCGCTCGGCAAGGCCCGCGACGACACCGACGGGCAATTCAAACTGGCATTCGAGCTGGAATTCTGAGCGCTCCACCCGATTGACGTAGCGGGAGGAGCGGAGCAAGGAACAGGCCATGACGATCAACGGCCCGACTTCGAACAGTTTCATCTCCCAGCGCCTCAGGCTGCATTATGTCGACTGGGGCAATCCCGATGCCCCGCCCCTGATCCTCCAGCATGGCGGCGCGGACCATTGCCGCAGCTGGGACTGGGTGGCCCAGGAGCTGCGGCATGACTGGCATGTGATCTGCCCGGATTTGCGGGGGCACGGTGACAGTTCCTGGGCACCCGATGGCAATTACGACCTTAATGCAATGGTCTATGACTTCACCCAACTGGTCCACACGCTGGGATATGATCGGGTCTCGATCGTTGCCCATTCCATGGGCAGCCTCGTGACTTCGCGCTACGCCGGGCTCTTTCCCGAAAAGGTCCGCCGTTTCGTCGATATTGAGGGGCTTGGCCCCAATCTCGACTTCATGGCCAGACGCACCGGCGAAGCGACCGGTGATCGTATCCGCCGCTGGGTTCTGGACAAGCGTACCGCCGCCGGGCGCTTGCCGAAGAAATACCCGACGCTGCGCGATGCCTATGCGCGGATGCACGAGGTCAACAAACATCTCACCGAAGAACGCGCGCGCCATCTCACGATTCATGGCGCGAGCCGCAACGAGGATGGAACCTGGACCTGGAAGTTCGATCCGCACGTCCATGTGACTTATTTCAACGATCTTCCTCCAGAAAAAGTCGCGGATCTATGGGAAGCGATTACCTGCCCGGTGCTGATGATGCACGGTTCCGACAGCTTTTGCTCCAACCCCGAAGAGGACGGCCGGATCAGGCATTTCCAGGATGCGCGCGTGATAAGTTACGCCAATGCCGGGCATTGGCTGCACCACGATCAGTTCGACAGGTTCATCGCTGACCTGCGAGCATTCCTGTAGAGTGCGGGTGACAAAGGTGACAGCGCGTCATTCATAATTTTCGAAATTTATCCTGTCATTCTCGACATATGTCGCGCCGCGACAAAGGTGACAGTCTGCCAGCTTGATCTGGACCAAAGCTGCCGGGTTTCGAACAATCGAATGAGCCGCGCGGAAGTTGGCAGGATTCCGGCGTGTAGGAAAATTCTTTCCGCAAGCTGGTTGGTCCGCTGGAACCGATCGAAGGCCCATGCAGCGGGCCGCGCCCTCGCCCGGTCAGATGACGAACTTCTGCCGCAGCACTTCGCGCCGGGCGGCATCCACCCCCAGCTCCGCCTCCATGAAATTCTCCAGCGAACCATATTTCTCGATGATCGCCGCAAAGGCATTGTCGAGATATTCCGGTGCCACGCCCATGATCACGCGCAGCGCATCGTCGCTCAGATTGCCGTAGCGCGCCCGGACCGATTTGGCGGCAGCGCCAATCCGCGCGTCCTGATCCCCGGCCGAGTTGGTCAGCAGGTAATCCGCCATCATGTCATCATGGTGGACACCCATGATGCGGTGGAACAGCGCAACGGCAATGCCGGTTCGGTCCTTGCCTGCCAGGCAATGGACGAGGCTTGCCCCATCCCGCCCGGCCAGCACTTCGAAATAGCGGCCGAACACTTCCAGCAGGCCCTTGCGCATCGGCAGGTTGCGATAGATTGCGGCCGTTGCCCGGCGCATCCCGGCCTCGTCCATATTGGCAAGCTCAGCCTGGAGGTGGGGCGGCATCCCAGCGGTTTCGCCATCGTGGAAGATGACTTCGGCTGCAAACCCTTCGGGCCGACGGCAGGGATGGTGCCGACGTTCATGATTGCCCCTGAGGTCGATCACTGTTGCCAGTTCAAGTGAGCTGATCCGGTCGAGATCATCGGGGGTGGCATCGGCATGCTGGGCGGACCGATAGAGCAGCCCGCCCCGCAATCTCCCGCCTGACGCGGGGTAATGACCATAGTCGCGGAAATTATGGACGGCTTTGAGCGGAAGAACGCGAAGGTCGGACATGCAGCAGACCTGCCAGCCCGCGACGCGCGGTGCAAGTTGATTGGTGCGGCATCCTGTCGCAGCATCGACACCGCTCGCAGGATTTGGTTCACCCCTCGCTCCTTGCGGTTGAGTGGACAGCGCGACTGTGCCAACAAGCGCCATTCACCAACGAACGGCCATGGACAGATTCGCCGCAAGGCCAGTCGTGCCATGTCCCGACCAAACGCAAACAATCTGGAGGATGCCCGATGGCCACCGCAGTCGACGATCTCGTCAAGAATCCCCTCAAGTTCTTCATCGGCGGCGAATGGGTCGCCCCGTCGAGCGGCTCGAAGATCGAAGTGATCTCGCCCGGCAACGAAGAAGTGTTCGGCCATGTCGCCGAAGCTCAGGCCGCCGACATGGACCGCGCGGTGCTCGCCGCCCGCCAAGCCTTCGACTACGGCCCGTGGCCGCGCCTCAGCTATGCCGAGCGCGCCGCCTATCTGGTCAAGATCGCCCGCAAGATCGAGGAAAAGTCCCAGAATTTCGCCGGCGTCTGGACCGGCCAGATCGGCACTCCGGCGGCGTTCACCAGCTTCGTGACCCCGCTCGCCAGCTATCACTTCGACTATTACGCCGGCCTTGCCGACAGCTTCCCCTGGGTGGAGCGTCATGAAGCGCTGCATTCGCCCGGCAGCGCCATCGGCCTGCTGGCGCATGAACCCGTCGGCGTCGTCGGCGCGATCGTGCCGTGGAACGGGCCGCTCGGCCTCTTGGCGGTGAAGGTTGCCCCGGCGCTAATGGCCGGCTGCACCGTGATCCTCAAGAATTCGCCCCAGACCCCGGGCGAAGGCCTGCTGTTCGCGGAAGTCTGCCAGGAAGTCGGTCTGCCCGAAGGCGTGGTCAACGTCGTTACCGCCGACCGCGAGGTTTCCGAACTGCTGGTACGCAACCCGCTGGTCGACAAGATCACTTTCACCGGTTCCAGCGCGGCAGGCAAGCGGATCGCCTCGATCTGCGGTGAACGCATCGCCCGCGTCACGCTCGAACTGGGCGGCAAGTCGGCCGGTGTCATCCTCGACGACATGAATCTGGAAGAAGCGGCCGAGTCCATCTCGCAGACCGCGCGCATCATGTGCGGCCAGGTCTGCTCCTCGCTGACCCGCATCGTCGTCAGCAAGCATCGCCACAATCAGTTCGTCGAAGCGCTGGCCGCCTCGTTCAGCAAAGTCAAGGTCGGCGATCCTTACGACATCACCACCGAAATGGGCCCGCTCGCCATGCGCCAGCAGCGTGATCGGGTGGAACACTACATCGCCAAGGGCAAGGCCGAAGGCGCCACGCTTGCCACCGGCGGCCAGCGCCCCAGCCACCTCAACCGCGGCTTCTTCATCGAACCGACCGTGTTCGGCGGCGTCGACAACAACATGGCGATCGCGCGCGAGGAAATCTTTGGCCCGGTCGTCAGCGTGCTTCCGGTCGAGAATGAGGCCGAGGCGGTCCGCGTCGCCAACGACACCGAATTCGGCCTCAACGCCACGGTGTTCACCCATGACGCCAACCGCGCCTATGAGGTCGCCCGCCAGCTGCGCGCCGGCACCGTGGGCCACAATGTGTGGCGCACCGACTTCTCGATCGCGTTCGGCGGCTTCAAGCAGTCTGGCATCGGTCGTGAAGGCGGGATCGAAGGACTGCGCCCGTTCCTCGAATCCAAGACCATCATCCTCAACGAGGTTCCCGACCAGTTCAAGTGATCGATCGGGCGCGCGCCGGCGCGTGATTGGAAAACCCCCGGGGAGGCATGGGCTTCCCCGGGGTTTTTCATGTCTGCTCAGGCCGCTTCGGAGAGCGATCCCAGCGCCTTTTCGATATTGTCGAACAGGATGCGCAGATCATCGAGCCCGGCATTGCGCGCATGCAGGCGGACGCCTTCCACCAGTTGATGAAGGTGCCGGCGCGTTGCCTCGTCGAGCTGGCCCGTTTCGTTGAGCCGCTTCACGAGCGTGCCCACCATCATCAGCGACAGAATCGCGATATGGTCGGACTGGTTTTTCAGTTCCATCTCCCGTCTCCTCGTTCCGGCCACGCAAGCACGACCTGCCGCGCCGATGGCCTGACTGATTGACGGTCGAACCGGCGAAAGGTTCCACGGCAAAGCCTTCGCTCGCCTTATCCGGCCGGGCTTGTTATGCGGCCAGTACATGAACCCGCACGGACGGGACGCAGCAGTGGAGGAACCCCATGGCCCAGATCGATCACCAGGCCGCAATCGACGCCGGCAGATGGTATGATTGCTTCGTCAACGGCGACCTCGATGGCGTCAGGGCCCGGCTGGCGAGCGATGTGTTGCGGATCGGCCCACGCACGCGCGATGCCAATTTCCGCCAGCGCGGCTGCGAGGATTATATTGCCTACATGCGCGACCTGCTCGACACGATGCCGCGCCTCAACGAAAGCGTGACCCACGCCATCACCCCCTCGCCCGATGGCAGGACCGTGTTCCTGCACATTACCGAGCGCGATTCCTTCGAGCCGCATTCGCATGACAAGGTGATCGACGTCACCTGCATCCTCATGTGCGAACTGAACGACGACGCGAAGGTGCAGGTGATCGATATCTACTGGAAGGAACCCGCGATCGATTACGAGTGGTCGGGAACCGCGGCCGATTAGAGCAGCGGCGCCAGTTTCTCCAGCTGCGCGAAATCTCCCTCGACCACGATCTCACCCATGATCGGGTGGCTGCGCGTTTTTTCAAGCTGCCTGATCGGCTCGACGATGACGCGGGTGGCCCCCGCTTCGTGATATTCGGCAATCTTGTCACGAATGGCCTGCGGGCTTCCCCAACCGAACAGCGCGTCCATCAGTCTGTTGCTGCCGCCATTGGCGAAATCGGATTCATCGAAGCCGGAATCGAGCCATGCCTGCCGGTAATGCGGCAGCGACAGCCACACCGGGATATATTTTCGCGCTGTGGCATACGCGACCTCCGCATCCTCGGTGAAAATGCAGGCCATCTGCGCGTTGATCGCCTTGTCCGGGCCGATCCGTTCGCGGGTGTGGCGGATATGGGCGGGCATCATCGTCCAGGTCATGATGCCATCGGCGAGCTCGCAGGCGATCTTCTGCGACAGCGGCCCATGCGCGGCGATATAGACCGGCTTCTCCCCGCCCCACTCGGCCGAGCTCGACATGTCGTTGTTGAGCTGGGTCAGATATTCGCGCAGCTTGGCGGCCGGCGGCACCCATTGGCCATGGCGCAGCGCAATGATCTGCGCGTTCGACACGCCCATGCCCATCAGGAAGCGCCCGCCGGACAATTCGTTGAGCGTCGTGCTCGCCTGTGCCGCCGTCATCGCATCGCGGCCATAGATCACCGCCACGGCGGTCCCCACCTTGATCCGACTGGTGTTGGCCAGCAGATAGGCCGCGAGCGTATAGGGTTCGCGCCCCATCGCGTCGGACAGCCACTGGCTTTCGAAGCCCCAGTCCTCGTGTCGGCGGACAATGTCGATCACCTCGCGCCCGGGCATCAGTTCTGTGTGGGTATCCAGCGTTACGCCGATCAGTTTGGTCATGGCATTTCTCTCCCAGTTTGCGGAGCCATTGAGAAGTTCAGGGAGCCATATAGAAGCCGCCATCGACCTGAAAGGTCATGCCGGTGAGATATTGCGCATCGGGTCCGGCAATGAACACTGCCACCCGGCCCGCGTCCTGCAACGGATCGCCAACTCGGCGCAGCGGGATCTGCTCGATCATCGCCTGGACCGCTTCCGGCGCCGCCTTCTCATAATTGGCCATCAGGTCGGTGTAGATCACCGGGTTGATGACATTGACGGTGATGCCATGCCTGCCCCATTCACGCGCGGCAGTGCGGCTGAGACCGCGGATCGCTTCCTTGGTGGCATTGTAGGCGGCGGCGCCTTCGTATCCCAGCTGGCCCCACATCGAACCGAAATTGATCACCCGCCCAGCACCGGATGCCTTCAGATAAGGGAAGGCGGCCTGCATGAAGCGCAGCGATCCGGTGGCGCCGGTGACGAAATTATAGTCCCATTCCGCCTCGGGCAATTCCTCCAGTGGGCGCAGAACCGTGCTGCCTGCCGGGCTTTCCGCCGAGCCGCAGCCCTGCGCGTTGTTGACGAGGATGTCGATCCGCCCGTGCAGTTCGGCCGTGCGCGCGACCGTGCGGATGATCGCCTCGCGGTCGGCGACATTGCAGACGATGCCGATGGCCTTGCCGCCGCGCGCCTCGATCTCCGCCACGACCTTGTCGACGCCTTCCTGCCCGCGCGAGACCACCGCCACGGTCGCGCCTTCGTCGGCATAGGCCAGGGCAATGCCCCGGCCTATCCCCCTGCTCGCACCCGTAACAATCGCGACCTTGCCGTCCAGAATGTTACCCATCTTGCTGCTGACGCTTGTCGAGGCCGAGAACGCGGTCATAGGTCTCGTGCCAATAAGTGATCTGCTGTTCCTGGTAATTGGCCAGGATGGAGTAGGAACGATCCTGCGCCGCCGAACGCATGCCGCGCTGCAACTGCTCCATATGAGCCGCGTCCTGGTTGACGATGTGGCCGGTGTAGGCCAGCTCGGGATGGCCGGTGCAATCCTCGCCGAAGTCGAGTACGATTGGCTCGACCGACCTGGGCCGCTCGCCCCCCGGCGGGACCGGCGCGGTCAGGCGGATTTCCATCAGCGTCTCTTCCGGGTTCAGCCCCATCGGGATGAACCGATAGCTGATCGGCCATTGTTCCCCCCACCACGGGTGGAAGTTCGGGAACATGCAGAACTTGACGAAGTCGAGCAGGCGGGCGTTGTTCCCTTCGGGCACCTGCACGCCATATTCCCTGCTCAACGTCTCTCGCTTGATGTCGGCCAGATAGGTCCGCCCATCGGTGAGGTCGTTGCCGCGAGACGGATCGGGTTCCTGGTTGCAGTAGAGCCGGACATACTGGTCCACGACCTGCTTGATCGTGACGCGATCATAGAAATAGCCGCTCGGCACGCCTGTGGGCGTCACCAACCGGCTGACATGGCCGTAATCATTGTACTTCCAGCAATCATAGGAGGTCTCGGTCTCACCGAAGATCGCCATCGAATCCCAGTGGGTTTCGATCACGTGATAGCCTTCCTGGAAAATCTCCTGGATCGTCTTCCAGTTGGCACGGACCTTCAGCTGGAGCCAAAGCACGGTGTAGCGATCTTCCAGCGGGAAATCCTTGAACAGTTCGGGCAGCGGCCCCAACGCGTCCAGCAGCGGCGGGCTGTCCGGATCGGCGTTGATGAAAACGTGCCCGCCCCAGCTGTCACACTTGACCTCGCTCAGCCCAAGCGAACCCGATGCCTTGACCGCGAAATCCTCCTCGCTGGGGATCCAGATCAGCTTGCCATCGAGATCATAGGTCCAGGCGTGGAACGGGCAGCGGATTTCCTTGCCCGAACCCTTGTGGTCGCACAGCGCGCGGCCGCGATGCAGGCAGGTGTTGCGGAAGGCCTTGATCTGGTTCTCGCTGGTGCGGACGATCAGGTAGGACTTGTCGCGGATGTCGAAGGTGATCCGGTCGCCGACATTGGGAACATCCTCCTCGCGCGCTGCGGCGAGCCAGTATTTCGCCCAGATGTGCTCGTCCTCAAGCTTCGCGATGTCGGGATCGTAATAGCGATCGTAGCTGACCCGGCGCGGCTTGGGCCGGTAATTGCCGGGGGCACCGGCCGCAGGCGGAATTTCGCCCGGATCGGCTTCCAGCATTTCCTCGTAACTCATGATCTTGTGCTTGGGCGCACCGGTGGGCACGCGGCCATAATTCTTGCCGTAGAAGGTTTCGGGAAGCTCTTCCGAAGGTTCGATCGGGGTCTGCTCGTTCATCATCCTGCTCCTCTTGTGCGGTCACTTCTCAAGAGCGATCCGGCCATCCCTTGCGGACAGCGGTTAAACCGCATGTCCCGTTACACCTCTTCTGGCACGCATTCGGCACCAGGCAAATAGCTGGAACCGGCCACGTTCATGGCTGCAAATGCAGTCGGCCAGCAAAGGCGAGCTGGCGGATGACTTCCTCCGGCTCGCGCGCAGCGAAATCGCGGTGGTAAAGTTCCAGCCCGCCATTGGCCCTGACGCCGTGGCTGGCCAGCATGGCGACAAACCCGGAAATGTCGAACGCCCCTTCGCCCGGCCACATTCGGCCATAGGTGGCTTCTTCCAGCAGGTCTGGCGGCGGAGCCGCCGGTCCATCTGCGATCTGGACGGAAACGATCCGCTCGGGCGGAATAGCCAGCAATGCCGCATCGTCGCCACCGCTGCGGACATGGTGGCACAGATCGATGACGATACCCGCCTCGGCGCTGCCCGATTGCTCGATCACGCGCCAGGCCGTGGCGGCATCGGCAATCCCGCCAAACGCCACGAACTCGATTGCCGGGCGCAATCCGCGCGACCGCGCCGCCTCGGCAAAATTAGCGAAGCGATCCGCCTCGCGCGGCAGGTCGAACGGGGCCGGATCGAGCAGCATCGCCACCACCGTCTGGCCCCCCAGTTCGGAGCAGACATCGAGAGTTTCGTTGCCGGGCGGCCACTCGCGGATGCCTTCCAGCTCGGTCAGAACCAGACCGTTGTCGTCGAGCAATGTACGCATGTCGCGCAAGGACAGGCCCTGCCGCTCCTGCGCGTGCCGCCAGATGTTCGGCCAGGTGGTGATGCCCTGGAACCCGGCCCTTGCCGCCGCTTCCACCTGCGAGCGGAACGGGGTGCGGGCGACGCAACCGGCCATCAGGGTCAAACTCTCGATCATGCCGCTCCTTTCTCTCCAGTCCTATGACCGGTAGCGGAAGGGGTCAATCGGATGAGGATCAATGATGGCCTCCTTGCTCAGCAGCGGCTAAAGCAAGGTGACGTTAGAGTCAGGGCCGAACAGCCGGAGGACGCCGATGCAATACACGCCCGAGGACAGCAGGATCCGCCCCTATCGCTCGGTGCTGATGGTCCCCGGGTCGCGACCGGAATTCTTCGCCAAGGCCGTGGCCGGCCCGGCCGACGCGATCTGCCTCGACCTTGAAGATGCGGTCGCCCCGGCCGAGAAAGGCAATGCGCGCGCGCGGGTGGTTCAGGCGCTGCGTGAATTGGACTGGGGCGACAAGCACCTCATTTGCCGGATCAACGCGCTCGACACGATCTGGTGGTATCGCGATGTGATCGATCTGGTTGAACAGGGCGGTGAGCGGCTGGACGCCATCATGGTGCCCAAGGTGCAATGTGGCGCAGACCTTCACGCCGTCGATGTCCTCGCCATCCAGGCGGCGCAGGTGGGTGGACGCAAGCGGGCGATGCTGCTCGACATCCAGGCCGAAACGGCGCGGGGCCTCGTGAAGCTGGACGAGATCGCCGGCACCACCCCCAGGCTGACCGCAATCCATTTCGGCCATGGTGATTTCGCCGCCTCGATGGGCATGCGCACCACCGAGATCGGGGCCGACAGCGCCGATTACGCGGTGGCCGATCCGGCAGGCGGCGGCGGCATACCGGGTGACCCGTGGCATTATCCGATGATGCATCTGGTGATGGTTTCGCGAAGCCATGGCGTGCTGCCGGTGGCAGGCCCCTTCGGCAAGTTCAGCGATCTGGCCTCGCTCGAGCTGATCGCGCGGCGCAATGCCTTCATGGGTTATGCCGCCAAATGGGCCATCCATCCCGGCCAAGTCGAGACGATCAACACTGCATTCTCTCCCCGTCCCGAGGAACTCGCCCGCGCCCGCGCCTTGCTGGAAGCGGTAGAGGCGGCGGAAGCGCAAGGTTTCGGTGCGGTCTCACGCGATGGCGTGCTGATCGATGGGGTCTCCATCCGGCAGGCGCGGCAGATGCTTGCGCTCGACCGGACGAACTGACACCGGGCCAGTTGCATGATGGCGGATCGCCCTGCACAATCCGCGCCCTGCCCATCGGCGCTGCGAGCGCATCCACCATGTACCGGCCGCAGGAGGTGATCATGCTGATCTTTCGCCAGTTATTCGACCCGCCGTCATCGACTTACACTTACCTGCTGGGCGACTCGGCTAGCCGCGAGGCGATCCTGATCGATCCGGTGTTCGAACAGGTCCCGCGCGAGATCGCGCTGCTGGAGGAACTGGGACTGAGGCTCTGCCTGACAGTCGATACGCATGTGCATGCCGATCACGTCACCGGGGCCTGGTTGCTGCGCAACCGGCTGGGGAGCCGCATCGCCATGTCGGCGCGGTCAGGGGCCCAGGGGGCGGACCACTATTTCGAGGATGGCGCGCAACTGGCGTTCGGTAGCCGCCATCTGCTGGCGATGGCAACACCGGGGCATACCGACGGCTGTTCCAGCTTCGTGCTGGATGACCGGTCGATAGCCTTTACCGGCGATTGCCTGCTGATCCGGGGCTGCGGCCGCACGGATTTCCAGCAGGGCAGCCCCGATCGGATGTTTCAATCCGTCCATGACCGCATCTTCGCCCTGCCCGACGATTGCCTGCTTTACCCAGGGCACGATTATCGCGGTTCGACCGTGACCAGCGTGGCCGAAGAGAAGCTCTACAACCCGCGTCTGGGCAGCGGGATCGGGCTGGAGGATTTCACCGGCTACATGCGCAATCTCGGCCTGCCGCATCCCAACAAGATCGACATCGCCGTGCCCGCCAATCTGCGCTGCGGCCAGCCGGAGGGCCCGGTCAAGGAGGTGGAACAGCCTGACTGGGCACCGCTGACCTTCACTTATGCCGGGTTCTGGGAAGTCCAGCCGCTGTGGCTGGAGGAGCATGGCTCAGGCCTGCAGATCGTCGATGTGCGCGAGCGGGAGGAATTCGACGGCATCCTCGGGCATATCGACGGTGCCCGGCTGATCCCGCTGGGCGAGTTGAAAGATGCGGCATCCTCGCTCGACAAGGAGCGGCCGGTGGTCACGGTCTGCCGGTCCGGCGCACGCTCGGCGCAGGCGGCGGTGATGCTGGAGAAGGAAGGATTTGCCCGTGTTGCCAATCTGGCCGGCGGCATGTTGCGCTGGCGGGCGCAGCGGCTACCGGTCGAAGGACTCCATGCCTGAAGCCCATTGCTGCTTGACGCGGACGGTCTGGGGTTGTTGGGGCATCGCCAGAAGTTGCGATGCGCAAGACAGGGAATTGAAGACGGGACATGGCTGACAATCCAGATCGGATCATCGCTCTTTCAGGCGGGCATAATTTTCGCGACATGGGCGGCTATCCCGCTCGCGACGGCAGGACCACGGCATGGGGCCGCCTTTACCGTTCCGGCACCATGCTTGAACTGAGCGACGAGGATCACGAACTGCTCCACCAGCTGGAATTGCAGCTGATCTGCGACTTGCGCTCCACCCGCGAGCGGACCGTCAGGCCCTCGCGCCTGCCCGATGCGCGTGCATTCGAGGTCTGGGCGCGCGACCATCGCACCAGTGCGGCCGACGTGGTGGAAGCCATCCAGTCGCCCGAAGCGCACGCCGGTTCCGGCCGGGAGCTGATGATCGAGCTCTATCGCGACCTGCCCTATGAGCAGGCCGAAAGCTACAAGGTGCTGTTCCGCCGGATTGCCGACGGCCATGTGCCAATCGTGTTCCACTGCACCGCCGGCAAGGACCGCACGGGCGTGGCCGCCGCGATCCTGCTCGACCTCCTGGGCGTCCCGCGCGCAACGATTGTCGAGGATTTCGCGCTGACCGATCACGCCTTCGACAATTTGCGGCGGATGGTGCTGGAAGATCCCGACATGGGCAAGCTGGCGGATTACGATCAAAGCCTGTGGGAGCCGCTGCTGCGCGCCTATCCCGTCTATATCGAGACGATGTTCGCAACAATCGAGGCCCGGCACGGATCGAGCGAGGGCTATGTCCGCGAGGTACTGGGGCTCACAGACGAACAAATCGCCGCAATCCGTTCGGTCCTGCTCGTCTAGGTCGCGATCTATCCGCCGGCTATCGCCCTGCACAGGCGCGGGGCATCGAAGTACCAGACCCTGGCTTCGATGGCCTGCCCGTCCCTGAATTCCCAGACCTCGTTGATCAGTGCCTCGACCGGTTCGTTCGACTGGCCCGGGGTCCCGCGGAACCCGACGACGGCGCAGACCCGCGTCCCGGCGGGATCGGCAATCTGATAAAGCGGTTCAAAATGGGAACCGCCCCATGTTCCCCAGACCTTGCCGATCAGCTCGAAAAAGCCGTCCTGCCCGCGATAGACCCCGCCATAGGGCATCCCTTCGTCTTCATACATGACGAAGTCGGGAGCGATCAGCGCGCGCGTCGCGGCTTCGTCCCCGGCCTTAAGGGCTTCCACCAGCGCAAAATAGCTGTCTACCGGATTGGTCATGATGATTGCTCCGTGAGGGCATTGTGCGTGGTGTTGGCATCCCAGCTCAAAGGCAGGGAGGTGAGTTGCATGACAAAGCCGCCGATGCCCTGCAACTTTGCGCCTTCCTGCAACGAAAACTGCGGGATCGCCTTCACCCATTCCTCGAGGAATATCCGCATTTCCAGCCGCGCCAGATGCGCTCCGACGCAGTGATGGGGACCGGCCCCGAAGGTCATGGCCGGCTGGCGCGAGCGGTTGAAGTCGACCCGCAGCGGATCCTCGATCGTATCGGGATCGGTATTGTACAGCGCCGGGATGATCACGATCCGGTCGAATTTGCGCAACATCGTGCCGTGAAACGCCATATCTTCCCTGACGCAGCGTTCCAGCGCGGCCGGGCCATAGACCCGCAGCAATTCCTCGATCGCGCGCCTGATCCCGGTTGGATCTTCCACCAGCAGGCGATATTGCGCGGGATTGCGGGCAAGGTAGCCCATGCAATAGGTAAGGCCCGAAATCACCGTATCGAGCCCGCCCAGAACGAGGTTGGTGGCGAGATAGATCACATCATCTTCCGGAGGATATTCGCCATCGATCTTCGCCGTGGCGATGATCGACAAGACATCATCGCCCGGGCTTTCGCGCCGCTCGAGGATCGTGCCGCGCAGATATTCGCTCATCTGACGCAGCCCTTCGCCTGCCGCACCGGGGGTGGAATCATGCGTGATCAGATCGACCATGGCGAACAGTTCGAAGCGGTCATCGAACGGCAGGTCGGCCATGCCCATGAAGATTGCGATCGGAAATTTCTGCGCAATTTCCCGGAAGAAATCGCAGCCGCCATTCAGCCGGACGCCTTCGATCAGTTCTCGCGACAGGGTCCGGATCGTCTCGCTCAGCTTTGCCGCCGATGCGGGTGACATCGGCGGATTGATGATTCCCCGGTAGCGCGTGTGAACCGGTGGATCGACCTGCGCCGGAATCAGCCGGGCACCGTGTTCGTCACGCATGGGGTTGAAATGCAGGTCGACAGGGAAGCGCAGATGATCCTCCATCACCTCCCGCGCATATTTCGCGCTTGTCACCCCCCAGTGCCCGCCGTTGCGCGGAGTGTAGAATATCTTGGGTCCGCCATGCAGGTGCGCCATGCCGAGATAGGGATCCTCGCGGATTTCCGGCCCTGACCACAGGTCGAAGTCCACAACGCTTTCAGGCAGGACATGGGCTGGAATGGTCAGCGTATCAGCTGTCATGGTTCGGAATCCTCCACCGGCGTTCTTCTCTCTCACCCTATGCAAATACTTCGTCCAGAAAGGCCAGCATTTCGTTCCACGACCGGCGGTCGGCCGAGGCGTCATAACGGTTGGCGT
The DNA here is from genome assembly GCA_947479055.1 of Erythrobacteraceae bacterium. GTDB lineage: Bacteria > Pseudomonadota > Alphaproteobacteria > Sphingomonadales > Sphingomonadaceae > CANJYE01. The sequence continues at coordinate 20,312 of CANJYE010000038.1, forward strand.
CGGGCTGATGGCGTTCCGACCCGGGGATGGTGAAGCTGTGCACCACGCCGCCATAGAGGTTCATCCGCCAGTCCACCCCGGCGGCGCGCATCTCGTCCTCGAACCGCAGCCGGTGCTTGAGCGGGACATAGGGATCATCCGCACCCAGGCACACCAACACCTTGCCCTTGATCCACGCCGCGCCATCGGGGTGGGTGGTGGTGATCTGGCCGTGGAACCCGACCGACCCGGCTAGCCCGACACCCTTTCGGGCCAATTCGAAAGCCAGCGCTCCGCCGATGCAATAGCCGATCGCAGCCACTTTCGCGCGGTCAACCTCAGCGTGCATGACGAGCGCGTCATAGGCCGCCTGCGCCCGCGCGCGCATCCGCTCCGGATCACGCTGAAGCGGTGCGAGCAGGCTCATCACCTCGGGCAGGTCCTCGGTATATTGGCCCCCACCGTGCAGGTCGCAGGCCAGCGCGACATAGCCGAGCCTGGCGAGCGCTTCGGCCCGGCTGGTCGTGTGACCGCTCAACCCCATCGCATCGGGAAACACCAGCACTCCGGGCCGCAAACCAGCCTGCGCCGGATCGCGATAAAGCTGGGCAACCATTGCCAGCCCATCGGCGGTGTAATCGACCCGCTGTGCCTTCATTCCCGTCCCTCCCCGTCATGCCTGGGGTTGACGGTGGAGTAACCCAGTCCTCGAGATTTCCCAACCTTAGAGAACGAAGTCCGACGCGACGAGCGGTGTATCGGCGAAAACGTTCAGGCCGAAATCGGCCACCCCGTCGCCATTGACGTCGCCCGATACCAGGTAATGGTCGACTTCAAACTGAACCACCAACTGACCCGCCAGATGGGTGAAAGCACCAGCCAGCGTGAAAGGATCGTCACCCTTGCCGGCAATCGCATCAATCGCGCGCAGGTCTATCCTGTCGCCCTGCAGATGGCTGAAATCGAACACAGTGTCCCTTGCGGCGAGCAGGGTGTCGCCAAGCGCGGTCAATACAAAGCTGTCGGCACCGATTCCGCCGTAAAGACTGTCAGCACCCGTGCCACCGCTGATGCTGTCATTGCCCGCACCGCCCTGAAGGGTGTTCACGCCGGAATTTCCGGTGAGGCCGTCATTGAAGTTCGATCCGGTGACGTTCTCGAAATTGGTCAACGAATCGCCGCCTGCACCGCCGCTGACCTTTCCGCTCGCAAGGCTGACGTTGACCGCTGAAGTGGCGCTGGCATAGCTGGAGGTATCGATCCCGTTGCCGCCATCCAGCGTATCGTTGCCCAGTCCGCCATCGATCACATCGCGCCCGTCACCGCCGCGAACAGTATCGCTACCACCCAGGCCGAAGATATTATCGTCGCCTGCAGTACCGGTCAGCGTATCGTTGCCCGCTGTCCCGGTGATGGTCGTGACAGCGATCTCGTCGGCACCATTGATGGTGATCGCAATGGAATGCGTATCGACTCCGCCCTGTCCGTCATCGACCTTGACCGTATAGGTTTGCACAATGTGATCGGCAGAGGTCAGCGCCTGGGCTGCTGCATTGTTGAGCGTGTAGGTCCATTGCCCCGTGGCGCTGAGCCCGAATACCCCATAAATGTCCGAGGTCGCGCCGACGATGCTCCAAGCTGCGGTTGCGCCGATATCCGGATCACTGGCAATCAGTTGTCCAGTTGCAAGCTGCGTCGCGTCCTCGGTGACCGAGCCGGCAAAGGGACCGGTGATGACCGGTGCATCGTTGACATTGGCGACGGCGATATTGAACAGGTCCGAGGCGGTGGCACCGGAGGCATCGGTTGCAATGATCCTCACCGCAATGGTGCCGACATCGCCATTCGCGGGCGTTCCCGAGAAAGTCATTGTCGTAGTATCGAAGGTGACCCAGCCCGGCAGCGGAGTGCCGTTGCCCAGCGTGGCCGAATAGCTGATCATGTCGCCCACATCGATGTCGGAGAAGGAGCCGGCGGGAACGGCGAAATTGAACGCGCCGCCCTGGCTGGCAGACTGGTCGGCCAGTGGTGTGATCACCAACGGGGCATCGTTGACATTGGCAAGCGAGATGCTGAGCAGGTCAGATGCGGTTGCTCCCGCGCTGTCGGTAACGGTCACAAGCACGGCATAGGTACCGACATCGCCGTTGGCAGGCGTACCGGACAGTCGGTGCGTGGCAGGATCGAAGCTCAACCAGCCGGGCAACGGCGCACCGCTTTCGAGACTGGCAGAATAGGTCAGCACATCACCCGCATCGACGTCAGCAAAGGCGCCATTTGGCACGACATAGCTGAGCGTGGCCCCCTGACTGATCGCCTGGTCGGCCAGCGGCGCGGCAAGCGTCGGCGCGTCATTGGTGTTGGCAACGGCAAGAATGAAGACTTTCGAAGCGCTCGCCAGCGCACCGTCGGTCGCCGTCACCTGCACAGCAATCGTGCCAACATCACCATTGGCCGGTGTCCCGGAGAATGTCTGGGTCAGCGCATCGAAGCTGAGCCACCCCGGAAGCGGGCTGCCATCCGTCAGCGTGGCGGCATATGTCAGCACGTCACCCGCATCGGGATCGGCAAAGCTGTCTGCCGCAACGGCGAAGGTAAAGCCCGTATCCTGCGTGGCAGACTGATCGGCAATGGCATGGACCACGACCGGGGCGTCGTTGATATTGTTGACAGTGATTTCGAGCGTATCGGACACGGTCGCGTGCGACGGATCCGTCGCGGTGACCTTGACCGAAATCGTGCCGACATCGCCGTTCACCGGTGTTCCAGAGAAGCTCTGCGCGGCCGCATCGAAGCTAAGCCAGGCCGGCAGTGCACCGCCGTCAGCCAGAGTCGCGGAATAGGTCAGCAGATCGCTGGCATCGGGATCAACAAAGGTGCCCACTGGAACCGCGAAGCTCAGCAAGCTGCCCTGGTCGATCGCCTGATTCTCAAGTGGAGTCATCAGCCCCGGCGCCGTGTTGGGTGGCGTAACCGTGAGATTGAACAATGTCGCAACCGAAGCGGCGCTGCCGTCCGTTGCCGTGACCTGCACCGATAGCGAGCCCAGATCGCCGCTCGCGGGCGTGCCAGAGAAGGTCATGCTGGCCGAATCAAAGCTGAGCCAGGCCGGCAGCGGATCGCCGTTCGCAAGTGTCGCAACGAAGTTCAGGCTGTCACCCACATCGACGTCGATGATGGCGTTGGCGGGAATGGTGTAGCTGAACGGAATGTCCTGTGCAGTCGCCTGCGCACCAAGCGGAACGGCCACGACCGGCGCATCGTTCGCATTGGCAACCGCGATGTCGAACACGTCCGAAACCGAGGCAAGCGACGTATCGCTCGCGGTTACCTGCACCGAGATCAGCCCCACGTCGCCATTGGCCGGGGTTCCGCTGAAAGTCAGCGTGGCCGCATCGAAGCTCAGCCAGCCGGGCAGCGGCGAGCCATCCGCTAATGTCACCGCATATGTCAGCGTATCGGTCGCATCCAGGTCGGCAAAGCTGCCTGCAGGAACCGTAAAGCTGAACGCACTTCCCTGCGCGCCCGACTGATCGACCAGAGCATCCACCAGCACTGGAGTCTGATTGGTTCCAAGCACCAGCATGCCGTCGATGAACTGGACATTTTCCACGGCGATCAGGGTATCGGCGCCATCCGGAGAGCCTGCACGCTTGTCTGTGACAATGTAGCCACCGGCAGTCGCGACAATTGTGTAATCGCCACGCGCGCCGCCGAGCACGGCGGTATCGGTGCCATCGCCTCCGTCGAGCACATCGTCACCCGCGCCGCCGGTGAGTTTGTCATCACCGGCACCGCCGACCAGATGGTCCTTGCCGTCCCGGCCGTCGAGCAAATCATTGCCCGCGCCGGCGGATAGCATGTTGTCCATGGTATTGCCGGTCAACGCATCGTTGCCTGCCCCGCCGACCGCATCCGCAATGTGCGTTGTCGTTGCCGCCGTCAGCCCGGTGGTGATCGCCGACACGATGTTGGAACTGTTGGCCGAAAGAGTAACAACGGTGCCCCGCCCGAGCGCGTCGGAGAGGCCTTGGTAGCTCGATTCGAGACCCGGCGTTACCGCGAAAATCGGGATCAGGTTAGCCGCGGCCAGCGCCTGGCCAAGCTGCGCAAATTCCGGATAGTTTTCCAGTATTCCGCCATCGTTGATGATCGCATTGCCGTTGTTGGCAGCGAGAATACCCGCAGATGTGCCATCGGCAGCAGTGTGGAACGGTGCATCGGTGAACAGCACAACGAAGCGGGCTGAATTGGACTGGTAGCCGACCTCGGTGCTTGCCCGCATGGCGGTCTGCAGCAATGCCTCAAGCTGGGCCTCGGGTAAGTCGGCGCCACCGGTGGCGACAAAGCCTGCATAAGTGCCTGTCAGGGTCGCAGCGGTTGCGCCGATCGCCAGATTGGTCTGGTAGACATAGTCGCCCGCCCCACCAAATGAGGCATAGGCCTTGTCGCGGAACGAGGAGACACCGAACGCCGCACCACCCGAGACGCTGTCGAGTGCCGCGACGATCTGCAGCACAAGCAGGCGGACGTTGGCGATGTCGTCGCCAAAGCTTCCGGTCAGGTCCTGCAGGAACTGAACGTTGAGCGCACCGGTGACGGTACCGCCGCTCCCGTAATAGACCTCGCGGCCTTCGACCTGGGTTTGCGTCTCTCCTGACAGATCGATGATACTGTCACCCTCGGCTTCGCTGGCATCGAGTGTGTCATGGCCCTGGAAGTCTTCGATGTGGGCTGATCCGCCGTGGATCTTGTAGACATCGTCGCCCGCGCCACCGATCAGACGGTCGTTACCTGAGGTCGAAACCAGCGTGTCGTTGCCATCGCCACCTTCCTCAAGGTCATCACCCGCGCCGCCGTCGAGCGTGTCGCTGCCGGTATCGCCCTTGAGCGTGTTGTCGGCCGCATTGCCGGTGAGCCGGTGGCCACTGCCCTGGAGCGTGACGTTCTCGATGTTGTCTGCCAGCGTCCAGTCGGTGCTGACTACCACGGTGTCGTTGCCGCCGGTCGCGTCTTCGACCACCACGTCGCCGGAATTGTCGATGGTGAAAGTGTCGTCGCCAGCGCCGCCGATCATAAGGTCAGCGCCATTGCCGCCATCAAGCATGTCGTTGCCGTCGCCGCCAGAGAGTGTGTCTGCTCCTCCGGCACCGGTCAGGGCGTTGTCGCCCGAATTGCCGGTGGCGGAATGCGCGTTTCCGGCAAGGCGGATGTTCTCGACATTGCCGGCATCGTCCAGCGCATAGTCGATGCCCGAAACCACCGCATCCGTACCTTCGCCAGCGAGCTCCTGGACGACATCGTCGGCATCGTCGATGTAGTAGGTGTCATTATGGGCGACGACCTGCTGCAGGCCACATTCGAACGGGCCTTGAGCCGGCTTGGTCAGTGGCAAACCGGCACGAGTCTGGAGAATTGGGTGTTCAAGATTGCAACCAACCTCAACTTCGACCGGCTGCGGGCCCAGCGCGTCCGGGGCGTGGCTGTGGGGATCGACGAGGTTGATGACCTTCCCGGCGAGGATGAACTCGCGCGGCTGGAGTTCCGCTCGGAACTCGATGTCGTCCGCACGGCGATGGCCATCATGCCCGCAGAATTGCGGGCCGTGCTCGCCGCTGTCGTCCTCGATGGCCAGTCCTATCGCGAGGCTGCCGAATTGCTCGAAATTCCGATCGGTACGGTGATGAGTCGGCTGTCGCGCGCGCGCCAGTTTATCGACGTCCATCTCAACGCAGGCCCGGAAGGGGTGGCGGCAGCATGAATATCTCCGACGAACAGATTGCAGCCTGGCTGCATGGCGAACTGACCGGCGAAGAAGCCGCGTCGATGGGAAAGCTGATCGCTGGCGATCCTGAGGCCACGCGGCGAGCCGATCGCCTCCGCCTGCTCGACGAGCAGGTCCGCCAGGCGATTCCCGAAACTCCGCTGCCGAAAGAACTCCTGTCGCGGCTGGGACTGGCCAGCACCCCGGTAACTGCAGATGTCGTCGATCTCGGGAAGGTTCGTGCTGAAAGAAGCGAAGCCTCTCAGGCACGGCCAAGGCACACGGCCCGATTTACCTCTGGAGCCTTGCGAATAGCTGCGCAGCTATTGATCGTGATCGGCATCGGCTTTGGTGCCATGCAATGGGCTCGCGGACCGGACCGACCGGCACGCGAAGCCAATTACCGGACGCTGGGAGATGCGCCTTCGGCACAATCATCCGCCAATTTGCTCATCATGTTCCGGGACAAGGCAGGCTCTTCCGAAGCAAATGTGCTGGCCAACCGCGTCGGCGCCGAGCTTGTCGGCGGCCCCACCGCAGCGGGTGCCTGGCGCTTCGCCATCGACCCGGCGCGGCGCGACAGGGTGCTGGACGAGTTGCGGTCCATGCCCGAAGTGAGCATGGCCGAAGCCATCGACGGAGGCCCCCAATGAGTTTTCGTTGTATCCTGCTCGCCCTGTGCCTGTCTTTCGGCTGCATTCCGGCGACGGTCTCCGCTGTGCAGGCCGCCGGGGAAAGCCAACAGGCCGAAGCTCCTCGCATCCTGGTGATGCTGCGCCTGGGTCCAGACCACTTTCACTCCGGCAGCAGCTACGGCGGTGAATATGGCGACACAATCAGCCAAGCCGCTCGCCTGCGGTTTGCCAGCAAGCTTGCCCGCGAACACGGGCTGACACTGGTCGATAACTGGCCGATGCCATCGATAGGGGTGGACTGCATCGTCATGTCGGTCAACGATGGGCGCACCGCACAGGCGGCGGCGGCGGAGCTGTCCAAGGTCAATGGGGTTGAATGGTCACAGCCGATAAATGAGTTCGAAATGCAGAGTGCTGCGATTTCCTACAATGACCAGCTTTCACCGGCCCAACCGGCCACATCGCGCTGGCACCTGAACAGCCTCCACCGTTTTGCAACCGGGCGCGGCCAGACGATCGCCATCATCGACAGCCGGATCGATACCACCCACCCCGATTTTGTCGGACAAAGCATCCGGGTGGAAGACTTCGTTCCCGGCACATCGCGCTCGGCCGAACGCCACGGGACCGGAATTGCCGGAATCATCGCGGCGAAGGCGAACAACGCCGTCGGCATCGTCGGTATCGCACCCGGCGCCAAAATTCTCGGCCTGCGTGCCTGCTGGGAGCGCGCTGGCGCAGGCAACACGGTGTGCGACAGCCTGAGCCTTGCCAAGGCGATGGTCTTCGCGCTCGAACACAAGGCTGATGTCATCAACCTGAGCCTGACCGGACCATCAGACCGGCTGCTTTCAACCCTGATAACCACGGGGCTTTCTCGCGGCATGACGGTTGTTGCGGCCGTCGATCAGGATCATCCCGACCAGAGCTTTCCGTCATCCCTCGCAGGAGTCATTCCCGTCGCCAATGAGCGCTTGTCAGCGCGCCGGGGCAGTGTCTACATGGCGCCCGGTCTGGATATTCCAACAACCGAGCCGGAGGGGAAATGGGGTCTGGTCAACGGCAGTTCCTATGCAGCGGCGCATGTCAGTGGGCTGGCAGCACTGTTACGGCAACTGTCCGCGCGACACGGAGCTGGCAGATCGGCCGTCACCGCACTGGGTCCGCACGGCACGATAGACGCCTGCGCCGCAGTCGCCCGCGTTTCCGCCCTTGATGCAGGAACTTGCCGGTCGCACAATTGACCATTCCCCGGCTTTTGCATTCCGGGCGGGCTGCGCTTGCCTGCTGCTCCCCGCCTGCCTGCACACCATTGCGGCCCACGCCCAGATCGCCGCCAATGTCACGCTCGCGACCAGCGACGTCTATCGCGGCGAAAGCACCAGCGGTGACGACGGCGCAGCAAGCCTTGAGATATCCTACGATCATCCAAGCGGGTTCTTCGCCGGCGCCAGTGTCACCATGGCCGGCGGTCAGCACGACCCACATTTCAACGGATCGATTCAGTACATTGGCTATACCGTGCAGCGTGGCGAGACATCGTTCGAACTTGGCGTGATCCATCGCGATTACAGGGACCGCTCCATGTTTGACGTTGCCTATTCGGCACATTATTCCGAAGGCTTCATTGGAGTTTCCCGCCGCAATCTGAGACTGCGCCTCTATGTATCGTCTGACTATCTTCGCGACAGCCGGACGACCTATTATGGCGAGGTCAATGCCCGGCTGATCAAGAGTGGAAAGTGGTCTGTCAACGGCCATCTCGGCATCTCGCTGATCCCACCAGACCCTGGCGCAACTGGCATGCGTGCCCGATACGACTGGAGCGTTCAGGCGAGCCGTCCGCTTGGCAGGCTTAGGGTCAGGACCTGTTAAATTGCTTGCATGATGGGCTGAGGGTTGATTCAATGGTGGCACCAGGAGGTGCTGCTTGTGGACGATCTGTTTATGCTGAGCGAGGTGCAGATGCGCCGGATCAAGCCATTTTTCCCGCGATCGCATG
>CANJYE010000039.1 GCA_947479055.1 Erythrobacteraceae bacterium
AAACAGCGAGAAAGGATCAAGCGAAAGACTATCGAACATCGGCGCTTGCAACACCGCAAGCTAGCCGCCTAACATCAACCCCCAGACGAGGCCCGCACTCCGCTAATTTACGCTGCAAATTGCGCCAAATGTTCTGACGACGGACAGGCATAGCCGTTGTAATAGGACCAGTCCGCGCTGCGATAGCGCGGCTCGTAGCCCATGTAGCGCCCCCAGCGATCATCGCGCTGGTAAAGCTTCCTGACCTGGCCCGGTGCCTGGCAACCGTTGTTCTTGCGAGCGAGGCCGGGCGGACAGAAGCTGGCAGGAGCGCGATTCCGCTCTTGGTCATAGGTTGCGTAGAAGCGCCGTGCCTCGTCTGGCTTGGCCCATTTACGGGCCGGTTGCATACGGCGATCGCCACCATCGGCACGAACTGCCGGGCGCGGAGCTGCCTGTTGGGGTTTGCGGTCGGGTGCTTTCTGTTCATGGCGAACCTGCTGCACTTCCTGCCGCTTGTTACCATTCTCGCGAACATTCTGTTCGCGCGCTGCATTCCGGATCTCGTTCCGGCCGGAGCCATTGCCGGCCTTGTGATCGTTACCGTTACCCGCCCTGTCACTTTGGGGTGAAGCCTTGCCATCACGAGCCTGTTGGCCTGGTCGGGCCTGCTTGCCATTATCACCCTGCCCGTCGGGGCCATGCCCCTTGTCCGGGGCGCTGGAGGACTTTCCATGATCATTGTTGCCCGGGGCCGCTGCGGCCGGGGTAATCGCGCAGATCGCACATGCGCCTGCCAGAACCAGAAACTTGTTCATCGGGAACTCCCTATCGCGCATTCAAACTCTGCACGCAGGGCTTTGTTCCGGTTTGCCGGCTGGGGGTTTCTAGGATGAAGTGGAACGCCTGCGGATGTTCAGCGCGACCGGGCCCCACAGCGACCAGCTTGCGCCATAATCCATCGACGCGATGTCCCAGTCGCGCATTTCCTCCAGCAACGGCTTGAAGAAGGCCGTCACTTCGGCCCGGGCGAGATGCATGCCGAGGCATTGGTGGAAGCCGAAGCCGAAGCCCAGCTGTGACTTCTCGCTGTCCGGTCGGCGAGCGATGTCGAAGCGATTCGGCTCCGGGAAGATTTCCCCATCGCGGCCCGCGAGGCCGGGCATGATGTAGATCATGTCCCCCTTGCGCAGGGTCTGGCCGCCCAGTTCCATGTCTTCCGTCTCGAGATGGCGCGTGGTGACCTGCACGACGGACTGATGGCGTTGCAGTTCCTCCAGGAAATCCGGGAACAGGCCGGGATCGCACGTGACGGCAGCCAGCACATCGGGATTCTGGAGCAGATGGACCACGATACTGCCCATCCAGCGGACAGTCGTGTCCAGCGCGCCGAGGAACAGGTTCACGAGATTGTCGAGCACGACCTGTCCGGTTATGCCTTCCTGCCCTTCGGCCGCAATCATCATCAAGGTGAGGTTCGACAGCGGCGATCCGCTGGCGACCATCTGCTTGTGCCGTTCCATTTCGGTTGCGAGGAATCCAAACAGTTCAGCCCTCGCCTCGTCGCGCTGGGCAATACGGGGATCTCCGGGCAACAGGGCCAATTGGGAGGTGCCGGAGATTATCGCATTCCACCGCTTGAAATCGGCCCGCCGCTGATCGGGCACATCCATCAGCGTGGTGGTGATATCGGTCGTATAATCCTGGAAAACGGCAACCAGTTCGACTGCCTCGTCCGCGGCGAGTTTCTCCCTGACAATGGCATGCCGCGTCTTGGCGATCCTGCCGAGCAATTCGAGCCGCTGGTTCACTGCCTGGGGCAACACTTCATTGGCCCAGACGGCGCGCAGCCGGTTGTGCAGTCCGGTGTCGTGAAACAGCATGGCATCGTAGCCGAAGGCTGATCGCTGCGGGCTCCGGCCATTCTGGAATTCGCGGTGGCGCTTGAACACCGTCTTGACCTCATCATAGCCGCAGATCATCCAGCCCTGCAGCGTGTCGTTCCAGAAGACCGGCCCCTGCTCTCGTATTGGCGCAAGGATTTCGCCGATCTGCGAACCATCGGTAACGCTGCCCGGCAGGCTGAAGTTGAAATCCATCACCATCCTCCTCAACGAGCGTCTTCGCGCTCCTCGCCGCACGCAGACAGGTAAACCCGCCTGTGGCCTTGCCAATGGTCAGGATAGGAGATAGCCAGTCCTTTGTCCATCGATTGGACTATTGCGATTCTGTCATGGTTCACCGTCAACATGAAGGTTCACCACAATTGCCTTTCTTGCGCCTGCCCATAGATCTTGTGCAGCTTCCGGCAGGCTGTCTGCCTGACAAGCCATAGGAGCGAGCGATGGCCAACCCCAAAGTGCTGCCCGATGTAAGGGACAAGGTCGCGCTGATCGTCGGCGGCAGCCGTGGCATCGGAGCGGCCGCGGCCAGGGCATTTCTCGAACAGGGCGCGAAGGTGGTGGTGACAGGCCGACGGCAGGCACTGCTCGACGAATTTGTCGGCAGCCTGCCTTCTCAGGACAACATTCGCACGATCGCCGCCGATATCATCGACCAGCAGGCGATGCTCGATGCGGTCGATCTGGCGGTCAGCGCGTTTGGTCGGCTGGATTGCGCCTTCAACAACGCCGGTGGTGGCCACCCCCCGGGGCGCATCCACGAACTGCCCGCCGAAGAATTCGTGAAATCGCTGGAGTTGAACCTCACCGGGGTGTTCTATGCAATGCAGGCGCAGATCAGGGCCATGCTCGACTGCGGCGGCGGCAGTATCATCAACACCTCCTCCAGTGCAGGACTGGTCGGCGTGCCGCGCATTCCGGGCTATGTCGCGTCCAAGCACGGGCTGGCCGGGCTGACCAAGGCGGCGGCTCTCGAATATGCGGTGGACAATATCCGCTGCAACCTGATCGCGCCCGGACCGGTGCTGACCGATGCGATCAGGGAAGCGAACATGTCGGAACGCGAATACCAGATCTGGGCCGGTGCGCCGCCGATGAAGCGCCCGGCAGTGCCCGACGAGATGGTGGGCGCTGTGATCTGGCTCGCCTCCGATGCCTCGAGCTATGTGACCGGAGTGTCGCTGCCGGTGGATGGAGGCTACGTAGTGCGCTGAAGTCGGCGCAAACCTCTTCACGGAGGCAAGTGAGAACAAGGGAAGGGATAAGAGGCAATGGCTGAGATCACCGAAAAGCGGCACAAGGCCGCATGTTCCAGCCGGGACTATGACTTCTTCTACGAAGGGCTGGAGGACCAGCGCCTGATGGTTCAGCATTGCAGCGACTGCAACACGCTGCGCCATCCGCCCGAGCCGATGTGCCCGCATTGCCACTCGGTCCATTCCGGCGCGCGGGAGATGGCGGGTACCGGCACGATCTACAGCTATGCGGTCCATTACCACCCGCCGCTGCCCGGTTTCGAGATGCCGCATCCGATCGGGATCGTCGAACTGGACGAAGGGGTCAGGATCGTCGCCGGCCTCGATGGCATGGCGCTCGACGAAATCGCGATCGGCGTGCCGGTGAAGGCCGAATATCTCCGCCGGGGAGAACTCGCCACGCTTCGCTTCCGTCGCGCCTGAACGCCAGCAAGATCAAAGGAACAGCACCATGACGGGTTTCAGCAACAAGGTTGCCATTGCTGGCATCGGAACCACCGAGTTTTCCAAGAATTCTGGTCGCAGCGAAATGCAGCTCGCCGCCGAGGCGACGCTCGCCGCGCTGGAGGATGCCGGCCTGACGGTGACCGATATCGACGGGTTTTCCACCTACACCATGGACAACAACTCCGAATGCGAACTGGCCCGCACGCTGGGGGCGGGCGATCTCACCTTCTTCAGCCGCACCCATTTCGGCGGCCACGGTGCCTGCGCGCCTATCTTCCAGGCCGCGCTGGCAGTCCATGCCGGGGTCGCCAACACCGTGGTCTGCTACCGCGCGATGAACGAGCGGTCGGAATACCGCTTCGGCCAGCCGATCGATTTCCAGATGCCGACCGCCGAAAACGCGCTCATCTCGCTCCACACCAACATGGGCGCGGCCACGGCGGGCGCATGGATGGCGCTGTGCATGCGCCGCTACATGCATGAAACCGGCGCGACGACCGACGATTTCGCGACGCTGGCAGTCGCCTCGCGGCTCCACGCATCGACCAATCCCAAGGCCTTCTTCTATGGCAAGCCGCTATCGCGCGAGGAATACATGGCTTCGCGCATTGTCGCCGATCCGTTTCGCCTGTTCGACTATTGCCAGGAAAGCGACGGCGCGGTGGCGGTGATCGTGACCAGTACAGAGCGGGCGCGCTCGCTCCGGCAGAAGCCCGCCCTCATTCGCGGTGCCGCACAAGGGGCCACCCCAAAAACGGCTTCTCTGACCAATTTCTACCGTGACGAGATCTACCCGCGGCAGGAAGTCGCAGTGGTGGCGCGCCAGCTCTATGCGCAGGCCGGGCTCAGCCCGAAGGACATGCAGGCCGCCATCATCTACGATCACTTCCTGCCCAGTGTCATGCCCAGCCTCGAAGCCTATGGCTTCTGTGCCAATGGCGAGGCGAAGGATTTCATCAAGGACGGCAATATCGAGCTCGGCGGCGGCCTGCCGATCAACACCCATGGCGGGCAAGTGGGTGAGGCCTATATCCACGGAATGAATGGCGTAGCCGAAGCCGTCCGCCAGGTGCGCGGGACCGCCGTCAACCAGGTGGCGGGCCTCGAAAACATCGTCGTCACAGGCGGCAGCGGCGGGCCGACCAGCGGTCTGATACTGGGCGTCGACTAACGCGACGGAGAGTAACCGATGCAGATCAAGGCGCAGTTGCCGGATTTCGCCGCAAGGATCGAGGGGATCGACGTCAGGACGCTCTCGGACCGCGACGTGGCTGCGCTTGTCGCCGCAATCGATCACCATGGCGTGCTGGTGTTCCCGTCCCAGTCGCTGTCGCAGGCCGAGCTGGTGGCCTTTGCCCGTCAATTCGGCGAGTTGGACATCCAGCTCAACAAGGACGCCAGCGGGCGCTTGCAGCAGCGGCTGGAGGAAGCGGCACTGTTCGACATCTCCAATGTCGACCTGTCGGGCGAAGTCGCTGCGCGCAATCACGCGCAGGTCCTCAACACGATGGGATCGCGCGTGTGGCACAGCGATGGTGCCTACAAACAGCATCCCTACCGCTATTCGATCCTTGCGGCGCATATCGTCCCCAGCTGGGGCGGGGAGACGCAGTTTGCCGATCTGCGCGCCGCCTATGATGCCCTGGACGAGCGGACCAGAGCGATGGTCGAGCCGATGGTGGCGGAGCATGATTTCTACCACTGGCTGGTCGACCGGCTCGGCCTGCCCGCGCCATCGCAGGAAGAACGCGGCAGGAACCCGCCGGTACTGTGGCCGCTGGTCCGCACTCATCCCGGGTCCGGGCGCAAGCTGCTGTGGGTGGAAACGGCTGTCAGCCGCATCCTTGGCCTGACCGTTGCTGAGGGCCGCGTGCTGGCGCTCGACCTGCTGGAACATGCCACCCAGCGCGAACGGGTCTATTCGCATGTCTGGCAACCGGGCGAGGTGGTGATGTGGGACAACCGGTCTGTGGTCCACCGCGGCCGCCAGTTCGACCTTGGCGAACGGCGGGAAATGCGGCGCGCCACCGTGGTCGGCGACGACTGCGCGCTGAGCGCGGATGAGGTGGCGAGATTGACCTCCAGATAGGGTCAGATCACCCCGTTCTCGCGCAGCGCTTCGATCTGCCCGGCCTCGTAGCCCAGCCCCCGCAACACCTCGTCTGTATGTTCGCCAGCTGCTGGCGCGGCGCGGCGCGGCGCGAATTCAGCGTCGGCGAAGTCGATGCCCGGCTTCACCAGTTCAAGTTCGCCATAGGCCTCGCTGCGCACCGCTTGTGTAAGTTGCAGGTGGCGGACCTGCGGATCGGCGAACATTTCGTTGATGGCATGGACCGGGCCGCAGGGTATACCGGCGGCATTACAAAGCTCGACCCATTCACCCGACGTCCGTTGGCTCAGCGCCGCATTGACCTCGGCCCGCAGTTCCTCGCGGTGGGCAAAGCGCTGGGCGGAACTGGCGAAGCGGGCATCCTGCAGCCAGTCGGGCCGTTGCACCAGCAGCGCGAATTTCCCGAACAGATCCTGCCCGGCTGCGGCCAGATTGACGTGGCCGTCGCGCGTCTCGAACAGTCCCATCGGCGCGACCGAGGGGTGATGGTTGCCTTCCTGCCCCGGCACGACCCCATCGACCAGCCAGCGCGCCGCCTGAAAATCGAGCATAGTGACGGCCGCCTGCAGCAACGAAGTGCGCACCCAGCGGCCCTTGCCCGTCTGCACTCGCTCGTACAGCGCGGTCAGCACCCCGATCGCGCACAGCAGCCCGGCCGATACATCGGTGACCGCGATCCCAGTTCGCATCGGCCCCTCGCCCGGTTGGCCCGTCACCGACATCAGCCCGCCAAGGCCCTGCGCGATCTGGTCTACCCCCGGGCGGAGCGCATAAGGGCCGGTCTGGCCGAAACCCGAGATGCTGGCATAGACCAGCCGGGGATTGAGCGCGGATAGATCATCATAGCCAATCCCCAGGCGCTGCTTCACGTCCGGGCGATAATTCTCGACCAGCACGTCGGCATCGCATGCAAGTTTGAGCAATATCTCCCGGCCGACCTTGCTCTTGAGATTGAGCGCGAGGCTGCGCTTGTTGCGGTGGAGGTTCTGGAAATCGCCGCTTTCGCGGCTCCCGAGCATGTCGTCCGCGCCGCCGGGGACTTCGATCATCAGCACATCCGCGCCCCAGTCCGCCAATTGCCGCACCGCCACTGGCCCGGCCCGCGCGCGGGTGAGATCGAGCACTTTCAGTCCGGCCAGCGGCAGTGCACCGGTCATGGCTGAAACAGCCCCTTGTACTCTTCGCGCAGCGCGTTCTTTTGGACCTTTCCCATGGTGTTGCGCGGCAGCTCGGGCACGAAACGGACGGATTTAGGTTGCTTGAACCGGGCAAGGCGATCCTTGAGCCCTGCCACGATGGCGGTCTCGTCCAGTGTCGCTCCGGCCTGGGGCACAATCACAGCGACTACCGCTTCGCCGAGGTCGGGATGCGGCACCCCGATCACCGCGCTTTCATTGACCCCGGGCAGATCATCGATCTCGGACTCGATTTCCTTGGGATAGACATTGAGCCCTCCCGAGATGATCAGATCCTTGCCCCGGCCGATGATCCGGACATAGCCCGCCTCGTCGATCAGGCCTAGATCGCCGGTGATGAAGAAGCCATCCGCGCGCATGTCCTCGGCGGTCTTTTGGGGATTGCGCCAGTAGCCGGAAAACAGGTTTGGCCCGCGCACCTCGATCATGCCGATTTCCCCATGGGCGTTGTCCTTGCCGGTGGCGGGATCGGTGATGCGCAGGTCCACCCCCGGCAGGGGGAAGCCGACCGTACCGGCCACCCGCTCTCCGTCATAGGGGTTGGAGGTGTTCATCTGCGTCTCGGTCATGCCGTAGCGTTCAAGGATCGCATGGCCGGTGCGCTCCTCGAAATCGCGATGCGTTTCGGCCAGCAGCGGGGCGGAGCCGGAAATGAAAAGCCTGATATGACCAGTCGATTTCCGGTTCAGTTCCCGCAGGGTCAGCAGGCGGGTGTAGAAGGTCGGAACGCCCATCAGCGCGGTCGCCTGAGGGAAAAGGGCATGGACTTGCGCCGCATCGAAGCGGGGCAGGAAGATCAGGCTTCCGCCCGCACAGATCAGGGTGTTGGTGGCGATGAACAGCCCGTGGACATGGAAGATCGGCAGGGCGTGGATCAGCACATCGTAGCGCGTGAAGTGCCAGGCATCGACCAGGATGGCCGCGTTGGAAGACAGCGCCCGTCGCGGAATGACAGCGCCCTTGGGCTTGCCGGTGGTGCCGGAGGTATAGAGCATCGCCGCTGGTGCTTCGGGATCGTGCGCGGGCGGGATCAGTTCCGGGTCCCCCGCCGTGGCCAGCAGATCGATCCAGCTGCCCGTGCCATCGCCGTCGAGCGTTTCGATTCGCAAACCGGCGGGAAGATCGGCCAGCTTTGCAAGCCAGGCGGGATCGATCACCAGTAAAGATGGCTCGGCATCGGCGATGAACCATGCCACTTCGGCAGCGGTGTAGCCGCCGTTGAGCGGCATGTAGACCGCACCGTGCCAGTGGCAACCGAGATAGAGCAGCAGCGCGGGCACCGATTTTTCGACCTGCGCCGTCACCCGGTCGCCCGGCCTGACGCCAAGCTGGGCAAGCAGCCCGGCGATCCGCGCGGTTTCGTGGCGGAGCCTGCCGTAGTCCAGCAAGAGCTCGCCCGCAGAATTCCGCAGGAACGGCCGAGCGGGATCGGCATCGGCGATGCGGCAGATGGTTGCGATGATATCGGGATAATCGGTCATCCGTGCCATGGAATCAGGCTCCATCACCCGCGTCGAGGATCTTCAGCTCGGACTTGAGCCACATCGACTCATTGAGATTGGCCGTCCCGCGGTGATCCAGCAGATATTGGTGCGCGGCCCGCTTGACCGACCGCGCGGCGGCGTGGCCGGGATCGGCATCGAGCGCGATATCGATCAGGTGCAGCGCATGGACGGGCTTCCCCTGGTCCAGCAGCGCCTGAGCCCGCGCCGCCAGATTGCCTGCGCCGCCTGCGACCTCAGCCAGGTCCTGCGACACCTCGCTCCTCGGCACCGGATAAAGCGAGGTGGTCGAATCATAATGGAACCAGCCAGCCAGCTGCTCCCAGATCGAGCGGACGTTCCACGCGGTCTTGCCAAAGGCTTCCGCGAGGCTGAATTCGGCGGGAACGCGCACTTCGCGCATCAGGGTCCAGACATCCTTGCCCGCAGCCATACCGGCCATGGTCTGGTCGCGCACCGAACGCATTGCCTCGATCATGCGGTTGAGATCATCGCGGATGCTGGCCGCCCCGTGGATGGGATCGCCGTGGCCGGTGATCAGCAGCTCCGGCTCCAGAGCGCGGATGCGCGAGACGCTGTCGATATAGCGTTGCGGGCAGCGTGGCCGGTCGCCGCGCAGCGTGTTGAGGTTGGGCACGTTGAGATAGGCCGGACCCAGCAGATTGCCGATGAAGGCCACCTTGTGATCCGGCAGCCACACGCCGATGCCGTCCAGCGTCTCGCCGCCGGGCAGCGCGATGATCTCGAAGCGCCGCCCGCCGAGGGTAAAGGCGTGATGATCCTCGACCAGTACTGTCGGCGCGATCTCGGCCTTGGGCTTGGTAGCCGGACGATCCATCTTGTCGCCCACCACGCCGTGCCACAGCTTGTTGGTGCGTGGCGCGTAGAAATTGGCCAGCGCCTGCCGTTCCGCCATGCCCGAGGGATAGCGCGCGGAGGTGATCAGGGCCGCGCCTTCGGGCAGCAGCGTTTTCAACCCGCCGTAATGGTCGGGATGGCTTTGCGTGACGATGGCAGCAACGATCGGAGCGGCACTGAACGTCTGGTAAGCCGCCTGCTTGCGCGGGGCGGCATAGCTCGCCCCGGCATTGATGAGGACATTGCCCTTATCCGTCAGCACCAGATAGCTGTTCGAAATATCGCGCGTCATGCAGATGAAATCGTTGACGGCGATCGCCCCCGGCTCGCGCTCGCCAGCGGTGATTAGATCGTCGACGCCGGACTTTGCGGGCTGGCCTTCGGACATCGCGAACTCCTAGCGAAACAGGCTGGCCATCCAGCCGCCGTCGATGGTGAGGATATCGCCGGTGTGGAAGGTCGATGCGTCGCTCGCGAGGTAAACCGCCGCGCCCTCGACGTCGCCGGGCAGGCCCACACGGCCGACCGGATGGCGCTTGGCCAGCCGGGCGTCGGCATCCGCTTCGTCGCGGCCTTCGGTGGTGATGAAGCCGGGGGCGATCATGTTGACGCGGATCTGGTAGCGGCCCAGCTCGTTCGCCATCGCCTTGACGATCGAATGAAGTCCCCCCTTGGCCGCGCCGTAATGTTCCATCCCGCGATAGCCGGTGAACACCGAAAGGCTGCCGCACACGATGATCGATCCGCCACCGCGGCCCACCTTGAACTGCTCCACCATGTGGATCGCGGCGGAACGCATGGTGTAGTAGGCACCGTTCAGATTGCTGTCCATGATCCCGCGAAACACCGCGCCGTCGATATCGAACAGCGACTTGGCGTAAACCACCTGGCCCGCGTTCACGATCACGCAGTCGAGCCGACCGTGCCGCTCGTTCGCTTCGGCCATGGCAGTGGCAACCGCTTCCTCGCTCACCACATCAACCGCGCAGGCGGTGACCTTGTGGCCGAATTCCCGCAATTCGGCCTCTGCCGCCGCGTTCTTGTCGGGATTGCGGCCCCAGATCGTCAAATCCGCGCCCTGCCGTGCAAGGCCGCGCGCATAGGCAAG
The DNA here is from genome assembly GCA_947479055.1 of Erythrobacteraceae bacterium. Taxonomy (GTDB): domain Bacteria; phylum Pseudomonadota; class Alphaproteobacteria; order Sphingomonadales; family Sphingomonadaceae; genus CANJYE01. The sequence continues at coordinate 10,358 of CANJYE010000039.1, forward strand.
GCCGATCCCGCCGTTGCCACCAGTTATCACGGCAGCCTTGCCGCCGAGATCGAACATTCCCTTGGTCAAGCAAACCCCTCCTTCTCGGGTGCGAACTGCTCCAGATATGGGGCAAGCATCGGCTTCAGATCATCGACGGTGAGGCCATATTGTTCCAGCGAATAGCGGTGCGTGCCAAACCGGCCCTGCGGATTTTCGGCAAGCCAGGCGCGCATCCCCGCTTCGGCCTCGGGCGTGAACGGATCGCCCAGCCAGTCGTAAAGCCTGCCCATCTGGGCAATCGGATCGCGCACCAGATCGCTGTATGGCTGATCGTAGAAGCTCCCGCGCTTCGCCCGCTCCGCCAGCGGGCGGAGCAGGTGCTCGGCAAACTGGCGCGGATAGGTCCGGCCAACAAAGGCGCGGTCGGGCACTTCGCAGAAGCCCGACTGGATCGCCTCGATCAGCGAAAAGAACGAACCCGCCGCCTTGAACACATCGCGATGGGTCCAGATCAGCTGCGCATCGGGAAAGACATCAAGCAGCCCTTTGATATGCAGCGCGTGCGAAGGCATCTTGAGGTTCCAACGACCGGGATTGGTGGACTGGAGGATCTGCAGCACCTTCTTGTGATATTCATAGGTGGACCGCATGTCGCAGGTGAGGATCCATTCCGAATAGCGCGGCGCCGGAAACAGCGCCTCGATTGATTGTGCCTTGAAGTCCTGTCCGTGGAGGAGCGTGCATTCCGCCGGACCATCGGCCTGTTCGTAATGCAGCTTGAGGCTGGCCGACTGCGCCTCTGGCCGTTCGGCATCGATCTTCATGCGTCTGAGGCAACGCGGATCGGTCCTGATTTCGCCCGGCGCGGCAGGGGGCACAAGGTCGCTGATTTCCCAGCGCAGCAAGGAACGTCGCGCCGGATCGGCAGACAGCAGGTTGCACATCAGCGTGGTGCCGGTGCGCGGCGCGCCCAGAGTGAAGACGGGCCGTTCGACCGGGCTGTCGAGCAGGGCGGGATGCTCGCGCAGATATTGCGCGACCTTCAGCCGGCTCGCCAGCAGGCCGACGAATATCTTCTCGATCCCGATCCGCCCGCCGGGCGACAAATCTTTTGAATCGTTCGCGTCCGCAACGATGATCTCCAGCCCCTCGCGGAAGCTTTCGGCGTCGAATTGCGCGATCCCCGCCTTCGCCCGGGCCTTCTCGATGATGTCCGCTCTATTGAGCATTGATCATTTCTTCCGCCATCTCGCGCAGCCGGAATTTCTGGATCTTCGAGGTCGACATCGGCCAGGCATCGATGAACCTGATCGCGCGGGGCAGCTTGAAATTGGCGATCTTGCCCCGGCAGAAATCGATCAGTTCCGCCTCGCTGGCGCTGAAGCCTTCGTTCAGCTGGATGAAGGCCGCCGGCACTTCCTGATAGCGCGGATGGGTTATCGGCACGACCTGCGCCAGCTTGACCGCCGCATGAGCGTTAAGCACGGCCTCGACTTCCGCCGCCGCGACATTTTCCCCGCCGACCTTCATCATGTCCTTCAACCGGCCATGAAACATGATCTGTCCGGCCTCGTCGAACGAACCGATATCGCCGCTGCGCAGGAATCCGTCGGCGGTGAAGGCTTCTGCCTGCTTGTCGGGTGCCTTGTAATAGCCGCTGATCATGCCGCGGCTGCGGAAGATGATTTCGCCCTTTTCGCCTGCGGCAAGATCATCGCCGGTCTCGGGATCGCGAATCCTTATGTCCCAGCCGGGAAAAGGCGTGCCCAGCCGGGTTATCCGGGTTGCGCGATCCTCTTCCGGTTTCGATGCGGTGCACGGCCCAATGCTCTCTGTCATGCCGAAATTGCCGATCTGGACCATGTTCGGCATGCGCCGTTCCAGCACTTCGGACACGGCGGCCGGCACCACCGCCGGGTTGGATATCAGGATGCGGACGCTGGAAAGGTCCGCCTCCTCGAAGCCTTCGGCGTCGATGATGTCCTGAAGGATGGTGACGAAGCAGGGCCAGCCGCAGGTCACCTGCTCGTCCCGCAACAGGCGGAGGGCATCGGGGCCATTGAACTGCTGCATCAGGCAGACCGGCGTGCCCAGCCGCAGCGCGATCAGCACAGGCAGGATACCGGCAATATGGAAGATCGGCAGCGGCGCAAACAGCCGGTCTTCCGGGCCAATGTGATAGCGCTCCGCCATGTTGCGGGTGTTGAACAGCAGCGCATCGTGGCTGACCAGGCAACCCTTGGGGTGGGAGGTTGTGCCGGAGGTGTAGAGCATCACTGCGATGTCGGACGGCTCGACCTCTGCCATCCGCTGCGCCAGCGCCGCTTCCCCGACCGGCGGATAGAGCGATGTTGCGGCCTCCAGCGAGAGGAAGGCTGGCCGGGTGCTACCGCCGATCACGATGATGTGGCGTAGTTCCGGCGCTTCGGGAAGGTTCAGAACCCGGTCCGATGGCTGTGCCGCCAGTGACGGCAAGGCCGCCTGCAATCGCTCGCCAAAATCGACCACATCGTCGAGCTGCGATGTCGTGACCAGCACCGCCACATCGGCATTGCGGATGGTATAGGCCAGTTCAGCGGGCTGAAACCGCGTGTTGAGCGGCACCAGCACCGCCCCGATCGCGTTGGCGGCGAACAAGATGTCGACGAATTCGGGGGACGTGGGCAGCAGCAGGCCGATCTTGTCGTTCCTCCCGATCCCCATCGCCATGAACAGCCCGGCCCAGCCGCTGGCCGAGCGATGCACATCGACAAAGCTGCGGCGGCAATCGGGAAACACCAGCAACTCGCGGTCCCCGAATTCCGTCATGCTCCCGACCAGCTCGGCAATGGTTCTGGCTTCAGCGATACGCACTGTGATATCCTGTCCCAAACGCCAGGCGCGCGGCACCGGGCCAACAAAACGCAATCAGGGGGTCACGCCCGCTATGCTGAGCTTCAGCTTCGCCGTTTCGACATGGGCGATATCGATATGCTCGCCTTCATACATCAGGGCGCCTTTGCCTTCCTTCTCGGCTGCTGCAAAGGCGCGGATCAGGCCGCGGTAATAGGCAACTTCCGCCTCGCTGAGCGAGTAGATCTCATTCACCACCGGCACGTTGGACGGGTGGATCACGATCTCGCCGGTGAAGCCGAGCTGCTTGTTGAACACGGCTGCCTTGCGCAGACCTTCCAGATCATGCACTTCTTGCCACATGCCGCCAATCGGGAAAGGCTTGCCGGCCGCCCGGCAGGCGATCACCGCCTGCGAGCGGTGGTAGAGCGTCTCGATACCGCCTGGCGTCCAGGTGAAGCCCAGGTTCCGCTCCAGATCGGCGCCCTTGGCCGAAACCGCCGCGATCGTTTCGACGCGCGGGTTGCAGGCAATTTCATACACCAGCTGCGCAGCCCGCGCCGTCTCGATCGGCGGGATCATCGTCACACCGCCATGCGGCATGTCCATCTGATGTTCGACTTCGCCGATCATGCGGGAAAGCGCTTCGATGTCGGTCGGGTCCTCCGCCTTCGTCACGATGATGCCCGCAAGGCCGGGCCGGACGACCGCTTTCACATCGTCGAAATCATAGGCAAGCTTGCCCTTGTTGGTGCGCACGAAAATCCGCGAGCCGCAATCGCGCAGGCTGTGGACGGCCTCGGCCACTATGCCCCTTGCCTCGACCTTGAGATGATCGGGTACGCTGTCTTCAAGGTCCAGCACGACCACATCGGCGCCGAATGTCGGGACCTTCTCGATCCAGGAGCGCTTGTGCCCCGGAACATACAACATTGACCTGATCGCTTTCATCGACATCTCCATCATCAACAGGAACGCGGCCTTCAATAGGAGCGCGGCAGGCCCAGAATCTTTTCCGCAATATAGGCCAGGATGAAGTTCTGGGCGAGCGGCGTGATCCGCCACACCCGCGCTTCGCGGAAATAGCGTTCGACATGATATTCGGCCGCATAGCCATAGCCGCCATGGGTCTGGACCGCCCGGTCCGCCGCTTCGAACGCGGCCTCGGTTGCCAGTAATTTGGCCATGTTCGCTTCGTCGCCGCAGGGCTGGCCATTGTCGTACAGCCAGACCGCGCGATCGGCGAGCAGCTGGGCCGCTTCCAGCTTCGCGTGTGAATCGGCCAGCGGGAACTGCACCCCCTGGTTCTTCCCGATCGGCCGGCCGAACACCACCCGCTCGTTGGCGTAATTGATGGCCCGTTCCAGCGCGCGGCGGCCAAGGCCGATGGCCTCGAACGCCACCACGATGCGTTCTGCATTCAGCCCGTCGAGCAGATAGTGAAAGCCCCTGCCTTCTTCGCCAACCATGTCGGAAGCTGGCACGCGCAAATTGTCGTAAAACACCTCGCACGAGGATATCGCTTCCCGGCCCATCTTGGGAATGGGCCGGATCGTCACCGATGCCGGATCGAGATCGGCCAGGAACAGGGTCATGCCCTCGGTCTTCTTCTTGCACTGCTCGATCGGGGTGGTGCGGGTCAGGATCAGGACCTTCGAGGATTCCTGTGCCTTGGATGTCCAGACCTTCTTGCCGGATATCAGATAATCATCGCCATCGCGCACGGCCCGGGTGGTAATCCTGGTGGTATCGGTGCCGGCATCGGGCTCGGTCACGCCGAAGCAGATGTGCAGATCGCCCGCTACCAGCGGCGGCAGATATTTCTGCCGCATCGCCTCGCTGCCGAACTTGACCACCGGGGTGATGCCGAAGATCGAGATATGGACAGAGGTGACACCGGCATGCGCCGCGCCGCTCTGGGAGACACGTTGCAGGGCGAGGCACGCCTCGGTCAAGCCAAGCCCGCTCCCGCCATATTCCTCCGGGATGATCATGCCCAGGAACCCGGCCTCGGCGAATTCGCGGTAGAATTCCCAGGGGAATTCGTGCGCGCGATCCTTCTCCATCCAGTACTGGTCCGGGAATTTCCGGGTTATCGCGTCGACAGCATCGATGATGGCCTGCTGGTCTGGCGTCAGATCGAAGTGCATTTCTCTCACCGCAATTTCAGGGTCAGAACCCTAGTAGATGGCGTGCGCCTTCTTCAGCATCAGGCCCGCGCGCTTGGCGATGACGACGATTTCTTCCCGCTGATTGTAGCCGCGATGCTCGAACATGACGATGCCGGCATTGGGATGCTTGGCACTTTCGCGGCGCGACAGGATCGTGGTCTCGCTGCGCAGAGTGTCGCCCAGCCGAACCGGGTTGGGAAAGCGGATTTCCTCATAACCCAGATTGCCCAGCGTGGTGCCCAGCGTCAGGTCACGCACCGTTACGCCATTGACGAAAGCCAGCGTATAGAGGCTGGCGACAATCCTGCCGCCGTACATCGTCTTCTTGCCGAACTCTTCATCAAGATGAAGCGGCTGATCGTTATGCGTGAGGCATGTGAACATGAGATTGTCGAGGTCGGAAACCGTCCTCGTCACCTGGTGACGGAATACCAGCCCGGGCTCGAGATCTTCGTAATACCTTGACATCCTCACCTCGAAATTGTCGGCCATGGGTGCGCTTGCGGCCCCTCGCCTGGAAAACTTGTCTACACATCTATCGGAGGCTGTCAAACGAAAGCATCGCCCCCATGCATCACCCGATGCCGTAAATCCGGGCGGCATTGTCATGGAAGATGGCAGCCTGTGCCGCCGCGCCAAAGGGTTCTGTCAGGCGTTCGCACTGCGCGACCCATTGGGCATAATCGCCGTGCATCTTGACCACAGGGAAGTCGCTTCCCCAGATTACCCGCTCCGGCCCGAAACATTCGATCACATGCAATGCATAGGGCGCGATCTGGTCATCGACGGTGGACTGGCTGTCCTGATCCCACAGGCCGGACAACTTGCACGAGACATTGGCGCTTGCGGCAACCTGCGCGATGCCGTCCTTCCATGCGGGGAAGGTCTCAGGTTTGATATCCGGCATCGCGGCATGGTTGAGAATGATCGGGGTCTGCGCCCGGTTTGCCGCCAGCCTCGCAAGCGAGGGCAGGTGCGGGATCATCACCAGCGCTTCGAAGATGAGGCCTTCGGCGTCGATCGCATCGAACACCGGCGCGTATTGCGGCTGGGTCAGCCAGTCGGCATCGCCCATGAACTTCATCGGGCGGAAGCCGCGCATCTTGGGGCGCTGGCGCAACTCGCCGATCCGCGCGACGGCGTGCTCTGAATCGAAATCGACGTAGCCGATCACCGCCTTGACGAAGTCGCTCTGTTCCGCGGCGCGGCAGATGTAATCGGTGTCCTCGTCGGTCGGCGATGCCTGCACCACAACCGCGCCGGTCACGCCGCAGGCCCGCGCCGTCCGTTGATATTCATCCAGATCGAAATCGCGATAGATCCGCGCCCAGTCGGGTGTCGGCCAGATGGCCCCGTTCTTGCCGTGCTGCCACGTGTGAAAATGGGAATCTATGCGCATCTCGAATCTCCCATTGATCGCCCGGTCAAAGCGGCAGTCCGGCGATATGGCGCGCGGCAACATAGCCGAAGGTCATGCCCGGTCCCAGGGTTGCCCCGGCCCCCGGATAGGCACCGGCAAACACGCTCGCCTGATCATTTCCGACGGCATAAAGGCCTGCAATCACATCACCCGCTTCCGTCAGGACCCGTGCATTCACGTCGGTCTTCAGGCCGGCAAAGGTGCCGATCTCGCTCGAATGGACCTTGACCGCATAGAAGGGGCCTTTTTCCAGCGGCGCGAGGCAGGGGTTCGGCACGCAATTGTCCTCGCCCTGGTATTTGTCATAGACGGTGCGGCCCCGATCGAAATCCTCGTCGATCCCGCTTCGCGCAAAGCCATTGAAACGCGCGACCGTTTCGACCAGCTGGCTTTCATCGATGCCAAGCTGCCTGGCCAGTTGGCCGACCGACGAGGCCTTTTTCAGATAGCCTGAACGGACATGACTGCCATTGGGGACAGGAAATGGCCTCGCCCGCCCGATGCCCCATCGTCCAGCCGCGCGGCTATCGGCGATCATCCAGACACAGGCCTCATCATAGCCCTGCTGCTCACAGGCCTGGGTGATCCTGGCCACGAGGTCATGATAGGATTGCGATTCATCGGCGAACCGCCGACCGTTTTGCAGGACCATGATAAAGCCCGGCTTCTGGCGATCGACCAGATGGGGCCAGACGCCCGCCTCACCATCGATCCCGGGATAGACCGAGCACGGTTCCCACGCGGCCACCTCTGCAACATCCGTGCTGAAATGGCCCCCGACATTTTCGGCAAGGCGGATCCCGTCGCCGGTGTTTCCGGTCGGCACCGGATTGCGATGGGCTGGCGTTGCCACGATCGCGGGAAAGGTCTCCAGCCTGCGCTTGAGATCGTTGGCATATCCGCCGCAGGCCAGCACCACCGCCTTGCGGGCATGGATGACCGTCTCGACGCCGTCATAGCGCGTGACAACGCCCGCGACCCGCCCGTCCTCAACGATCAGCCGCTCGACCGCGGCGTTGGTCAGCACAGGGGTGCCCGCTTCGCAGAGCGTCTTGTACAATCGGGCAATCAGCGCCCGCCCGCGCACCAGTTGCTGCCCTTCGCCATAACGCAGAAGATCGGCGAAATGCTTCACCAGCTTGCGCGCGACAAAGCCCATCGCCTTGATCGAGCGACCGGCGCGCATGAACTGCATCATTTCCACGCCCGAGCCCACCGCCAGGCCCAGGAAAAGAGTTTGGGGAAGCTGGTTTCTGATCTTGCGCACATCGAGCCCAAGTTCTTCGATGCGCAGTTCCTGCGTGCCGATCGAACGGATGGTCGAAGCGTTGGGGCTGTCGGTGTGGTAATCGGGATAATCCATCCCGTAGAACCGGACCGCCGTTTCCTTTTCCATGAAGGCAACCATCTTCGGACCGGCTTCGAGAAAAGTCTCGATCCTCGCGCTGTCGCCGTGATTTCCTGCCTCTTCATGGATATAGCGCCGGGCGGCATCGACGTTGTCGGGTGCCGGATCACCCGGGCGTGAGGCCATCGCGTGATGATTGCACGGTACCCACAACACACCGCCCGAATAGGCAGTCGTCCCACCGATCAGATCGGCCTTCTCCAGTACCACCACATCCAGACCAGCCTTGCGGGCTGTCACGGCGGCGGCCATTCCGCCCGCCCCCGCGCCAATAACGATGACATCCGCCTCCATGGCCTTCTCCCAAGCACGTCTTTTACGAGGCAACGGATTGCTGCTGTCAGACTAACGCTGACTCATCTCGTCCGGCGCTGCCGCGCCAGTCTGCGGGACGGGTACAACCCTTGCTGATACCGCGAGCCCCCAATACCAACTTGTCTACACTAGTGACAGAGTGCCGCATAGAGGGGGCGACAAGTTGTCTCATTCATGCGCGCGCAACGGGCCGCCGCCTGACCCGGCATTGCCTGCCTGCAACAAGCCTGGATCAAGGCTTCAACCGGTAGATGGGATCGCCTTCGCCCCACTCGCTCATCGGCCGCAGGTTTGCCATCATCCCCTCGTCAGTGATCTGCTGGGACGAGCCGGGGTCGTTCCAGTCCATCACCACTTGCCGCTGGAAGATGCGCCATTCGCCATTGCGCCGCTGGAACTGGTCGAGATAGCGCCCGGCCATGACGAAATGTTCGTGCCCGGAATCGAGGCCGAGCCCGGCGCACAGCCGGGTATAGCGCTCACCCAGAATGTCGGGCACCGTTTCGCTCTTCACCCGGCAGGCCGAATAGAGATAGCTTTCCGAACTGGCCCGATCGCCATCGATCTCGATCGCGATATTCATCACGCAGTGCGTACCCATCACAAAGAAATTGCGGATTTCCCGGATGATGAACGGCACGAACTCTTCCGCACTGCCGGAATATATCCCGTGGATGTCGCGGCCATCGGGCCAGTAGACTGTTTCCATCAGCGCCAGATCGGCCCGGTCAAGCGCGCGGCAATAGCGGGTGATGACAGCCTCGATGTCGCGCCGGGCGACAAGGTCTGCCAGCGCGGCAGTACAATCGGCGGTCATGGCCGGTTCGCGTAGACCAGATCGTCCCGCCCCCTGCTTCCCAGTGGCCGCAGCGATGCGAACTGCCCCTGATCGAGAATTTCGCCCGAGGGCCGGTTGTCGTTCCAGTCCATCACCACCTGGCGGTTGAGGATGCGCCATTCCCCATCGCGTTTCTCGAACCGGTCGAGATAGCGCCCGCCGAAATAGAAATGATGGTGGCCCGGATCGAGCCCCTTGCCCGCGAACATCTGCATGTAGCGCGACCCGAAGATTTCCTCCGCCTTGTCGGCCCGAACCTTGTGATAGGCGAACAGATAGGTTTCCACCGCCGCACGATCGCCCTCGATTTCCATGTGCACGTTCATCAAGCCGTGCATCGTCACTTCGAACCAGTTCTGGATTTCGCGGACAATGAATTCGGCGAATTCCGCCGCGTTGCCTTCGAACACGCCGTGGCTGTCGGTTCCGTCGGGCCAATAGACGGATTTCATCAGTTCGACATCGCAGCGATCGAGCGCCCGCGAATACCGGGTCAGCACGTCGTGGATATCCCGTCGGTCGAGCAGGTCCTGCAAGTCGCTATCAGCGTCGCTCATCTCATCCTCCCCCGCCGGCTTGCATGTTCATGCCGGTCTGTCCAACGCCCGGCAGATCGGGCCAGCCGATGTTAACCGTTTGCCCTGTTCACGCAACCGTTGACCGAGACAGGGAGCCATCAGTTCAATCACAATGCGTCTGCGTTCAATGCGCGAAGCCCGAAAATGCCCGATCTTGGGCGGCGAGCAAATGCGAAACAGCCAGCGGCATGAAAATCCGCACTTGTGCGTTCACCCGGTTCGGAGGAGTTGACATGAAAGCGGCAGGCCCACCATATCGACACGACCAATCAAACGTATGTTTGACAAACGAGTAAGGGGCTCGCTACTTCTCGAAGGCAAAGGCAGAGCCGCTCGAGCGATGGGAGTGGGGATTCAGGTCATGACAGCGGACAACGCGGCAGGCGACAATCCGGCAGGGCCTGAGAAAGCCCCTTACCCGCCCGCGCGACTGCGCTTGGCGACAACGCTTGCAGATATCCTCCTGTCAGGTGCTGAAGCCTTCCCGGACCGCGTGGCGATCCAACTTCCCGACGAGGGCCTTAGCTATGCTGAATTGCGCAAAAGGGCCTGGCACATGGCCCGGGCGATGGCAGCGCTGGGCGCCCGGCCGGGCGACACTGTTGGCATACTCATGCTGAACGCTGCGGAGATGGTGACTGCCATCTTCGCAACCGCCATGCTGGGTGCAACGGTCGTGCCGATCAACGCGCGATACCGTGCCAACGAATTGAGCTGGATCGTCGCCGATGCGCGGCTGCGGCTGATCGTCACCCACGACCGGCATGACGACTATGTCGACTTCGCTGCCCTGTTGCACGAAGCGCTGCCCGGGCTTGCCGAATCGACCGACCCTACGGCCCTGTCGCTAACTGCCGTTCCGGAACTGCGCGCAGTCCTGACAGTCGGTAAAGGCCGCGCTGGTCTGGTCGATGGCAGTACGATCGAATCACTGGCCGAGAAAACCGAAGACGCCCGGATCGCGGACTGGTGCCGGGCGACGGCTATTCGCTCGATCGCTGCCATCATCTATACCTCCGGCACGACCGCTCATCCGTGCGGCGCGATGCTGACCCATGAAGCGCTGGTCGGTCACTGGAGCCTTGTCGGCCGCCGCTGGGGCATGCGGCCTGACGATATTTTCTGGGTTCCGGTGCCGATTTTTCACATTGCCGGAATCGGCCCCCTGGTCTCGATAATGGCGCATGGCGGCACCTTCCTGACCGACAGCTATTTCGATGCGGGGCGCGGTCTGGCAGAGATCGAGCGGCACCGCGCGACGCTGCTCTATCCAACCTATCCGCCGCTTACCGAAAGCCTGATCGCCCATCCCGACATGGCCCACCGCAATCTGTCCTCGGTCCGGCTGTGGCTCAATGTCGCCCCGCCCGATGTTTTGCGCCGCATGGGCGAGGCGCTTCCGCAGGCAGTGCAACTGACCACCTATGGCTCGACGGAGGGCGGCCCCGTCACTCTCTCGTCGCCCGACGACAGTCTGGAAAGCCGCATCAACACCTGTGGCCTGCCCATGGAAGATGCCGAAGTGGCAGTGATCGACGCGTTGGGCGAACACGTCTCTCCGGGCATGTCTGGCGAAATCATCTATCGCGGCGCCAACTGCTTCTCCGGTTACTTCGCCAATCCGGAAAAGACCGAAGCAACCATTAGGCGCGGCGGATGGATACACACTGGCGATCTCGGGCGCCTCGATAGCGACGGGCGCCTCCAATATCTGGGCCGGATCAAGGAAATGCTGAAAGTCGGCGGCGAGAACGTGGCTCCGGCCGAGGTGGAGGAGCATCTCTCCAGCCATCCGGCGGTCAAGCTGGTGCAAGTCGTGGGCATTCCCGATCCTCGCCTGGTCGAGGTGGTTGCGGCTTTCGTTGAACTGCATGAAGGAATGGAAGCGAGCGAGGATGATCTCATTGCCTTCTGCCGAGGCCGGATCGCCTCGTTCAAAGTGCCGCGCCTCGTCCGCCGAGTCACCGAATGGCCGATGTCGGCCACAAAAATCCAGCGCGGCAAGTTGCGCGAGGCGCTGCTCAAAGAACTCGGCATCGAGGAAAATCCATGAATGACGCGCCTGAATTGTGCTTCGGACTCTCGCCGGAACAGCAAATGCTCAAGGACACGATCCATAATTTCGTCGAGCGCGAATGCCCCAAGACGCTTGCGCGCGAGTGGGAGGCGGGAAAGGAATTTCCGGCCGAGCTCTATCGCCGCCTCGGTGCGGCCGGCCTCTATGGCATTGGCGTACCAGAGGAATTTGGCGGACAAGGGGGCAACATCGTCGAGCAGGTGATCGTGTGCGAAGAACTGGCGCGATCGCTCGCGGGCCTTTCGGTGCTTTGGCATCTCAACGCCTGGTCGGGTTCCAAGGCGATCTCCACGCACGGCACCGAGGCGCAGAAGCAGGAATACCTGCCGAAAATCGCGGCGGGCAAGATGCTGTTCGCATTCGCCATGACCGAGTCCGGTGGCGGCACCGACGCGCTGCGGGCCATGCGCACAAGGGCTGAGCCGGTCGACGGCGGCTTTCGTGTCAACGGGACAAAGATCTGGTCGACGCTCTCCCATGTCGCAGACCGGCTTCTCCTTCTTACCCGCACCGAGCAGGGAGAGAAGCCGTCGCACGGTCTCACTGTCCTGATTGTCGACGCCAAATCGCCGGGCATCACCGCCACTCCCATCCCGAAGCTTGGCCTGCGCTCGCTGGGATCATGCGAGGTGGTGTTCGACAATGTCTTCGTGCCGGCCGAAAACGTGGTGGGCGAACCCGGCACCGGCTGGGCCCAGATGGTCGGCTCGCTCAACGCCGAGCGTATTCTCACCGCGGCCATGTGCAACGGCATGCTGGCAGGTGTGCTCGAGGATTCCGTTGCCTATGCGAAAGAGCGCTTCGCCTTTGGCCGCGCCATCGGACAGTACCAGGCCATCCAGCACAAGATCGCGGACATGGCGATGAACCTTGAAAGTGCGCGCCTTCACACGCTACGCGCCGCATGGTTGCTAAGCAAAGACATGCCCTGCTCGGTGGAGGCGACCACCGCAAAATGCCTCGCCTCCGAATATGCGGTCGCCGGCGCCGACGAAGGCATTCAGGTCCTCGGCGGCAATGGCTATGCCGACGAGTTCAACATGCATCGCTACTGGCGCGATGCCCGGCTGTTCCGCATCGGCCCGATCACCAACGAAATGGCGCGCAATCAGGTAGCGGAAAGCTTCGGCCTCCCGCGCTCCTACTGACGATCGGGCCCGTTCATCAGGCGGTTGTATTCATCATAGAAATCGCGGATGCGGATTTCCTGCTCGCTCAGGATTGCACCATCGTAGCCACGCGACCGCATCCGGCGCTGAACTCGCGGGATTAGCACGACGTCCTGCCCGATGACCGGGCCGACGATGTCGATATCGCCCTTTTCGGCATGGGTTCGGGGCAACACGGTCTTGCCCGACAGGTCCACGCCTTCGACGGCCATGTAGGAAGGTAGTTCGCCCGCTCCGGTCACGGCATAGACCTGGGTCTTGTAGATGCACTTCTCCGGGTCGGTCGGATGCGGGTGCCAGCTTTGCAGGAAATAACCTTCCGGCAGCAGGAAACCTTCGGTGCATGGGAAGAGGCCGATCCCCCAGCTGTCGATCAGCTGGGAATTGGTGAACCTGGCATAGTCGATGCCGCCCGTCTTGGCGCGCTTCCCTTTGATCACGGCCATGGGGACGTCATCCCTGTTCTTCGGGAAGTCCTCCTCCTTGATGCCGGCCTCGCGCAAGAAAATCTTCTGCTCGTCGCTGATTCCGTCGGACGGAATGTCGTTCATGACATGGGGCGATGGCAGCATGTTTTGGTAGATGCTGAGCGCATGGCCATTGCCGTAGAGATTGTGCACGCAGTGATAGGCATTGTTGGCCGGGATCAGCTGGGGGTGGGTCGCCTGGACATGATAGCCTTCGTTGAAGGCTTCATGCGCCACTTTCCAGTTGGCAGGCCATTCCTGCACCACGTCGCGGATCCGCACGGCTCCCTCGAAGTCATAGGAAGCGACGCTGTCCATGAACTCCGCTCCGAGAAATTCCTCCAGCGGCTCGGCCTCAGTATCCATCGAGATGAAAATCCAGCCGCGCCATGCCTCGACCCTGACCTTCTTGAGGTTGAGATCGTGGCACAGCGCCTCGGCACGGAAGGTCTCGCGGTCCTGGATTTTGAGCAGGCTGCCGTCGGATGCGAATTCCCATTTGTGGAAGGGACATACGAATTTCTTCGTGCTGCCGAAATCCTGCTCGACCAGTTCGGTGCCACGGTGACGGCAGGAATTGTACATGGCATGGAGCTGGTCGCCTTCACCCCGCACGATGAGGAAGGATTCATAGCCCACGTCGAACTTCATGAAGCAGTTTTGCCGCGGGAGATCGTTCATGTGCCCGGCCAGCAGCCAGACCTTGGACCAGATCTTGTCGTATTCCCGCTCCATGACGCCGGCATCGAAGTAGATATGCTTGTCCGCGAGGCGGTCCGTTCCATAATCTCTCGGGGGAGTCCGCTTCAGCAGCCTTTCGCCGTCTTTCCAGTCGGGAAGCTCGTAGGTCTGCCGGTAGGCCTCGTACTCAAGAGTGGTGTAGGGGTCTGCGTACTTTTCCGAGCCGTCGAGGTTCTTGAAATCAGTGGTCATTGGATTTTCATTCCTGAGAGTCAGATCAAGCCGATTGACGGCCTTTGTTCACGCCTTTGCCTCGAGGCACAAGTTCAGGACAGGAACATCGCGTTGACCAAAGTGGCAAAGCGCGCAAACATGTACGCCACAATGTGGGCGCCTTCGATCGCAGCGTTGAAGTAGAGCAGCCGGTCGGCGGATTCGCGCGGACGACCCATATGCCCTGCTAAACTGTGATGCCGGTGAAGTCGGCCTGGCTCAGCGTATAGGTGCCGTTCAAGCGGATCACCATGTCGGCCACCCCATCGCCATTGATGTCACCTTCGACATAAGTATTGCCGTCCGCCGCGTTGGCATAGTGCAACTCGCCCGCCTGCGTGCCGCTGAAGGCCGCTGTACCGATCCAAATGAACGCCTGGACGCCGCCGACGGAGCTGTTCGCGTCGAATTCGCCGAGCACGATCTTCTCGTTCAGTGACTGGTCGAAATCGGCGATAATGTCGGCTGTGCCGCGCGCCGGGTTAGTATCGCCCGTCTTAAAGACGAAGCGGTCGAAATCCTCTCCGCCCGTGAGCGTGTCCTTGCCCGACCCACCGGTGAGGATAACCGCGCGCTGTTCATGCAGTCGAGCGGGGGGTTGGTCGATGGAGCGCGGTTCCGGGGAAAGGATGCGATCCTCTCCGGTCCCGCCGGCGGGATCGTCGGCATGGCCCGCACTGCCGAGGCCAGCGGCGCGCCGCGCGTGATCGGCTTTGACATGGGCGGCACTTCGACCGACGTCAGCCACTTTGCCGGCCGGTTTGAACGAGACAGCGAGGCGCGCGTCGCCAATGTCCGGGTCCGTACGCCGATGTTGCGGATACACACTGTGGCGGCCGGTGGCGGATCGATCTGCCGGTTCGAGGCCGGGCGGCTACTGGTCGGCCCTGAAAGCGCCGGAGCGGTGCCGGGTCCGGCGTGTTACCGCAATGGCGGGCCGCTGACTGTGACCGACTGCAACGTCATGCTGGGTAAGCTACGACCAGAGCACTTCCCGCACCTATTCGGACCGCAAGGCACTCAACCGATCGATACCGAAGTAGTCGCGCGGCAATTTGCCAAGATGGCCGCTGCAATCCGGGCCGAAACCATGCAGGTTTTCACGCCTGAGGCGCTAGCCGAGGGCTTTATCGCCATTGCCGTGGCCAATATAGCCAACGCGATCAAGCAGATCTCTGTCGCTCGCGGGCATGACGTGACGGACTATGCCCTATCAAGCTTCGGCGGGGCCGGCGGGCAGCACGCTTGCTTAGTAGCGGATGAACTGGCGATCAACACGGTGCTGGTCCACCCGCTAGCCGGGGTGCTCTCGGCCTATGGTATGGGCTTGGCCAGCGAAGCCTCAGTGCGCGAGCGTACGCTAGACGTGCCGCTGGCTGGCGGCCTTGCCGCCGCAGAGGAACTGGCCGACGAGTTAAGCGGCATGGTACGCGCCGAACGGGGCGGCGCAGTGACGCAAGTGCATAGCAGTCTTTTCCTGAGGCGTGAGGGCTCGGAGCACACCATCGAATTGTCGCCGGGCGCGGCCGACGATCTTGTCGCCGCCTTCGCTGCCGCGCACCGGGCGCAGTTCGGCTACGACGGCGATGGCACACTGGTGATCGACCGGGTACAGGTTGAGGCCATTGCCGCGGAGGAGGCCAGCGGCTGGCTCGACTGGCCCTTGCCAAACCAGGCCGGACCGCCGCTCCAGACTGCCGCCTGCTATCTGAACAGCGAAACCCATACTGTGCCGGTCCATGACCGCGCCGCGCTTCCTGCAGGGTTCGCTGCCGTGGGACCACTGATCGTGATCGATCCGTTGGCGACGACAGTTGTTGAACCCGGCTGGTTGCTGTCGGTCGATAGCGACGGCACCTTGCGCCTTACCCGACTATCACCGCGCACGGCGGTGGGCGCCGGCGGGACTGGAGTCGATCCAGTCCGACTAGAGATTTTTAACGGGCTTTTCATGGCTATTGCCGAGGAAATGGGCTCGGCGCTCGCGCGCTCGGCAGTGTCGGTCAATATTCGCGAGCGGCTCGATTTCTCTTGCGCGATTTTTGACGGGGCCGGGCAGCTTGTGGCCAATGCGCCGCATATGCCGGTGCACCTCGGCTCGATGGGGGAGAGCGTCCAGACGATCTTGCGCGAACGGGCCAGAGGCAAGGACGGACGCGGCATCCGCCGGGGCGACGCCTATGTCCTCAACGCGCCATATGCCGGCGGCACGCACTTGCCGGATATCACCGTGGTCAAGCCGGTGTTCGTGGGCGATGGCGAAGAGCCCGACTTCTATGTCGCCGCTCGCGGCCACCATGCCGATGTGGGCGGGATCGCCCCCGGATCGATGCCGCCTAACAGCCGCCATATCGGAGAGGAAGGTGTGCTACTTGAAAACGTCTTGTTGGTCGACGAAGGCAGGTTCTGCCGCGAAGAATTGGCCTCGATTCTCTCCTCTGGTCCCTACCCGGCGCGCAATGTTGAGGCGAACCTGGCCGATCTCGCCGCCCAGGTTGCAGCCTGCGCCCGCGGCGCGGCGGGGTTGGGGCGCGCCTGCGCTGACCACGGCGCAGATGTGGTCCACGCCTATATGGGCCATGTCCACGCCAATGCCGAAGAGGCCGTGCGCCGCCTTATCGATCGGCTAGAGGACGGTTGGTTCAACTATGAGCTTGATAACGGCGCGGTTGTCTGCGTCGCGGTGCGGGTGGATTACGCTGCCCGGCAATTGACAATCGACTTTGCGGGGACCAGCGATCAGCTGCCCGGCAATTTCAACGCGCCGTTCAGCGTGGTCCGCGCGGCCGTAATGTATGTGCTGCGCACTATGATCGACGATGCAATCCCGATGAACGAGGGCTGCCTTTCGCCGGTCACGATCCTCGTGCCGGAGGGCTCTATGCTATGCCCGCGCTATCCGGCGGCGGTGGTCGCCGGAAACGTAGAGACTAGCCAGGTCGTCACGGATGCCCTGTTCGGGGCCTTCGGCGCCATGGCTGCAGCGCAAGGGACGATGAACAACCTGACCTTCGGCAACAACCGCTACCAGTATTACGAGACCATTGCTGGCGGTTCCGGTGCGGGTCCGGACTTCAACGGCACCAGCGTGGTCCAGACTCATATGACCAACAGTCGCCTGACTGATCCCGAAGTACTCGAAACCCGCTTTCCGGTGCTGCTGGAGGAATTCTCTATCCGCCCGGGCTCGGGCGGGGTCGGCCGCCATCGCGGGGGTGATGGCGCGCTGCGGCGACTGCGGTTCCTTGAGAAGATGGAGGCAGGCATACTGGCCAACCGTCGCCGGGTGCCGCCGTTCGGCCTCGCCGGCGGCGCGAACGGAGCGCTCGGGACAACCCGCGTCGAGCGGGTTTCGGGCGAAGTTGAGGTGCTGGATTCGACTGCCTCGGTCGTGATGGGGCTGGGCGACGTGATGATCGTCGAAACGCCGGGTGGGGGTGGATACGGCTGACGCAGATTAGGGTGCTTCGCGGCATCACGGGGCTCCGAATGCGCCGCCTGTCTCGCCAACCTCCTCTTCCTGCTCGCGCTGGTTATCCCGGCGACCGCGCCGATCGATACTTTCCACGTCGAGCATCTGCTCGGGTCGGGGGATCCCAAGCAGGTGACGCTTGTCAGTCTTGCTGGGTGCGCTACTCCGGCCAGATATGTGAAAGCTTTGGGTTCACGTTACCTCGTGCGAGAGAGAGTTTGCCGGCAGGCTCTTTCCCACCGCCAACATCTCAATGCGAATCAATGAGATGGGCCTCACGGGGCCAGAAAATCCCTAGCTTCCGCGGGGTTTTGCAGATGGCAGGTAAACCACAGAGACTGCCAGAAACCCTCAAATCGGTCTCTGACCGGCTTTTGTCTCTTTTCACCTAAACCTCGCTCGCAAC
>CANJYE010000040.1 GCA_947479055.1 Erythrobacteraceae bacterium
ATGCGATCGCGGGAAAAATGGCTTGATCCGGCGCATCTGCACCTCGCTCAGCATAAACAGATCGTCCACAAGCAGCACCTCCTGGTGCCACCATTGAATCAACCCTCAGCCCATCATGCAAGCAATTTAACAGGTCCTGACCCTAATGTCCCCGCGCGCAGGGTCAAAGGGAATTGCGACAAGGCCGCCGTTTTGCGTGCAGCAGCAAGCAAAAGGGCCGGAAGATCGCTCTGCCGGCCCCTTATGTGCGATGTCCGAAGAACTCAGCCGCCGTAGACGTCGGCCGTGTCGATCTTCAGGCCCGGGCCCATGCTCGAGCTGAGCGAGACCTTGCGGACGTACTTGCCCTTCGAGCCCGAGGGCTTGGCCTTGACGATGGCGTCGACGAAGGCATCGTAGTTGGCCTTGATCTGGTCGTCGGTAAAGCTCATCTTGCCGATCCCGGCGTGGATGATCCCGGCCTTTTCGACGCGGAACTCGATCTGGCCGCCCTTGGCCGCCTTGACCGCTTCAGCGACGTTCGGGGTCACGGTGCCCAGCTTCGGGTTCGGCATCAGGCCCTTGGGGCCCAGCAACTTGCCCAGACGGCCAACCACCCCCATCATGTCGGGCGTGGCGATCACGCGGCCATAATCGAGATTGCCGGCCTGCATGTCTTCCATCAGGTCTTCCGCGCCGACCTTGTCGGCCCCGGCAGCGAGAGCGGCTTCGGCCTTGTCGCCACGGGCGAACACCGCCACTTTGACGTCCTTGCCGGTGCCCGAAGGCAGCGAGACCATGCCACGGACCATCTGGTCGGCATGGCGGGGATCAACGCCCAGGTTCATCGCCACTTCGACGGTTTCGTCGAACTTGGCGCTGGCGAGATCGCGCAGGGTCTGCAACGCTTCGCCGAAGCCGTAGATCTTCTGGTTGTCGCCGAGCTTGGCGGTGAGCGCCTGCTTGCGCTTGGTCAGGTTAGCCATGGTCTCAGCCCTCCACCACTTGCAGGCCCATCGCGCGAGCGGAGCCTTCGATAATCTTGGTCGCCGCCTCGATGTTGGTGGCGTTCAGGTCAACCATCTTGGTCTGGGCGATTTCGGCCAGCTGCGAACGCTTGATCGTTCCCGCCGAAATCTTGCCCGGTTCCTTCGAACCCGACTTGAGGCCAGCGGCCTTCTTGATCAGGTAGCTGGCGGGCGGGGTCTTGGTGACGAAAGTGAACGAGCGGTCCGAATAGACGGTGATCACCGTCGGGATCGGCATGCCCTTTTCCAGCTCCGTGGTGGCAGCGTTGAACGCCTTGCAGAATTCCATGATGTTGACGCCGCGCTGGCCCAGCGCCGGGCCGATCGGCGGCGAAGGGGTGGCGGAGCCGGCTGCAACCTGCAGCTTGATATAGGTATCGATCTTCTTGGCCATGGGGCCGGTCCTTTCACACTGTCGGGCCGGCTTTCACCGCGCCCTCATGTTGAGCGGTCAGGCAAAGCACCGAAGCGCTTCTCCCGCAGGGTTTCCCGGCATCACTGCCGCGAAGGGCGGCGGATAGCGGCAAAGCGGGCCAATTGCAAGTGTGTGCGCGGGGTCAGCGGCGATGTTCCCTGCACGCGGCAATCCCAATCGGGCCGCACAGTTTCCCAACTACGGAAGTTGGGAGCCGATATCTCTACTTCGCCAGTTCGACATGCTCGAAATCGAGGTCCACCGGAGTGGCGCGGCCGAAGATCGAGACGCTGACCTTGACCCGGTTCTTGTCGAAATCGAGCTCTTCCACGATGCCGTTGAAGCTGGCGAAGGGGCCGTCCAGCACCTTGACCGAATCGCCGATCTCGTACTCGACGCTGACCTGCTTGCGCGGGTTGGCGGCGGCATGTTCGGCGGCACCGAAATAGCGGGCGGCCTCGGCCTCCGAAATCGGCTGCGGCTTGTTGTTGGCGCCGAGGAAGCCGGTGACCTTGGGGGTGTTCTTGACGAGGTGATAGACATCGTCATTCATCCGCAGCTTGGCCAGCACATAACCCGGCATGAACTTGCGTTCGACCTGGACCTTCTTGCCGCGCTTGACCTCGGTCACCGTTTCGACCGGAACTTCGACTGCCTCTACCGCTTCGGACAGGCCAAGGCGTTCAGCCTCGGAGATGATCGAATCGCGAACCTTGTTCTCGAAGCCGGAATAGGCGTGGATGATGTACCAGCGGGCCATGTCTCAAAAATCCGTGTTGGGGGCCTCAGGCGAGCGACAGCAACCATTTGACGATAGCGCCAAACAGCGAGTCGATGCCCAGGAAGAAGATCGCGAGGATGAACATGAGAATCGCCACGAAAATCGCGGTGGTGACGGTTTCCTGCCGCGACGGCCAGACGACCTTGCGGGCTTCCGCCTGCACCTGGCGCATGAATTCGCCGGGGTTGATCTTGGCCATGGCAGTCACTCTTCCGTTCGCAAAATGACGTTCACGCCTTTCGCCACAGGATCATCGCCGCCCCGGGTAAGGTCCGGGAGGGGCTGGCGAGGTTCCGATGTCGGAAGACGGGCTGTCATCTAGCCGCGCACCCCCGCGATTGCAAGTGTTGCGCTGATGCCGATTCCAATGAGCGGAGCCTCGTAGCCCCCTCCACTTCAGAGGAGAGGGTTGGGGGTGGTGCAGCAACGCTGGTTGAGCTCACTGCGCGAGCGATGCGTTCCGCATCGCCACCACCCCTTGCCCTCCTCTGAAGAGAAGGGGGAATGAGTGAGGCTCAAGGCCTCGCGATCAAAGCTGCTGGCCACCGCTGGCAGCAATGCACTGCCCGGTGATCCAGCGCCCGTCCTTACTCACCAGCGCGGCGACTGCATCGGCCACTTCTTCCGGCTGGCCGACCCGGTTCATCGCGATCATCGCCTTGACCCGGTCTTCCACGCCAGGACGCTCGAATGCCTTTTCAGCCATCTCGGTCATGGTGGTGCCGGGCATGATGGCGTTGACGGTGATGTCGCGCGGCCCGAGAAACTGGGCGAGCGATATGACGAGACCGTTGATCGCCGCCTTGCTGGCCGAATAGAGTGGCCGCGTGGGCATCGCCCGGATCGCCGAGACCGAGGAGATGAACACCATCCGCCCGCCATCGGGCATCCGTTCCAGCGCGGCCTGCGCGGCAAAGAAGGCCCCCTTCACATTGGTGTCGAACAGCTTGTCATAAGCGGCCTCGTCGATCGTGTGGATCGGTCCGCCGTCGGTTATGCCGACGCAATTGACGAAGACATCGATTCGCGCCGTGCCCAGCCTTGCCGCCAGCGCCGTGTCGATGCTGGCAAACATCGCCGCGATGCCCGCGACCGAGCGGACATCGCCGCCAATCGCGATCGCCGCGCCGCCTTGCGCCTCGATCCCAGCCACCACTTCGTCGGCCAGCGCGGAACTGCTGGCATAATGGACGATCACGAACATCCCGTCGCGCGCGAGCCGCTGTGCGATCCGCTTGCCGATCCCGCGCGATGATCCGGTGACGAGTGCGATTTTCTGATCGGTCATGAAGGAGAAGTCCGTCTTGGCGGATGGGCTTCGCCATGCGCGCCGCCTGCATCCGGGGAAAAATGGCAGGAGTGGAGGGATTCGAACCCCCGGCACTCGGTTTTGGAGACCGATGCTCTACCAGCTGAGCTACACTCCTGCGGGCGCGTTGGCGCCTCTATAGGCAAGGCACGGGGAAGGCAAGCTGGATGGCGCGCGCTTTTGCTCCCCATCGCCCGCGCAGGCTGTTATGGGCGGAGCGTGCAGCCTGCTACCCCACCGATCATTCCGACCGAACTGCTGCTGGCCGCCTATCGCAGCGGGATATTCCCGATGGCGGATTCGCGCGATGATCCCGATGTCTTCTGGGTCGAGCCGAAGGAGCGGGCGATCCTGCCGCTCGACCATTTCCACTGCTCGCGCTCGCTCGCCAAGGTGCTGGCGAAGGACCAGTTCCGCGTCACCTGCAACGCGGCCTTCACCCAGGTAATGGCCGCCTGCGCCGCGCCGCGCGCCGGCCATCCCGAAAGCTGGATCAGCGGGCGAATCGCCGCCAGCTACGAGAACCTCCACCGGCTGGGCCATGCCCATTCGATCGAATGCTGGGAAGGCGATGCGCTGGTTGGTGGGCTTTACGGGGTCGGCTTCGCCCGGGTATTCTGCGGCGAAAGCATGTTCAGCCGCGTGCCCAACGCGTCCAAGGTGGCGCTGGCCTGGCTGGTGATGGCGCTGCGCCTTGCCGGGGCCCGGCTGCTCGACTGCCAGTTCATCACTCCCCATCTCGCCTCGATGGGCGCGATCGAGATCAGCCGTTCGGATTACCGCGCGATCCTGGCCGAAGCGCAGGCACCCGGCGAGGATTTCACCGATTTGCCGGGCGGCTATTCGGGCTTGCTGGCGGCAGCGTCTGCGGCCGGTTTGGGTGAGGCGGGTTTGGCCGCGTCATCAGACTTGGCGGCAGCATCGGCAGCGGCCCCGTCCAACGGCTTGTCTGCAGCGGGCTTGGCCGCCGGGGCTGGCTCGTCGGGCAGCGGCTGGTCCTCGCCCGGGAAGTTCATCGCGCAATCCTTGACCCAGACATCATAGACGGGGTGCTGGACCATATTGAGCGATGGCGAATTGCGGAACAGCCAGCCGGAAAACACCCGGTGCCATTCCAGCGGCTTTTCGATCCGGTCGCGCTCCTCCACGAAGACCTGCACGAAAGCGCCCGTTTCCGGCGGGGCTTCCCACGGCAGGGTCCGTTCGCAGCTCGACAGCTTGAGGATGACATTGCCGATCCGGCGCGATTCGCCGGGCTTGAGCAGCACGTCCTGCGAGATGTTGTTGCGCTTGTTGAGCAGGCCAAGCGTGGCCACCCGATCGGCCAGCGGCGTGCCTATGCCGTGCTGGGCGGCCCTGGGTGCCGTATCTTCCATCTGGCGGGCGATCCGGTTGGGAACGCGGGTATCGGCCGGGCCTTCTTCCGGCGGCCCCTGATTGCAGCCAGACAGTGCCAGTGCGAGCAGGAGGGCCTTTGCCCGCGTCATCATGCTCAGGCGTCCGGCGACCAGGATTCATAATCGCCGGTCGCGGCAGCGCGCTTGCCGCCGCGTTCCAGCGCGCCTTGCGGGCGATAGGCCTGGGCGGTGCCGGTGGCATTGGGGGAATAATCCGCTTCCCAGATGCGCGGCGGGGGCAGGAAGCTTTCGGGCACGCCGTCAAACGTGCCGTGCAGCCAGCCATGCCATTCGGCCGGGACGCGGCTGGCGTCATTGGGGCCATTGTAGATCACCCAGCGCCGTTCGTTGCCGAGCGGGCCGGGCTTCCTGGCGCGGTAATATTTGTTGCCTTCATTGTCTGTCCCGACATGGTCGCCGGTCAGCGCGCTGTTGAGCAGGGTGCCGATGGTGGCACCGTCCCACCAGGTGAAGATCTTGGAGAGGAAGTTCATGACGCCCGCGTTAGCCCCAAGCAGTGCCCCAGTGCAAGCGCGATGCGCCGCTCACCATTCCACCTTAGCGCCGGGACCGATTCCCAGTGCGGCCGCCCGCCCGCCGTTCAGTTCGAGCACGCCTTTGACCGGTCCGGCCGAAGGTGGCGGCTGGAGCGAATAGGGCACGGCATTGGCGGCGATATTGAGCACTTGCCCGTCCACCCCGATGAAGATGATGTCGAGCGGAATGACCGTGTTCTTCATCCAGAACGCCGCATCGCGTGGCGGCTTCATCGGGAATATCATCCCTTCGTCCGCGCCCATGGTGGTGCGGAACATCAGTCCCTGCGCCTGCTCCGGTGAAGTGCGCGCCACTTCCACCCGGAAGCGGTGGACATGGCCGCCCTGCGTGACAGTCAGCGGGATGACCGGAAGGCCCGAGACCGGGTGAACCGCGGCCTGCTGTTCCGGCGCGGGCGAGGCGGCGGCATCGCCGGCCTGCGGCGCGCAGGCAGTCAGCACCAGCGCCAGCAGCGCGGTCCGGACCATGTTTTCAATCTTCATCAGCATCGTGCTCCGCCGCCCATTCTTCCAGTTCTTCGATTGACGCCGCATTGACCACCCGACGTGCGCTGTCGAGCGAATGCCCTGCCCGCAGCATCGCGCCAAGCTGCTTTTCGCGTCCCGCCCGGTCGGGCCGCTCTGCCGCGAAAGGGCCGAGCCTGCGCTTCATCGCCAGTGCCAGCGCCGCCCGCCTGTTTTCGCCCCGTCCGCTCGCCACCGCCTGGCGGACATCGGCATCGATCCCGGCCGCATGCAGCGCCTGGCCGATCCGGCGCGGGCCGAAGCCGCGCCGCAGCAGCCCGCCCGATTTGGCGCGGGCGAAAGCCGTATCATCGACATAGCCCAGCTCGACATAGCGTGCGGCCAGCCGGGCCGGTTCGGGCGCTCCTTCCCCGTCCCAGCCGCGTTCGCGCAGCTTGCGGGCGAGATAGGCCTCCAGCTTCGCCGCGCTGGCGGCGAAACGGGCGACATAGGCCAGCGCCAGCTCTTCCAGCCGGGGCCCGTCCAGCGGTTTCGGCGCGCGGCGCTTGCGGTTCTGGTCGCTCTCTTCTATCGGCATCGGCCATATTCGTGCCACACTATGCGGCTTAAGGGAAATACGCCGCATGACGGGTCGGCCGGACGCAATGGGTCATGTCCGGTTCAGCGGGCCTGCATGATGGGGCGCACGGACAGTAATAACAACGGGTTCATGACGCTACTATGACCGACGCCAAGCTGCAGCCCCAGTTGCTGCCAACGCCGAATGATTGCACGCTGGTCCGCCGTTTTGCCGATTTCACGACCTTCGGCGAAGCGCTGGATTATGCCGCCAGCGGTTGCCGCGGCCTCAATTTCCACGATCCGCGCGGAAACCTGACCCGCGCCTATCCCTATGCCGAGCTGCGCCGTGACGCGCTGGCCACCGCCCGCCGGCTGATTGCGCGCGGGGTCGTGCCGGGCACGCGGGTGGCGCTGGTGGCGGAAACCGGCCCGGATTTCGCCGCGCTGTTCTGCGGCGCGATATATGCCGGAGCCTGGCCAGTGCCGCTGCCGCTGCCGACCAGCTTCGGCGGCAAGGACAATTACATCGACCAGTTGGCAGTGCAGCTGCAAAGCTCCGACCCGGCGATGCTGCTTTACCCGGCCGAACTGGGCGAAATGGCGAGCGCGGCCGCCGCAAGGCAGGGTTGCGAAGGGATCGCCTACGAAGCCTTCATGGAGGAAGCCGCCCCCGATTGCGCGCTGCCCGCGCTTGATCCGGCCGATATCTGCTATCTCCAATATTCCAGCGGATCGACCCGCTTCCCCCATGGCGTGGCCGTGACGCATGAGGCGCTGCTCAACAATCTGGCGGGCCATGCCCATGCAATGAAGTTCCAGGAAGGCGACCGCGCGATCAGCTGGCTGCCATGGTACCATGACATGGGCCTGGTTGGCTGCTTCCTGTCCCCGATCGCCAGCCAGATTTCGGTCGATTATCTCAAGACCGAGGATTTCGCCCGCCGCCCGCTGGCATGGCTGGACATGATCAGCCGCAACAAGGGCACTTCGCTAAGCTATTCGCCGACCTTCGGCTATGACATCTGCGCCCGCCGCATTTCCAGCCAGAGCCATGTGGCCGAGCGCTTCGACCTGTCGCGCTGGCGGCTGGCCGGCAACGGGGCTGACATGATCCGACCAGATGTGATGCAGAGCTTCGTCAACGCCTTCGCCGCTGCGGGCTTCAAGGCCAGCGCCTTCGTGCCGTCCTATGGGCTGGCCGAAGCAACGCTGGCGGTGACCGTGATGCCGCCGGGCGAAGGCATCCGGGTGGAGCTGGTTGAGGAAGAACGCCTGACCGGATCGCCGCGCGACCTCTCACGCCCGGCGCGCTACCGCGCCATCGTCAATTGCGGCAAGCCGGTGCGCGACATGGACGTCGAAATCCGGGGCGAAGGCGGCAAGGTCAAGTCCGACCACCAGATCGGCAAGGTCTGGTGCCGGGGGCCGAGCGTGATGCACTCTTACTTCCGCGATCCCGAAGCGACCGCCGAATGCCTCGTCAACGGCTGGCTCGATACCGGCGACATGGGCTACACCGCCGACGGCTATCTGTTCATCGTCGGCCGGGCGAAGGACATGATCATCATCAACGGCAAGAACCACTGGCCGCAGGATATCGAATGGGCGGTGGAACAGCTGCCCGGCTTCCACCAGGGCGATATCGCCGCTTTCTCGGTCGAGACCGAAAATGGCGAGGAAGTGCCCGCCGTGCTGGTCCATTGCCGCGTTACCGATCCGGAAGAGCGCCGCAAGCTGCACGACGAAATCCGCGACAAGGTCCGCGCGATCACCGGCATGAACTGCGTGGTCGAACTGGTCCCCCCGCGCACCCTGCCGCGCACCAGTTCCGGCAAGCTCAGCCGCGCCAAGGCCAAGAAACTGTATCTCTCGGGCGAGATCGAGCCCTATTGCCTGCTTGAGGCGGCCTGAAGGCTCACTCTCCCGCCATAGTGCGGGCGAAGGCGTCCTTCCAGTCCTTGTGCCAGCGTGACAGCGCGGGGCGGTTTTCGACCAGATCGTCCATGTGCCAGCGGAAGCGTTTTTCGTCCGTTCCGCGCGGCGCTTCGTTGTCAGGGCAGAGGATGTAAAAATCGCCCGCGCCTATCCGCTCTAGCAGGAAATCGGCAACCTGTTCGGGCCACCATGCGCCTGCCGGCTTTTCGGGCAGATGCTTCCTGACCATGCCGGTATAGGTGAAGCCGGGGATCAGCAGATGGGCACTGACCTGGCAACCCGGCGTCTCGCGGAGGCTATGGGCCAGCCCTTCGGTCAGCGCCTTCACCCCCGATTTGGCGACGTTGTAGGCAGTGTCGCCGGGCGGCTGGGTGATACCCTGCTTGGACCCGGTGTTGACCACCAGCCCATGCTTTCCGCCCTCGATCATCGCCGGAAGGAAAGCCTGCACCCCATGCAACACGCCATGGAGATTGACGCCCAGCACCCGCGCCCAGCCTTCCGGGTTGGACAGAACATCCCCGCCGCCGCCGATCGCGGCGTTGTTCATCAGGAAAGACGGCGGCCCGAAGCGGGCATGGACATCGCCCGCCAGCGCCACCATCGCGGCGCGGTCGGCGACATCGGCCACGAAGCCATGGGCTTTGCCGCCCAGCCCGGCGCAGGCATCGTCAAGCGCCGCCTGCGACTGGTCGACCAGCAGCACTTCCATGTCCAGCGCGGCAAGACGGTTTGCCACCGCAAGACCAATCCCGCTCGCCCCGCCGGTGATCAGCGCGACATGGCCGGGGGCAAGCGCGGGATGCGCGCTCGTGTCTTCTGGTTCAGCTTCCGTCATCCTCTTTCCCCCGTTTTGCCTCGTGCCCGGCTTGTAGCGCGCGGACGTGCCCTGCAAAAGGCATCGTCATGCAAATCTCGCTTCCCCACCATCTGACCCGCGCCGAAGTGCGTCAACGCCTGGAATCCCGCGCTGGAGAGCTGACCGGCAGCCTTTCCGCCGACCTTGCGACCGAATGGCTGGAAGACGATCTCCTCGCGCTGACAGTCAGCGCGATGGGCCAGCAGCTGGAAGGCACGCTGGCCATTCTCGACAGCGAAGTGATCGTTTCGATCGAGCTGCCCTTCATGATGGGCTTTGCCGAACCGATGATCGTCGGGGCGATCCGCGAACATGGACAGAAGCTGCTGAGCTGAAAATTCCGCTCAGAGTTTGCGTTCCCACTCCATGAAATGCTCCGGAATGCGCAGGATGGCCGAGGCCATCCGCGTTTCGCGCAGGAACAGCAGCAGCGCCCACATCAAGAGGCTGATCGCCAGGATGAAGGCCCCGGCAGCAAGGCGCTGGATATCGATGCCGAGGAATTCCTCCACGAACAGCATCGCCACCACCAGCCCGGTCACCAGCCCGCCCAGCACCAGCGAAAGGATCGCCCGGCCGACCAGCTGGATCCGCTGGTCGAGCGAGCGCATTTCGCGCACGACATGATCATGGTCCGCCCCCTGCGTTTCGGCATGGCGATCGGTCAGGAAGCGGGAGCGATCGACGATCCGGCCGAGCCGGGTGGACAGGATGTTCATGATATTGCCGATCGCCACCAGGACGAACACCGGGGCAAGGGCAAGCTGGATGGTCTGCGCGATCATGGGCGCAGCATCCCACTACGCCGCGGTGAATTCAAGTGACCGGCTGGGTGACAAGGCACTGGCTGCCCGCTGGCACCGCCACCGCGCCGAGCGAGGGGGCCAGGGCACAGCCGCCGGGCGCGATTGCCTCGCCCGCAACGGCGATGGTGCCGGTCAGCGGGACCACGAGCAGCGCGCCGCGATAGCGCGCGCTGGTTGCCGCATCGGGCGGTCCGTCCAGCCGATCGAGCCGGAAGAACGGCCCCTCGACCAGGTGAACATGGCCCGCGTCGGGCAGATGGCGGCGCAGCGCCGGATCATGCGGCCGGCCGCTCGCCACTGCCAGTCCGGCATCGAGATGCAGTTCCCGCCCGCGCCCGTAATCATACAGCCGCCAGGTGACGTCGCTGTTCTGCTGGATTTCCACCAGGCTCACCCCGGCGCCGATCGCATGGACCGTGTTCGCCGGCAGATAGATGAAATCGCCCGCCCGCACGGCGTGCCAGGCCAGCAACTGCTCAATCGAGCCATCAAGCGCCGCCGCACGCATGGTGGCGGTATCGACCGGTCGGGAAAAACCGACCGCCAGCGCCGCACCGGGCTCAGCGTCGATCACCAGCCAGCATTCCTCCTTGCCGCTCCGTCCCAGCCCGGCCGCCAGCGACTGCGCGTCGGAGGGGTGAAGCTGAACCGACAGGCTCTCACCGGCAAAGATATATTTGACCAGCAACCGTTCGCATCCAACCGGCGGCTCGAACCAAACCTCGCCGATTCTCTGGCCGCGCGGGGCCGTGAAGGGTGGCGGCAGGACATCCTTACCCCAGACCTTCTCGACCAACCGCATGGGCAGCCTCGCGCTCATTGCGAGGAAGCACCGCCGAGCTTGCCGACTTTTTGCGTGCCCGCAGCACTGGTTACCAGAACCTCGTCGCCATCGACCACGATGATGACGTTCTCCAGACCGATCACCGAGACACGCGGGCCGTCGCTGTCGACCATGACATTGCGGCAATCGACCAGTTCGGCCGGGCCTTGGATGGAATTTCCATCGCCATCGGCATCCCGCGCCTCGTGCAGCGCCTGCCAGTTGCCGATGTCGGACCAGCCCATATCGACCGGCACTACCGCTGCGCGGGTTGTGCCTTCCATCACGGCATAATCGACCGATTCACTCTCGATCCGGGCAAAGGCCTCTGGGTCGGGATGGAAACGTGCGCCTTCTGCATGGCCTCTTGTCTCGGCTTCCCGCACGGCTTCGGCCAGCACGGGGCGATGGGCTGCCAATTCATCGAGGAAATCGCCGGCGCGGAACATGAAGATGCCGCCGTTCCAGCTGTATTGGCCTTCGGCAAGAAAGCGCTCCGCCGTCGCGCGGTCAGGCTTTTCGACGAAGCGGTCGACCCGGAAGCCACCCTGCTCGATACCTTCCCCACGCCGGATATAGCCAAAGCCGGTTTCCGGCGCATGGGCGGCGATCCCGAAGGTGACCAGCCAGCCCTGCCGTGCCAGTTGCGCCCCTGTTCGGGCAGCAGCGGCAAAGGCGGCGGTGTCAGCGATATGGTGATCGCTCGGGCACACCAGCATCACCGCCTCGCGCGGCAGGCGCAGCGCGGCAAGGGCAATCGCGGCAGCGGTGTTCTTCGCCAGTGGCTCCACCACCACGCTGGTTCCCTCGACATTGGCGGACTGTGCTTCGACATGAGAGAGATGTGCCTTGCCTGTCACCACCACCGGGGCGGCAAAGGTAGCGCTGTCGGCGCAGCGGGCGAGCGTCGCCTCGAACAGAGTCTGTGTGCCGACCAGCGGCAGGAACGGTTTTGGCTTGCTGGCCCGGCTGCGCGGCCAGAGCCGTGTGCCACTTCCGCCGCAGAGAATGACCGGGGTAATTGATTCCATGGTCTTGCGCCTATCACGCAAGCCCGCACTTTGATCAAGCACCGATCGGGCAAATCACTCTGCCTTGGCAGGCTGGTCGTAGAACCAGCGTTGGCGCCAAGCATATTGCCCGGCCACCGGATTGCCGTTGCGATCTGTTGCCGGGCGGAAGCGGAAGCGTTCGCTGGCGAGGCGGCAGGTGGTGACATCGGCCTCCGCATCGGGGCTCGGCATGGTCACCTTGCAGCCCGTCACCCTGCCGTCGTTGCCGACCGAAAGCAGGATCGTCACGCTCTGACCGATCCGAAGATCGCGGGTCTTCTTGCGGTAATCCTTGGCGGAATTGATCTCGCCCGCAATCTTTTCCAGTTGCCTCGCGCCGCGGCCCCCGCCGGTCCCTCTGCCATCGCCGCCCGCACCAGTGCCTGTGCCCTGTGCCGCCGCGCCTGCGGCATTTTCCTGGCCCGCCCCCGAAGCGGGGGGTGCCGGCTGCGGGTGCAGAGGCAGCTCCACCCTGGGCGCAGAGACGGCGCGCGGGTCGGCATTGCGACCTTCCGGTGCAGCGGGCCCGGGCTTTACCTTCACTTCGGGCCGGGGTGTGAACACGACAACTTGATAGGCTTCGAACACGCTCTTGATTATCGCGGCCGGCAGATCGGGCGTGAACATCCGCACCACCCCTATGCCGATCCCGACATGGATCAGCGCGACCAGCACCAGCGTAGCGATCCTGACCCGGCGCGGGGGCTTGTCCGCCTGTCCCGTCATTGTCACCTCCGCCTGCCGGAATAGCGCCTTGCGATGGCCGATGTCGATGGTTGCTGCACCTTCACAGCAGGCGCTCTGCGTGTATAAGCGCGGCATCCTCAGGCCGACCCGCGTCCAATGCAGGGAGCGTATTTTCCATGTGTGGCATCGCCGGTTGGTATCGCAGGCAGGGCAGGCCGGTCGATCCCGCCACTATCACCGCCCAGTGCGACACCATCGTCCATCGCGGCCCGGATGACAGCGGCGTGCTGGCCGAAGGCGATTTCGGCTTCGGCATGCGCCGCCTCTCGATCATCGACCTGGCTGGCGGCCACCAGCCGATCGAAAGCCCGGACGGGCGCCATGTCATCGTCTTCAACGGCGAGATATACAATCACCCCGAACTGCGCCGCGAACTGGCAGCGCGCGGTGCGGTGTTTCACACCCACAGCGACACCGAAACGCTGCTCTAGGCCTTCATCCACTGGGGCCACGATGCCTGGCTCAGGCTCGAAGGGATGTATGCCGCCGCGATCTGGGACCGCAAGACCCACCGGCTGGTGCTGGCCCGCGATCCGCTGGGGATCAAGCCGCTCTACCTCACACGGCAGGGCGGCGGGATCGCTTTCGCTTCGGAAATACGCGCGCTGAAAGTGCTGCCTGCCCACGATTTCACCATCGACGAGCGTGGCCTGCATGATTTCTTCAGCTACGGCCATATCCAGAAGCCGCGCTCGATCTATGCCCAGGTCCACTCGCTCGAACCCGGCCACTGGCTGGAGATCGGGCCGGAGGGTGAGCCGGAGGTACGCCGCTTCTGGTATCCGCGTTTCGCGGTCAACCAGGCCCTGTCCGAGAACGAATGGATCGAGGAAACCCGGCGCCAACTGGAAGGCACGGTCGAACGGCACATGCTGGCCGATGTCACGGTCGGCGCGTTCCTGTCGGGCGGGGTTGATTCCAGCGCGATCGCCGCCGCCATGACCCGCCAAGCCTCTGCCCCGGTCAAGGCTTTCACTGTCGGCTTTCCCGGCACCTCGATCGACGAGGTCGATGCCGCTGCGCGGATCGCGCAGCATCTGGGCTGCGAACATATCGTCCTGCCGCTCGAACCCGCCGCGGCGGGTGTCATGCTGCCCGAAGTACAGGCTTCCTTCGACGAGCCTTGCGCCGCCACTGCCGCCGTGCCGATCTGGCACCTCTCCCGGCTGGCCGCCTCCCATGTGAAAGTGGTGCTGTGCGGCGAAGGTTCGGACGAGATTTTCGCGGGCTACAAGCGCCAGCGCACCGCGCTTGCCGCCGCGCGCTATGCGCCTTTCCTCCAGTTCCTGCGCCCGCTGATCGACGCGCTGCCCGAAACCGGCAATATGCGGTGGAACTACCTGCGCCAGAACGCGCGCCGCTTCCGCAATTCGGCGCTGCTCGACAGCAGTTTCCAGCGCTTCTTCTTCGGCACGCAGATATCCTCGCCCGAAACACGCGAACGGCTCTACGCCGCGGGCTTCCACGATCGGCAGGAACATGCCGACGCCTTTGCCCTGCTGGAGGACGAATATTTCCCCGACGCCGCCGACCGCAAGCTCGGCGCGCTCGAACAATTCATGCTAGCCGACATCACCGTCCACATGCCCGGCTCGCTGCTCAACCGGCTCGACCGGGCGAGCATGGCCCATTCGCTGGAAGCGCGCGTGCCGTTCCTCAGCCACAAGTTCGTCGACTGGAGCCTGACCATGCCCCGCTCGATGAAACTGCGCGGCAAGGTCGGCAAATATGCGCTGCGCAAGGCGATCGAGCCATGGCTGCCGCCCAACGCGATCGACAAGCGCAAGCTCGGCTTCCAGCTGCCCTTCGCGGAATGGTTCAGCGGCGATTTTGCCGCATTCGCGCGCGAGGCCTGGAACGACAGCGGCGCAGTCAAGGCCGGCTATCTCCAGCCGGCAGCAGTCGAACAGCTGTTTGCCGAGCATGACCGGGGTGTCGCCAACCACGGCCGCGCGCTTTATGCCATCGCCATGTTCAGTTGCTGGTGGCAGCAGAACATGGCGAGCCAGCCCCACAGGACCACGCCGCCATGCTGATCGACCTGCGCATCCATCCCGAAGCCGCCACCGCCGAACAAAGCGATGTCTGCATCGTCGGCGCGGGCGCAGCCGGGATCAATCTCGCCCGCGCGCTGGCGGCGAAGGGGCACTCGGTCTGCCTGGTGGAAAGCGGTGGGCTGGATTACGAACAGGCGACGCAGGACCTCTATCGCGGCGCCAATGTCGGCATGGAATATTACGATCTCGAGGAAGCCCGGCTGCGCTTCTTCGGCGGCACGGTCTCGATCTGGGGCGGGCGCTGCGCGCTGTACAACCCGATCGACTTCGCCAAACGCGAGTGGGTTCCGCACAGCGGCTGGCCGATCACCCGCGACACGCTGATGCCGTGGTACCGGCAGGCGCACGATGCATTCGAATTGGGCCGCTTCAATTACGAGGAAAACATCTGGGCCGAACTGGGCATTGCCCCGCAAGGCTTCGATCCCGCCCGAATCGACACCGTGTTGTGGCGCTTCGACGAGGTGAGCGAGCGGTTCAATGCCAGCAGCAGCAGCGACCTGCTCGACGGGCCGAAGGTGCGGGTGCTGCTCCATGCCAATGTGGTGAAATTGCAACTCTCCGCCGATGCCAACCGGATCGAACATGTCGTGATCCAAGCGCTGGGCGGCCAGCCCCGCCCGCTCTGGGCGAAGCACTATGTGCTGGCGGCCGGTGCGATCGAAAACGCGCGGCTGCTGCTGGCCTCCAACGACATCGCCAGTGCCGGGATTGGCAATGTTCACGACCAGGTCGGGCGATTCTTCCTCGAACATCCCGCTGGGCGGATCGCAAAGGTGAATGTCACCGATCCGTTCCGGCTGTGGGAACGTTTCGGCAAACGCTTCATGAAGTCCGGCCCGCCGCTGGCCCCGGTGATCCGGCTGGGCGACGAGACCCAGCGCGCGCGCGAAGCGCTCAATTCGATCGTCACATTCAAGCTTCAGCGCGATCCGAACAAGGGCGTGGCGCTGGGCAACAAGCTTTACCACAACCTCAAGCATTCGATGGCGCCCGACCGCAAGGGCCGCTTCCTCGACCACGCCTATCGCGGCATCAGGGCGTGGATCCACCGCAACATCCGCAACGGGATCGAAGGGTTCCGGGCCAAGACCGGGATGACCGGGCTGTACCTGATCATCAGGGGTGAACAGGCCCCCAATCCCGACAGCCGCATCCTGCTGGCGGCGGAACGCGACGCGCTGGGCAACCAGCTGGCCAATCTCGACTGGCAATTGAACGCGCAGGACAAGCACACCGCGCGGGTGATGGTCGAAACCTTCAGCGCCGAACTGCAACGGCTGGGACTGGGTTCAGCCGAAGCCTGCGACTGGGTGAACGAGCCGGGCGACGCCTGGCCGGTCGATCATACCGTCGGCAACCACCCGATCGCCGGCTATCACCACATGGGCGGCACACGGATGAGCGCAACACCCTCCACCGGCGTGGTCGATGCCGATTGCCGGGTCCATGGCGTGGACAATCTGTTCGTGGCGAGCAGTTCGGTGTTCCCGACCGGCGGCTGGGCCAACCCGACCATGACCATCGTCGCGCTTGCCTTCCGGCTGGCCGATCACCTGGATGCAAGGCTTGCGGCCCGAGGCTGAAATGGCTGTTCCGTCGCGCGGCCAAATCCGCTAGTCTTCAGGTAATTGCTTCCGGGCCTGATCCGGCGCAGAGGGAAGGATCATCGATAATGGCCACGGCACCCGCCGCACTTGCCCCCAAGCCTGATCACGTGCCTGCCGAGCTGGTGGTCGATTTCGACTATTACAATCTGCCCGGCGGCAGTGACGATCCGCAAGCCGCGTGGCTGGCGGCTCGGCCCAAGACCCCGGTCGCCTGGACCCCGCACAACGGCGGTCACTGGATTGCCAGCACGCCGGAAGCGGTGTTCCGCTTCTATCGCGACTGGGAACATTTTTCGGCCAGCGAACTGTCCATCCCCAAGATGGGGCAGGAATATCTGATGATCCCCAACCAGGTGGATCCGCCGCTGCATGGCGAATACCGCCGCAACATCATGCCGCTGTTCACGCCCGACGCGATCGAGAAGATGACCCGCGACGTGCGTGAACTGTGCGTCGAACTGATCGAGGAAGTGCTGCCCCGGGGCGAATGCGAATTCGTGATGGATTTCGCCTTCCGGTTTCCGTTGGGCATTTTCATGCGGATGATGGGCCTGCCGGAATCCGACCGGATGTATCTGCGCAAGCTGGTCGAAAAATTCGCCGATGATCCCGATCCACAGGTCAAGGCCGCCGCCGCGGCGGAGATGGGTGAATACATCGACCGGACCATCGAGGATCGCATCGCCAATCCCCGCGATGATGCCACAACCCGCATTACCCGCATGACGTTTGAAGGGCGGCCCTATACCAGGGCTGAAATGCGCGGAACGGTCCGCCTGTTGATGGCGGCCGGGCTCGACACGGTGGCCGGGATGCTGTGTCTGCTGGCCTGGCACCTTGCGACCAACCCCGCCGATGGTGACTATATCCGCAGCAAGCTGGGCGATGATCTGGCCATGCAGGAAATCGTCCAGGAATTCCTGCGCCGCTATTCGCTGGTCTCCTCCAGCAGGGTCATCACCCAAGATTACAACTATGACGGCGTGACGCTCAAACAGGGCGAGATGATCATGATGCCGTCAGCCTTCTTCAATCTCGATGAAAAGCGCGACAATCCGCAGAAGGTCGATTTCACCCGCGCCAACAAGCGCCACATCACTTTCGGTTCCGGCACGCACGCCTGCGCCGGGGCGATCCTCGCGCGGGAGGAGATGAAGGTGTTCCTGGAAGAATGGCTGACCCGGATGCCGCCGGTCAATCTCGACCCCGCACGACCGCCGATCCTCAAGGCCGCCTCCATCAACGGTGCGACCGAACTCTGGCTGAAGTGGTAAGAGGCACCTTCGCGCCCGCCAGTCACTCGAACGCTAATATTCTAGTTTGCCCCGATCGGAGAATCGGATAGTCAAGCCTGACTGCAAGCCACGGCGCGATGACCGGGGCAACGGGAAGGATTGGCATCATGGCAACAAGCGCAACAAGTCTGGCTCCCAAACCGGCGCATGTCCCGCCCGAACTGGTCGCCGATTTCGACATCTACAACATCCCGGTGGGTGAAGAAGGGCCGCAGGCCGCGTGGCGCACGCTCCGGCCTGGAGGCCCGCTGGCCTGGTCACCTCGCAACGGCGGCCACTGGATCGCGAATTCGCCCGAATCGGTCTTCCGCTTCCATCGCGATCATGAGCATTTCACAGTCGCGGAACTGGTCATCCCCAAGATGGGCCAGGAATATCTGATGATTCCCAACCAGGTCGATCCACCCCATCACGGTGAATACCGTGCCAACATCCTGCCGTTGTTCACGCCGGATGCCGTGGTTCGGATGGGCGAGGATGTCCGCTCGCTCTGCATCGAGCTGATCGAGGAAATGAAGCCGCGCGGGACATGCGAATTCGTGATGGATTTCGCCTTCCGTTTCCCCCTGGGCATTTTCATGCGAATGATGGATCTGCCCGATTCCGACCGGATGTATCTGCGTCGGCTGGTTGAAGGCTATACCGACAGCCCCGATCCCGAGCGGAAGACCCAGTCCGGCATCGAGATGATGGAGTATATCGACCGGAAGATCGGGGAACGGATCGAAAACCCAGGCACGGACGCGATCAGCAAGATTACCCGCTTCACGATCGAAGGTCGGCCATATACCCTCGCCGAGATGCGCGCGACGGTGTGGCAGCTGATGGTGGCCGGGCTGGACACGGTGGCGGGCATGGTCTGCTTCCTTGCCTGGCATCTGGCCACCCATCCCGCAGATGCCGACTACATCCGCAGCAAGATCGACGATGAGCGGGCGATGCAGGAGGTCGTGCAGGAATTCCTGCGGCGCTATTCGATCGTCAGTTCCAGCCGGATGGTGGTGAAGGATTACACCTGTGACGGAGTGACGCTGAAGCAGGGGGAAATGATCATCCTGCCGTCGGCTTTCTTCAACCTTGATGAAAGCCGACCGGAGGCCGAAAAAGTCGATTTCGCCCGCAAGAACAAGAAGCACATTACTTTCGGTTCAGGCATCCATGCCTGCGCCGGAGCGCTGCTGGCGCGCGAGGAGATCCGCATCTTCCTAGAGGAATGGCTGACCCGCCTGCCGCAGACCCGGCTGGACCCCGAACGCCCGCCCAAGCTGAAGGCGATGCCGCTCAACGGCGCGCAGGAACTCTGGCTGAAGTGGTGAGAGACATGGGGGGCCGGTCAGCGCCCTCTGCCCCGCCCCTTCAATGCGCCAGCAGCAAGGGCAGGGTCGATTGTTCCAGCATGTCGCGCGTCGCGCCGCCAAGGATGCTTTCGCGCAAGCGTGAATGGCCATAGGCACCCATCGCCAGCCACGCCGCGCCGCGCACGGCTGCTTCATTCAGCAGCACTTCGGCCACCGTCCGGCCGCCGGGCTTGAGCTCCACCATCTCCGCCCGGATGCCATGGCGGGCAAGATAAGTCGCCGCCTCGGTCGCCGGGAAATCATAGCCGCTGCCTTCGGTCACGCTGACCAGCACCACCGCACCCGCCATGGCCAGCAGCGGCAGCGCGGCGCGGATGGCATGGCACGCCTCGGGCGAACCGTTCCACGCCACCATCGCCAGGCCTGGCAGATCAAGCCCGCCATAGTCTTCCGGCACCGCCAGTAACGGCGCCCGCACCCGCAACACAAGATCGGCGGCGGTCGGCGGGGATTCCAGCCGCCTGGGCCAGTTGCGGCCCGGCGTGCTCACCACCACCAGATCGGCCAGCCAGCTGTGATCGGCCAGCAGCAAGGTGGCCGAACCGACATCGCAATGCCAGTCCCAGCTTATTCCTTCCGCCTTCAGCCGCGCCTCGAAGCCTTCCCGCTGAGCCTTTTCCTGCTCGCGGATCTCGTCGATTGTCTGGCCGAGCAGAAAGGTCACGCCATAGGGATCAGCACTGAGATAATTTTCCAGCGGGCTGGTCTGGACGCAGATGAGATGGCCCTTGCAGGCCCTCACCATGTCGAGCGCGGCCTGGAAACGCGCCTCCTGTCCGCTGTCGCGATTGATATGGACCAGAACCGATTTCATCGCCGTCTCCTCGCTGTCACACCGATTGCGACACACTCACAAGAAATAGTTATGCGCACATTCGGTTCCGGAGCGCCATGACACAGGTCAAATGAGCTGCTCCCGCGTCGGCAAATCATGCGGCCTTGCTGTTGGCCATAGCCACCATCGCCTGCGCGCAAGCGCTTGCTGCTTGACGGCCATCCCCGGCGCATCAACACTGTCCACTGCGGACGCCTGACTTCAGAATGACAGGTGCCGCCGGGCAAGGAAGCGGGAAGGGACAGCATGAGCGATATCATCTGGTTCGGCGACGAACAGGCCAGTGAGCACGAACTGGTCGGCGGCAAGGGCGCCAATCTCGGCGCGCTCACCCGCGCGGGCTTCACCGTGCCGCCGGGCTTCACCATAGCGACCACGGCCTATCGCGACTTCATCGCCTCCACCGGGCTCAGCAGCCAGATCGCCGCGATCCTCGGCGCGATCCGCTATGACCATCCCGAAAGCCTTGAAAGCGAAGTCGGCAAGATCCGCGCGCTGATCGAGCAAACCCCGCTGCCCGCCGCGCTGGAAGCGGACATCGCCGCCGCATACAAGCAGCTCGGCGCGGCCTATGTCGCGGTGCGCTCCTCCGGTTCGGCGGAAGATCTGGCCGAAGCTTCCTTCGCCGGGCTGCACGACACCTATCTCGACATGCGCGGCCCCGCCGAAGTGATCGACGCGGTGCGACGCTGCTGGGCATCGCTGTGGACGGGCCGCGCCACCTTCTACCGCCAGTCGAAACATTTCGACCATCTGGACGTGCAGATCGCGGTGGTGGTGCAGGCCATGGTCGAATCGGAAGTGTCGGGCGTGATGTTCACCGGCAACCCGATGAACTGCGCCAATCACGAAGCGGTGATCAACGCCAGCTGGGGTCTGGGCGAAGCGATCGTCCAGGGCATCGCCACTCCCGATCTGGTGATAGTCAACACCACCAAGGTCCGCCTTATCGAAAAGACGCTGGGTGCCAAGCAGGTCCGCATCGTCCGCAATCCCGACGGGCCGGGAGTGGTCACGCAGGATGTCCCGGCCGAATTGCGAAACAAGTTCGCCCTCTCCGACGAACAGGCGCTCGATCTTGCGGTGCTGGGCCGGAATATCTGCGAGCATTACGGCAACTTCCCGCAGGATATCGAATGGGCGCTGGCGGGTGGCAATTTCTACCTGCTGCAAAGCCGCCCGATCACCAATGTCGAATTCAGCTGGGACGACGAAATCAATCAGTCGATCCCCGGCGAGGCCGACGATCACCAGTTGTGGGGCCGCGCCTATGCCGACGAGGGTTGGGCCGGGGCAGTGACGCCGCTGATGTTCTCCTGGCGCGGGCTCACGATGAACTGCGGCCACGCCCACTGCTTCCGCAATGGCGGCTTCGACCATCTCGACTAT
The DNA here is from genome assembly GCA_947479055.1 of Erythrobacteraceae bacterium. Taxonomy (GTDB): domain Bacteria; phylum Pseudomonadota; class Alphaproteobacteria; order Sphingomonadales; family Sphingomonadaceae; genus CANJYE01. The sequence goes on from CANJYE010000040.1 coordinate 21,259, forward strand.
GCCACCAGCCAGACCTGGCACTACTGGAAGGGCCGGGCCTGGTACAATGTCGATATCGACCGCAAGGTAATCGAAGACACCGCCCCCCCCGCATTCCGCCAGATCATGATCAACCGCCTGCCCAAGGACTGGCGCGAGGAGGTGATGAAGGCACCGTTCAAATGGTCTGATTACGTCAGGATGCACCTGCGCTTCATGACCATGGTCCCGCAGGAAGGGTTCCGCTGGACCAAGGCGCTGAAGGAGTTCCAGGCCGATCCGAAGAATGTCAGCGCCGCGCTCGGCATGAGCCGCGAGGAACTGAAGCGCCTGCCGGACAGCGAGGTCAAGCGCTACATCAAGCGGATGTTCGATCTCGAACTGGACTATACATACATGGTCTGGGCGCCGCTGGTAATCATGCTGCGCGATGCCACCGCGATGCTCGGCTGGATGATCGCCAACTGGTACAAGGGCAAGAACGAATTCATCTACACCGACCTTGTCACCGGATCGCCCGAGCGCAGCTATACCTCGGTCGAAAACACCGACCTGTGGGAACTTTCCCAGCGGATCCGCAATTGCCCGGTCCTGCGCCCGCTGTTTGACCAGGCCGGGACCGCGCCCGAATTCTTCGGTCGGCTCGATGAAAGCGAGCAAGGAAGGGATTTCGCCAAGGCCTATGCCAACTTCATCGAACGTCACGGCCATCGCGGCCAATCAGACCGCGACATGTCGTTTCCGCGCAGGGCGGAAAACCCGAGCGTCGATTTCCTGCCCTTCAAGGCGCTGGTCAACGCGCCCTCGGGCGATACCGATCCCAACGCGGCGGAAGAACGGCTGGCAGAGCTGCGCGCCAGCGCCGCCGCCGAAGTAATCGAGAACATGCGGGCCCAGCCGTTCGGCGGGCTCAAGATCGAGATGTTCAAGCTGGTTCACAATTACGTGCTCCAGTGCAACATCTGGCGCGACAATGAGCGATACCATCTCGATCGCTACACCTTCTCGATCAAGAAGGGCTTCCTCGAAATCAGCCGTCGGCTGATGGAACAGGGCCTGCTGGGAACCGACCGCGACTTCAATTTCCTTACCTGGGACGAGCTTTACGAACTGCTCGACGGGCATGCCGACCTGCGGCTCGTCAAGGCCAAGATCGCCGCCCGCAAGCGCGATTTCGACCGGGTCCACAACAAGGAAGTGCCGGCCTGGCTCTATGTCCGGCGCGACCAGCCGGTGGAGCTCGATGCACCCGAGCAGCTGGACGAAGGCGAATACAAGGGCATCGCCACCAGCCGCGGCAGCATTACCGCAAGGGCGCGGGTGGTGCGCACGCTGGACGAGATTCCATTGGTGCAGGAAGGCGAGATCATTATCGTCAACGCCACCGATCCGGGCTGGACCCCGGTGTTCATGATCATCCGCGGGATCGTGCTCGAGACCGGCGGGATGCTGGCCCACGGCTCGCTACTGGCGCGCGAATACGGGCTGCCGGCCGTGCAGCTGGAAGGGGCGCTGCAACTGATCCCGACCGGCGCGCTGATCACGGTCGATGGCAACAACGGCACGGTCAAGATCGTTGAAGAACCGCCGCAGGTTCCGGTGGCCGCCGAATGAAGGGCATCGCCAATTTCCGTGATTTCGGCGGCCATGCGCTGGCCGGGGGGGGCCGGATCGCACCGGGTCGGCTGTATCGTTCCGGCAGCCTCGGCAAGGCGACCGACGATGATCTCGCCCGTCTGGCCGGACTGGGCCTCGGCGCGCTCGCGGACCTGCGCCGGGGGCAGGAACGGGCCGCCGATCCCAATCGCCTGCCTCCCGGTTTTTCGGGTCCGGTGTTCCTCAACCCCGACGATTCGGCCACGGAATCGCCCCATATCGCCTTCCTGCGGGTGGCCGGGGAGAACCCCGCCGAGCTCGATGCGATGATCGAATATTATTACCGGGCCATGCCGCTAGACCCCGATCTCAACGCGGTGCTGCGCCAGACCATCGCCTTCCTGCTCGGACGGGACGATCCGGTGCTGATCCATTGTTCGGCTGGCAAGGACCGCACCGGCTTTGTCGCCGCGACCCTGCTCCAGGCGCTCGGCGTGGACGAGGAGGCGATCATTGCCGATTATCTCCAGTCGACCCAGCTGACCGACGAAGCCCGGTTCGAGGCAGTGGTCGCCGCGCTGGAAAGGGAGACCGGGCGAACATTGCCGCTCGCCACCGTGCGGCGGATGTTCGGGATCGAGCCGCACTGGATCGAATACCCCCGGCGCGCGATCCGCGACGAATTCGGATCGTACGCGACCTATCTCGCCTCGCTCGGGCTGGACGAGGCGGCGCTGGAACGGTTGCGCTCAAGGCTTGTCGAATAGCCGGTATCCGTAAAGAGCGCGCACGCGCCGTGTCCTGAGCGCGCATCGCCCGGGACGGGGCTTGTTGACCGCCAGCCCGACGCCCTAGGGCAGGATTTCGATGATCCGCGACATTCGTGGAGGACAGAGAGACGAGGCCGCAATGGCATTTACCCATGTCGACAAGCCGATCGCGCTCGGTCCGATGCAGCTGAAGAATCGCATTGTCCGGCCCGCCCATGGCACCAATCTGGGCAAGGGCTGGATCAACGATTCGCTGATCGCCTATCACGAGGCGCGGGCGCGCGGCGGGGTGGCTATGTCGGTGCTGGAAGTCGGCTCGGTCCACCCGACCTCACCCTTTTCGATCAATCTGTGGGACCCGGCGCTGGAGCCGGGCTATCGCAAGCTGGTTGAGCGGATCAAACCCCATGGCATGAAGCTGTCGCAGCAGCTTTGGCATTGCGGCCATAATTTTCTCCCCGCCGACGGTTCGCCGCCGTGGTCGGCCTCGGCCATCGCCAGCCCGGAAATCGGGGTGGTGCCGATTGCCATGACCAAGGCAATGATCGACGAGATCGTCGAGGCCCATGCCACCGCTGCCCGCCGTTGCGAGGATTACGGGCTGGACGGGGTCGAAGTGCAATGCGGCCACGGCTATCTCGTCGGCCAGTTCTTCTCGCCCAACACCAATGTCCGCGAGGACGAATATGGCGGCAGCTTTGAAAACCGCGCGCGCTTCGCGGTGGAGATCATGAAAGCCGTGCGGGCCAGCGTTTCGCGCGACATCGCCGTCGGCGTGCGGGTGGCGCCGGACTACACCCCGCATGGCCTCGATGAAAACGAGGTGATCCGGCTGGCCAGATTGCTCGAGCAGGAAGGACTGATCGACTACATCAACCTTTCGGCCGGCAATTATCACGTCATGCCCAAACTGATCGGCGGGATGCACGAGCCGGTCGGTTATGAAATGCAGACCAGCGCGCCCGTGGCCCGCGCGCTGAACATCCCCGCCATCGTCATCGGTCGTTACCGCACGCTGGAGGAAGCTGACGCGCTGATCCGCGCGGGCGATGCCGATTGCGTCGGCATGGTCCGCTCGATCATCGCCGACCCCGATCTGGTCAACAAGGGCCTTGCGGGCAAAAGTGACGAGGTCCGCCCTTGCATCGCCTGCAATCAGGGCTGCATCAACAATCTGCTGACGATTGGCCAGATGGAATGCGCGGTCAATGCCGGTGCCGGGCACGAACTGGACATGGGCGATCACCTGATCCAGCCCGCTGCGGACCGGAAGAAAGTGCTGGTGATCGGCGGCGGCCCTGCGGGCATGGAAGCCGCGCGCGTTGCCGCATTGCGCGGCCATCAGGTGATCCTCGCGGAAGCCGGGCCTTCGCTGGGCGGTGCGCTGCGTCTCGCCGCGATGGCCCCCACCCGCCATGGCATGATGGATTTCGGCACCTGGCTGGAAAGCGAAATCTACCGGCTGGGCGTAGAAGTGCGCCTTTCGACCTATATCGACGAGGCCGATGTGATCGACATCGGTGCCGATGCGGTGATCGTTGCCGCCGGTTCGCGCCCGCGGATGGACGGGGTCCAGCTGTCGCACCCCGGCGATCCGGCGCGGGGGATGGACCGGGCCAATGTGCTGTCAACGCACGAACTGTTTCTTAACCCGCCGGCCGATCTCGGCAAGACGGCGGTGGTGATCGACGATGCCGGGCATTGGGAAGGCTTTGCCGTGTCGGAATATCTGGCCGGCAAGGGACTGAAAGTCACCTATGTCACCCGCCTCCATGGGCTTGCCCCCGGGCTTCAGTTCACCCTGACGATCGAGCCCTTCCTCGAACGGATGGAAAAGCAGGGCTTCGAATACCTCATCCGCCATCGCGCCATCGCGGTGGAAGATGGCGCGGTGCTGGTCGGGCCGACCCACACATTCGACGAGGAACTGGGCGCCAAGCGCATCCCCGCCGACACGGTGGTGTTCATTTCCGGCAACATACCCAACCGCGAGATCTTTACCGCCTTCGCCGATCGCAATAGCGAGATTCACGTCGTCGGCGATGCCAATTCGCCCCGCTACCTGCCTATCGCCGTGCGCGAAGGGCATCTGGCGGGCATGAAAGTCTGAAAAGGAGAGAGAAATGCGCACAGTCCTGAAATACGCCGTTCCCGCACTGGCGCTGGCCGCGCTGGCAGGTTGCAGCAAGCCTGCGGCGGAAGCCCCCAAGGCCGACAACGCCGCCGATGTCGAAGCGATCAAGCAGCTGATCCTGACCGAAGGCAAAGGCGCGTCCACGCAGGACATCGATCTGACAATGTCGGTCTATTGCAACAGCCCGGAATTACACCTGTTCGAGGCCGGACCCTATGTCATCCGGGGCTATGACGATCTGAAAAAGACCTATCTTACCTATTTCAAGGCCTTCCCCAAGGCCGAGGTGACATCGAAGGACATCCACGCCGCCGCTTCGGGCGATGTCGGCTATGGTCATTCGGAAGAAACCTGGAAATTCACCACGCCCGACGGCAAGACCCGCGAAGACCTCCACCGGGTGACGCGCGGATATCGCAAGATCGACGGGAAGTGGTGCACGATGCACGAGAACGATTCGCTCCCGGCCGACCTGATCGCGCTTGACGACAAGGCCACCGGCAAAGCGAAGTAGGAGCAGTACCCATGTCGCATTTCATTGACCTGATGAAGCCGGAATACGGCAAGGTCATCGTCACCGGTGGCGGCAGTGGCATTGGCCGCGTCGTCACCCTGGCCCTGACCGAGCTGGGCGTGGACGTGGTGGTGATGGGCCGCCGCATGGAAAAGCTGGCAGAAACCCGCGATCTGTGCGCCGCCAATCCCGGCCAGGTGATCCCGGTGCGCTGCGACATCACCGATCTGGCCCAGGTGGAAGCCGCCTTTGCCGAGGCCAACCAGGATGGCGTGGTGCAGGCGCTGGTCAATTCGGCGGGCGAAGTGGGGCCATGCCGGGCGGACCAGCTGACCTCCGAGATGTTCTCCACCGCGATCAATTCCATGCTGGTGGGCGGGTTCAACGTCTGCCGGACATGGACGCGCGGGCTGCTGAAAGCCGGTCTGGGCGGATCGTTCATCGCCTATACCTCCACCGTCAACTCGCGCGAGACGCCGGGGCTGTCGCATTCGGGCATGGCCAAGGCGGGCGTGGAATCGATGATGCGCAGCTGGGCGCTGGAGCTGGGCCACAGGGGCCTGCGCTACAACGCCATCGGCCCCGGCCTGTTCCCGCTGGCCGGCGGCACCCATCATGACGACGCCTTCAACCGGGAATTCTTCAGCAAGCAGATCCCGCTCGGCCGCTTCGGCGAGGCGGACGAAATCATCGGCCCCACGCTGTTCCTGCTCAGCCCGGCGGCACGCTACATCACCGGCTCGACGATGATGGTCGATGGCGGGATGCGCCTGCGCCCGTGGTTCGGGTTTACGCCGGAGGATCTGGCAGGGATTGGGGAGGCGGTTTAGGGGGAGAGGACACTTTCCGAGGTAGAAGAAATGTCCGCTTTCAGATGGAAATCCGGGGTGGTCGTTTGGCCGAAATGTTGTGGGGAGTAGCTGATAACTAGAAAAATCTAGGGTCAGGACCTGTTAAATTGCTTGCATGATGGGCTGAGGGTTGATTCAATGGTGGCACCAGGAGGTGCTGCTTGTGGACGATCTGTTTATGCTGAGCGAGGTGCAGATGCGCCGGATCAAGCCATTTTTCCCGCGATCGCAT
>CANJYE010000041.1 GCA_947479055.1 Erythrobacteraceae bacterium
ATGCGATCGCGGGAAAAATGGCTTGATCCGGCGCATCTGCACCTCGCTCAGCATAAACAGATCGTCCACAAGCAGCACCTCCTGGTGCCACCATTGAATCAACCCTCAGCCCATCATGCAAGCAATTTAACAGGTCCTGACCCTAGCCATGGCCGATCTTGAACATAACAAGCAAGTCGCCCTCTCCTTCTACCGGGCCTTGCAGGAGAAGGACCCGGTCGCGCTGGATCGCGTGCTGGCCGAGGATGCGCAGCTCTGGGTAGCCGGGACCACGCCCGCTTCCGGCTGTTGCGGCAAAGCCCGCTTCATGGAACTGTTCGCCCATATGCGCCACGCGATCGACGGACCGATGACGATCGTGGTCGATGCGGTGACGGCCGAGGGTGATCGTGTTGCGGTGCTGGCGCACGGGATCATGAAAACCGCCAGCGGCAAGGACTATAACCAGGACTACCACTTTTTCGCGCGGGTGAGCGGCGACCAGGTAGTGGAAATGCGCGAATACATGGACACCGAACTGCTGCGGCAAGTCTTTGCCGAATAGCCGACCCAAGACGGGATGACTGCAGAACACAACTATAAGAGGAGAATATCCATGAGCCAGTCCGAACAGAACCGAGCAATGCTCGAAAAGATCTACGCGCTGTTTTTTGCCGGTGAGATCGACAAGATGACGGAATATCTGAGCGATGATGCCGTCATCACAGAAGTGCAATCGCTGCCATATCCCGGGCAATATTTCGGCAAGGATGGCCTTCGCACAATTGTCGGCAAGCTGATGGAAACCTGGGACGATCTGGCCTTCGAGATGGACGATATCCTGGCCAGCGACAGCCGCGCCGCCGGTATCGGCACATTTTCCGCCACTTCGCGGGCGACTGGTCGGCGTGTTTCATTCCCGATGTGCGAAGTCTGGGAATTCGTCGACGGCAAGATCGTGAGCTGCATGCCGATCTATGGCGACACCGCGCAGGTCCGTCAGGCTACCGGCATGGCACCGATTTGAGCGCTTTCCGCCTATGCCACCGTCAGTCCTTGCCGGTGGCATAGGCCGCATCGAGGCACAGGCCCTGGTAGCGGGTGCGATGTTCCGAGCCGAGCGGGATCAGGCGCACTTCGGAAAAGCCGCTATCGGCCCGTGCCGCGCCGACGTTGCAGCCCCAGAAGTTCCGGAAATGGAGGAGCGCGGTGTAATAATCGATGTTGCTCTCATCGATCGGCTGGCCGCCCGCCGCACGATAATGCGCGACGAAGCGGTCCCACTCCATGTGTTCGGCCACATAGGCCCTGATATAGGCCAGATCCTCGGCCGGATCGCCGAAATGGGCGCATTCCCAGTCGAGCACGCAAGCAATCCGGTCATCCACCACCAGGAAATTGTGCACGAAGCAATCGGTGTGGACCATCACCGCGCGATTTGTGTTGTGCGGGATGTTGCGGCGCAGCCAGTCGATCGTGAAAGCTTCGGACGGCGAAGGCTTGCGATCGCTCGACAGCCAGACGCGCGAGACATTCTCGACATTTCGGCGGACCGCCTCCTCCACCGTCTCACCCGGGCGGACCGGGCTTTCCGGACCGGTGAAATAGGGGGCAAAGGCATCCGAAGGGATGGCGTGGAGCCGGGCGAGGAATTCCGCCAGGCTGTACAGCAGCCGTTCCGACAGCTTCTCATGCGCGCCCATCAGCCCGCCGACCATCTTGCCAGCCCCGCGCGTCTGGACATAGAAATTGCCATCGACATCGGGCAGGTCGCGGAACAGCCACAAGGGTTCCGGCACCGGCAGGCCCTCATCGGAAATGCACTTGAGGATGAAGTATTCCTCGGTCACCCGGTGCGCGCCGTGGCTGAACAGCGGCTGCGCCACGTTCTTGCGCACCACCACTTCGCGATCGGGCGCACCCGGGACCCTGAGCGTGCAGAAATAGATCTCGTTGAGCATTCCGCCGGGGATCGCAACCATGCCATCGACCACCAGCCCCGGCTGTTCCAGCCGCTCGCGCAGATGCCGTTCCAGCTTGTCGCGGGTCAGCGGCTGGGCGGCCGAGGTCCGGTTCGCAAGCTCGGGCAACGGGGCCTCGGCAAAACTGGTGAAATAATCGCGGTCCCATTCGCTCACCCGGCGCAGCCACGCGGTGGCCGCTTCAGCCTGCGACCCGGCAAGGCCGTCGCGATTGCCGACGATGGTGCAGGCCCCGTCATCCAGCAGCTTGACCAGCCGCGCGAATGCCGCCGAAGGGCTGGCTGCTTCGCGTTCCAGCTGTGCGGCGATGGAAGCGATGGTGCCGTCCTCCACCGCTACGCCCAGCCCGCCCAGTTCGCGTGCCAGCGCCAGCCCTTCGGGCGCAAGCCGCGCGATCAGGCCGGGCAGCACGTCTTCCCGCTTGATCAGTTCGCGCAGCGCATCCACCGCCATTCCCGCCAGCGACCGCGCGCCCGGACTGGCGAGGTCCGGCAGCAGATCGCCAGCGATGGCTTCCGCCACCAGCTTGATATAGTGCCGATCAGTCAAGAGCATCGCGCCACCTCTCCTCGAACCCGTCATCGATCCTGAGCGATTGCCCGACCGGTTGTCCGACATTTCCGCCCTGTCCGGCCCATGCACAAGTGCACGCTTGCGGGAAAGTGCGCGGTTCCTATCGTCTCCGTGCGCCAGCCCTGCTCAGCCAGACAAATCCTGTTGGGCTGCGGCATAGTGACTGGCACATGCCGACTGTATATGCCGAACCGGCAAGAGGAGAACCAGAATGGCCGAGGCGACGCATGACGAGATGGTGGAGCGGGCAAGAAAGCTTGCTCCCGGCATCGCTGGCCGCTGGGAAGAGGCAGACCGACTGCGCGACATCCCCCCCACGACAATCGCCGAAATCAAGGACGCGGGCCTCACCCGCCTTTACCAGCCGAAGCGCTGGGGCGGTTACGAAGCCGACCCGCGCACATTCTATGCCGCGCAGAATGTCTTTGCCGAAGTCTGCCCGTCCACCGCATGGGTCTATGGCGTCCATTCAATCCAGGCCTTCCTCATCGGCGGGATGAACGAACAGGCCCAGATCGACGTGTGGGGAGAAGACAGCAATACGCTGGCCGGATCGTCCTTCGCGCCGACCGGCACGGCCGAGCGGGTGGAAGGCGGCTTCCGGCTAAGCGGACGCTGGACCTTTTCGAGCGGATCGACCTACACCAAATGGGCGCTGGTCGGCGGCAAGATCGCCAACGAACCGCCGCCAACATCGGGGCCGATGCCGCTCAACCTGTTCCTGATTCCGTCGTCCGATTACGAGATCGTCGATGTCTGGGACACCTATGGCCTGCGCGGCACCGGCAGCAACGATCTGGTCGCGAAGGATATCTTCGTGCCCGATCATCGCCAGGTGCCGATGGCTGGCGGCATCCAGAACCTCACCAGCGCCAGCAGCAGCCAGCCCCGGCTCTATCGCATGCCGTGGCTCTACATGTTCTCCAGCACCATCAACAATCTGGCGGTGGGGATGTGCCGCGGCGTGCTCAACGCTTTCCTCGACATCGCCCGAAACCGCATCTCGCCCTTCACCGGCAAGGCAACGAAGGACGATCCCATGACCGCGCTGGCGATCTCGCGTCTCGCGGCGGAGATCAACACCGCCGAGGCAATGTACGAGCGACACATCGCCGCCCAGCTCGACCATATCGACCGCGATGTGGCCATGCCGATCAAGGAGGCACTCGTGCTGCGGGTGCAGATGACCTCGCAATTGCGCAAGATGACCACGCTGGTCGATGATCTGATGCTGATGCAAGGCTCACGCATGCTGTTCCGGGATTCGCTGATGACCCGCTTCTGGCTCGACCTGACCGCGGCGCGGGGGCACATCGGCAATGATCCGGTCATGCCCAGCACCATTCTCGGGCAAATGCTGATGAGCGAGGCCTGATCGCTAAGACCGCAATCGATTACCCAGCAAGGAGGACGCCAGACCATGAACGCGACACAGGCAGAAGCGCTGGCGCGATACAGCCATCGCGCGATCGATCAGGACAATATCGGCCTTTATGAAGGCTGGCTGGCGCATGAGCTCAGGCTCAACAAATGCGCCGATTGCGGCAAGTGGCATGAACCGGCCCGCGCGATCTGTCCCTCCTGCTGGTCGATGAACGTGGCCCCCGCCCCGGTCAGCGGGCGCGGCACGGTCTATCTCGCGATCCTGCTTCGCCAGGGCCGCGAGGAGGAAGGTGTGACCTATCCCTATCCGGTGGCGCTGATCGAGCTCGAGGACCAGCCGGGCCTGCGCTACACCAGCACCGTAATCGATGCCGCGTGGGAGGATATCAAGCCCGGCACGCCGGTGAAGCTGGACTGGACCGAACGCAATCGCGCGCCCTTCCCCGTCTTCCGCATCGACCAGACCCGCATCAACGAGGTGAAGTCATGAGCCGCAACCGCATCAAGGACCAGATCGCCATTGTCGGCGTGAGCTCGCTCCCGCGTACGCGCGACGGCAACCGCACCGCCCGCTCGCTGGTGGCCGAAGCCTGCGTCCAGGCGATCCGCGACGCCGGGCTCAAGCGCGAGGATATCGACGGCATCGTCTCTTCCGCCGGGCCGGGCCACTGGCTGATCGTGCCGCCGGGTGTCACGGAAATGACCGCCACGCTGCGCCTGCCCAACATCACCTACCTCAATGACGGCATGGGCGTCGTCGTCAGCCCGCTCATCGATGCGATGAACGCTATCTTCTCCGGCGCGTGCGAGACGGTGCTGGTCTATCACTACAATTACCGCACCCCGTTCAATTCCAAGCTGGCAGCCGAAGACCCGTTCCGGCGCGGTTTCCGGGGCTATGACGATTACCCGGCAGAAAACGTCAAGAACGCCACCGCCTATACCGCCTGGTGCGCGCGCTACATGCATGAGAACAACGTCCCGCGCGAAGCGCTGGGCCGCGTGGCGATCAACGACCGCACCAATGCCCTGCGCAATCCGCTGGCCGCGATGGGCAGCAAGCCGCTGACCATGGAGGATTACCTCAATGCCCGGATGGTGCGCGATCCGCTGACCATGTTCGATATGGACCTGCCGGTCGATGCCGCCGACGCCTTCATCCTGACCACGGCGGAACGGGCGCGCGATCTGCCGCACACCCCGGTGTTGATCAGCCACGCGGTGCAGGGCCTGTGCGAGACCGCCAGCGACGAGGACCAGCTCGCCTCGCTCGCCCATCACGGGCAGGATGTGGTGGTCCGCCAGCTGAAGCAGAAAGGCGCGCGCGGCCTTGCCGATGTAAACGACACCGACATCGCCATGATCTATGACGGTTTCACTTTCATTTCGCTGTCCTGGTACGAGAAGCTGGGCTGGTGCGGCCCCGGCGAGGCAGGCGCGTTCATCGAGCAGAACTGGAATGCACAGCAGAACCGCCTTCTCCTCAACGGCCGAATTCCGGTCAACACCAATGGCGGCATGCTGAGCGAGGGCGGCACACAAGGTGCAGGCTTCGTGCGCGAGGCGGTGGTGCAGCTCAGGGGCGATGCGGGCGAACGGCAGGTGCCGGATGCGAAGTCGGTATTCCTCGCCAATGGCGGCTTCTTCTACAACTCGCAGGCCGCCGTGTTCCGCCGCGACGACAGCTGACCCTAGTCGATCAGGGCCAGAATCTCGCCCAGCCGCCCGAAGATCTCATCAATGTGTGACTTTTCGAGTATCAGCGGCGGCGACAGCGCGATGATGTCGCCCGTGACCCGGATCAATAGGCCGGAATCGAACGCGCGGTGGAACACTTCCAGTGCTCGCTTGGTCGGGGCACCAGGGCGCGGGGCCAGTTCGATCCCGCCCATCAAGCCATAATTGCGGCAGTCGATCACATGTCGGGCGCCCTTCAGCGAATGCACCGCATCTGACCAGTAGTCCTCCAGCTCGATCGCCTTATCAAACAGCCCTTCGGCGGCATAGATATCGAGCGTGGCGATCGCGGCGGCGGCAGCAAGCGGGTGACCGGAATAGGTGTAGCCATGGAACAGCTCGATGCCCGGAGCGGCGGCATTGACGATGCAGTCATGCACTTCGCGCCGTGCCGCGACGGCACCCATCGGCACTGCCGCGTTGGTGAGCCCCTTGGCCATGGTGATGATATCGGGCGACACGCCGAAGCGCTCCGCTGCGGTCGCCTTCCCTACCCGGCCGAACGCGGTGATCACCTCGTCGAAGATCAGCAGGATGTCATGTTTGTCGCAGATTTCGCGCAGCCGCTGGAGGTATCCAACGGGCGGCACCAGCACGCCGGTTGAACCCGCGACCGGCTCGACGATCACCGCCGCGATCGTTTCCGCGCCATGCAGCGCGACCAGCCGTTCCAGGTCTTCGGCCAGATCTGCGCCATGCAGCGGAAGCCCGCGCGAAAAGGCGTTGCGGGCAGGGTCGTGCGTGTGGCGCAAATGGTCTACCCCGGTCAGCAGAGTGCCGAACTGACGGCGATTGCCGACGATCCCCCCCACAGAGATCCCGCCAAAGCCAACCCCGTGATAGCCGCGCTCCCGCCCGATCAGCCGGGTCTTGCCGCCCATCCCGCGCGCCTTTTGATAGGCAAGCGCAATCTTGAGCGCGGTATCGACGCTTTCCGATCCGGAATTGGTAAAGAATATGCGGTCCAGCCCGGCCGGCATCAGCAGCGCAAGCCTGGATGCCGCCTCGAACGCGGCGGGATGGGCAAGCTGGAAGGTTGGCGCGAAATCGAGTTGTTCGGCCGCCGCCTTGATCGCATCGATAATCGGGCGGCGCGCATGTCCCGCGTTGACGCACCACAGGCCGCCAGTCGCATCGAGCACCTTGTGACCCGCTGCGGCGGTATAGTGCATCCCCTCTGCCGCGACGAACATGCGCGGATGCTGCTTGAAGGCACGATTGTCGGTGAACGGCATCCAGAAGGCCGAAAGATCATTGGGTTCGTGCATCGGGCTATGGCTCCAGCAGCATGGGTGCCCACGTTAGCCGTTGGGCCTGGTAATCGCTATTCGGTTTGCGCCCCCCCGGCCTATCGGAAAACCCGATAGCCGTGGCCTTGATAAATCCCGGTGGCATGGAAGCAAGATAAGGGCCAGTATACCATGCAGCAGGGAAGGAGCGGAGAGTATGAGTGCCCGCCACCTGACCGGGCCAGCCCATGAGGCCAAGAAAGTGAGGGAAGCACTATGAACTATCGCTTGTTCCTTGCAGCCGCCGCACTTCCGCTTGCCGCGCTGCCGACTGCTGTGTTCGCGCAGGACGAAGAAGCTGCGACATCCGGCCCGTTCGACATTTCGGCCCAGGTCGGTGCGTTTACAGACTACCGCTACCGCGGCATTTCGCTCTCGGGCAAGGATCCGGAAGTCACGGCATCGGTCACTGTCAGCCACGAAAGCGGACTGTACGCCAGTGTGTGGACGTCCAATGTCGATCTGGGCAATGGCGGCGCGAAGAATGTCGAGGTAGACTGGACCGCAGGTTTCTCGAAGGATGTCGGCCCGATCTCGCTCGATGTCGGCGCGGTATATTACTCCTATGCCAACAACAGCGGCTTCAATTACTTTGAAGCTTACGGCTCGCTCGGCACCAAGGTCGGCCCGGCCGACGTCAAGGTTGGCGTCGCCTATGCACCAAGTCAGAGAAACATTGGCGGACAGGACAACACTTACGTCTACATCGCGGGCGACCTGCCGTTCGGCGAGTCCGGCTGGTCGGCACACGGCAGTTTCGGCCTCGAAGACGGCGCTTTCGCCAATAACAAGAAGGACTGGAAGGTCGGCATGAGCTACGACCTTGGCTCTGGTCTCACCGCCACTGTCGACTACATCGATACCGCCCACAGCTTCACGACGCTGGGCAAGGCGACGGTGGTCGGCGGGTTGACCTTCGACTTCTGACAGGAGTGCGAGTCCGGGCCGCATTGGCCCAGGCCGCAATGTGAATTGCATGACACATGACATCGCCAGCTGGATCAGGGACCGCGGAATCAGCGAGGTGGAATGCATTGTCCCGGACATGAACGGGATCCAGCGCGGCAAGGTTCTGCCTGCGGGCAAGTTCCTAAAGAGCCTGACCGATCGGACCCTCCGCATCCCGGGCAGTGTGTTTATCGTCACCGTCACCGGCGGCTATCCGGAGGACATCCAGCATATCGTCCCGGATTTCGATCCCGATCTGATCCTTGTCCCCGATGCCTCGACGATCCGCGAGGCGCCGGGATACAAGACCCCGACTGCCTATGTCATTGCCGATGCCTATCATTCATCGGGCAAGCCAGTGGAGATCGCCCCGCGCCAGATCCTCAAAAAGGTGCTGGCGCTGTATGAGGCCAAGGGCTGGCGGCCGGTGATCGCGCCGGAAGCCGAATTCTACCTTGTTTCCAAGAATCTCGACGCGGATTTTCCACTGGTTCCGCCGCCGGGCCGCTCTGGCCGCGCCGAAACCGCCAGCGAAGCATTCGGCCTCGAAGCTCTGAGCGAGTTCGAGGACATTATCGAGCAGATCTATGACTCCTGCGAGAAGGCCGAGCTCAATATCGACACGATGATCCACGAAGCCGGTGCGGCACAGCTCGAGGTGAACTTCGTCCACGGCGATGCGCTTGCGCTGGCCGATCAGGTGCTGCTGTTCAAGCGCATTGTCCGCCAGGTCGCGCTCGAGCATGGGGTATACGCCACCTTCATGGCCAAGCCGATGTCCGACCAGCCGGGCAGCGCAATGCACATCCACCAGTCAATCCTCAACGCAGAAACCGGCCGCAACATCTTCTCAACCCCCAACGGGCGCGACAGCGCGCTGTTCCGCAGCCATGTCGCCGGCCTCGTCCGGCTGATGCCGCAGATTTTGCCGATGGTTGCGCCCAACGTGAACTCGTTCCGCCGGATGCGTCCCGATACCGCCGCGCCGATCAACGTCCACTGGGGAACCGACAACCGCAGCTGCGGGCTGCGCGTGCCAATTTCTGAACCCAAGGACCGGCGGGTCGAAAACCGTCTGCCGGGCGCGGATTCCAACCCGTACCTGGCGATCGCCGCCTCGCTTATTTGCGGCTATATCGGCATGGTCGAGCGGATGGTTCCGCCCAAAATGATGGAAGGCAACGCCTACAACCGCGCCCGCACCCTGTCGCGCACGCTCGAGGCCGCACTTGACCGGTTCAGCCACTGCAAGCCGGTAAAGAAGGAATTGGGTGAGGAATTCTTCGAGGTGTTCTGGGCAATCAAGGATGCCGAACTTTATGCCTACCAGTCTGTCATCAGCTCTTGGGAACGCGAACACCTGCTGCTGAAAGTGTGATCGTGGAAGCCCACGCGCCGTCGCTCTACGCGGCAACTGCCAATCCCCTCCCGGCCCAGCCGCAACTGCGCGGAGAGGAGCGGGCCGATGTGGTGGTGGTGGGTGGCGGCTTCACCGGGCTTTCCGCCGCACTCCATGCCGCAGAGGCGGGATTTTCGGTGATCCTGCTCGAAGGCCACCGGATCGGCTGGGGCGCATCGGGGCGCAATGGCGGCCAGCTGATCCCGGGGATGCGCTGGAGCGCGACCGAACTTGCCGCTCGCTTCGGCGACGATGCGGCCCGCGCATTGGTGGGAACCGCCAACACGGCAGGAGATATGGTGCGCGACCGGATCGCGCGTCACGCGATTGCCTGCGATTTGCACCGCGGCCATTTTCATGCAGCTGCAAAGCCGGCACATTTGGCCGACATGCGGCGCGAACTCAATACACTGCAACGCCTGCTGGACTATCAGGGCGCACGGATTGTCGAACCGGGCGCGGTAGGCGAATATGTTGCCAGCCAGCTCTATCATGGCGGGTTTTATGACGCGAACGGAGGGCATTTCCAACCGCTCAACTACGCGCTCGGCCTTGCCGGAGCTGCAATCGCGGCGGGCGTGCGGATCTTCGAGGGCAGCATGGTCATGGCGATGGAGCATGGCACCCCCGTGATAGCGACGACCGCAGTTGGACGGGTGACCGCAAGCCATGGCGTGCTCGCCTGCGATACGATGATGGGCGCGCTCGATCGTTCGCTTGGCCGCATGACGATGCCGGTGGCCAACTACAACGTTGCCACGGTGCCGCTTTCGCCAGACCGCGCGGCGGCGCTGATCCCGTCGGGCGTGGCCATTTCGGACAGCAAGTTCGTGCTGAACTATTACCGGCTCAGCGCCGAGAGTCGGCTGGTGTTCGGCGGGGGAGAGAAATACACGCCGCGCGCGCCCGCCGATATTGCGGGATTCGTGCGGCCATATCTGGAGCGGGTGTTCCCACAGCTTGCCGGTGTGGGGATCGACTATGCCTGGGGCGGCATGGTCGGCGTCACGCTCAATCGACTGCCGCAGTTCGGGCGGATCGGCAACAGCTTCTACGCGCACGGCTGGTCGGGCCATGGCGCGCTGCTCACCACGCTGGCTGGGAGCCTGATCGCCAGGGCAATGCAGGGCGATGCCGAGCGCTTCGACCTGTTTGCGCGGCTCCCATTGCGACCATTCCCGGGCGGACCGCTGCTGCGCCAGCCGCTCTACGTGCTGGGGATGCTGTGGTATTCCCTGAGAGACCGGCTGTGATTACTGACCAGGCCATCGCCACGATGCTCGAAGCCGAGCGGCAACGGTTCATCGCCGCCAATCCGAAGTCGGCTGCGCTGGCTCGCGCGGCGGCGCGTCATTGGCACAGGGCCGTGCCATTCCACTGGATGCTCGATTGGGGCACCCCCTTCCCGCTGTTCGCCGAGAAAGCGCAAGGTGCGGAACTGTGGGACGCCGATGGTCATCGCTATGACGATTTCTGCCTCGGCGACACCGGGTCGATGTTCGGGCACTCCCCCGCCCCGGTGGCCGAGGCGATTGCGCATCAGGCAGGCCGCGGGCTGACCTCCATGCTGCCGACGCCCGATGCGGTAGTGGTGGCGGACGAACTGGCAGGGCGATTCAAGCTGCCGTTCTGGCAGGCCACCTCGAGCGCCAGCGAGGCCAATCGCGCGGTCATTCGCTGGTGCCGGGGGATCAATGGGCGCGACGCGATCCTGGTTTTCAACGGCTGCTATCACGGCGCGGTCGACGATGTGTTCGTGGACCTGCGCGACGGCCAGCCCGAACTGCGTCGCAGCCTGGTTGGTCAGGTCTATGATGTGCGCGAGCACACCGTGGTGATCGAGTTCAACGATCTGTCCGCGCTCGAAGCCGCACTCGCACAAGGCAATGTCGCCGCCGTGCTGACCGAACCGGCGCTGACCAATGTCGGGATGGTCCTGCCCGAACCCGGTTATCTCGAGGCGATGCGCGCGGCATGCACACGCCACGGCACGCTGCTGGTGTTTGACGAGACGCACACGATCTCTACCGGCTATGGCGGCTACACCGGCTCCTGCGGCCCGCTGCCCGACCTGTTCGTCCTGGGCAAGCCAGTTGCGGGTGGGGTGCCCTGCGCGGTGTTCGGCTTCACCGCCGAAGTAGCCGAGCGCATGACCCGCGCCCGGGCGGAGGGTGAAAGCGGCCATTCCGGGATCGGCACCACCCTGTCCGCCAACGCGCTGGCGATGGCCGCGATGCGCGCCTGCCTGACCGAAGTGATGACCCTGGCGGCCTATGAGCACATGCTGCCGCTGGCCGGCAACCTTGCCGCATCGCTGCGCGCGGTGATTGCGTCCAACGGGCTCGACTGGCATGTCACCCAGATCGGAGCGCGCGGGGAGTTCATTTGCACGGGCAAGCCCCCCCGCAACGGCAGCGAGGCGCGCGCGGCGATGGCCGGGCCGCTCGAACATGCACTGCATCTATTCCTCATCAACCGCGGCGTGCTGATCGCGCCGTTCCACAACATGACCCTTGTCAGCCCCGCGACCACGCAGGCGCAGGTTGACCGATTGGCCGAAGTGCTCGACCAATGCCTCCACACCCTGATCGGATGACCCAGCCATGACCAAGCCCCCCTTCAGTTCGAACCACCGCGCCACTTTGGCCGAGGCGCAGGCGTTCTTCGCCGCCAACCCCGATATCGACGCGATCGACATCATCTTCACCAACATGGGCGGGGTTCCGCGCGGCAAGCGGCTGCGCCAGCATGAGGTGCTGGCGGTCTACCAGAACGGCCGGTTCCTCCCCGGTTCGGTGCTGGTGGTCGACATCACCGGGCGCGATTGCGAGGAGACCGGACTGGTGTGGGAGGATGGCGATGCCGATCGCTATGTCTATCCCATCCCCGGCACGCTGGTCCGCGCGCCCTGGCTGGGCGAACGCGCGGCGCAGTTCCTCACCAGCTTCTACGAGCTGGACGGCACACCCAACGATCTCGATCCGCGCCATGTGCTGGGCGCGGTGATCGACATGCTGGCGGCGGATGGTCTGACCCCTGTGGTGGCGGTCGAGCTGGAATTCTACCTCGTCGACATTTCACAAGGGCGGCCTATCCCGGCCAGAGGCATGGTCACCGGCCACCGTTCGAGCGACATCCAGGTCTATGGCCTGCGCGAGATGGAGGATCTGAAGCCATTCTTTGACGAGCTTTACAGCGCCTGCGATGCGCAGGATATTCCGATCGAAAGCGGCATTTCGGAATATGCCCCCGGCCAGTTCGAATTCACCCTGCGCCACAAGCCCGACGCGCTGCGCGCCACCGACGATGCGATCATGTACAAGCGGCTGGTCAAGGGCGTTGCGGTCAAGCACGGGCTGGAGGCCACTTTCATGGCCAAGCCATTCGCCGAAACGGCCGGCAGCGGGATGCATTTGCACGTCTCGATGGCGGACAAGGACGGCAACAACGCCTTCGCCAGCGAAGACCCGGCAGGGACCGAGCTGCTGCGCCATGCGATCGGCGGGATGAAAGCGTTGCTGGCCGACGGGATGGCCATTTTCGCCCCCAACGCCAACTCCTATCGCCGCTTCAAGGCCAATTCCTATGCCCCGGTCGCGCCGACCTGGGGCGTCAACAACCGCACGGTCAGCCTGCGCATCCCGGCCGGCTCGCCCGCCTCGCGCCATGTCGAACACCGCGTCTGCGGCGCCGATGCCAACCCCTATCTGGCAGTGGCGGCAGTGCTGGCGGCAATGGCCCACGGCATGCGCAACCGGATCGATCCCGGCCCGCCGGTGGTCGGCAATGGTTACGAAGACAGCGCCAGCGCCACCCGCCTGCCCAACCACTGGGCCGCCGCGATCGAGGCGTTCGAGACTTCCGATCTGATGAAGCACTATCTGGGCGAGCGGTTCGTGAAGAACTACGCCATCGTCAAGGGCATCGAGATGGCGCGGTTCATGGCCGAGGTGACCGAGCTGGATTTCACGTGGTATTTGCGGAATGCCTGAGGGTGGCGGGTGACAAAGGTGACACCGTGTCGCCCGCCCTTGTTCGATAAATATCTTGTTTTTAAATCAGTTTCCCGCCGAATGACTGGGTGACACTTCGCCAGAACAAAACGGGTGACGCAGCGGGGAAACCGACAATCAGAAAGAGCCGCAAGGGTCATGGCAGGGCGGAGGCTTGTAGGACAGGCGATTTTTGGGTGGCCGTCTAAGGATTCACGCATTGATGCGGCAATCTCACCTGCTTAGAGCCTGATGGGCAGGTCGGGCTAAGACGTCGCAAGGCGATAACCTACGGCGGGCTCGTTGAGGATCAGTTTGGGGTGCGCGGGATTATCTTCGAGCTTTTGCCGGAGCGACCGGATCGCTACACGAAGATAATCGATTTGCTTGACCTGGGCAGGCCCCCATACGACCCGCAGCAAATGTGCGTGGGTCAGCACTTGGCCCGCGTGCCTCGCAAGCTCGATTAGTAAGGCATATTCCTTTGGGGTCAGGTGGACCTCGATCCCTGCTCTCAGCACCGCCCGGCGGTGGAGATCGATAGTCAGGTTGGCAACTTCGATTGGCCCTTGGTCGGCCCCAGGGCTCAGATCGATAAGGTCATCAATATAACGGTCGAGCTTGGTTGCTTCGTTTGCGACGCTCGCGATGAGGGCCTTGTCGGCCGATCCCGCCCGCCGCAATGCGCGAGCAGCGGCGGCAATCGCATTCAGGCGCGGCTTTACGTCCTCGCCGATCGAGGCGAGCAGCGCGGAGCGTAGTCGGTCGCGCTCACGTAGAGTGGCGAACTCAAGTGCTTCGCACTCCAGGCGGGCTCGTTCAAGAGCGAGCGCCACCTGATCGAGAAGATTGCCGACCAGAATCAGTTGGTCCTCCGCAATCGGCGTAGCCCCGTCGTCCCGGGCGACACCTGCGGCAGCCAACACGGTCGGACCCGAAGTTACAGGTCGGAATTGCCAATCCGCCAGATTTAACCTGCGGACACCGCGTCCCGTTGGCTCACCGGTGGTCAGAGTCATAGCCGCTGCTACAAAGTCGCTAGGAGCGAGTGATACATCCAATGGTTTGCTCGCCACGAGTTGGGGCGTTTCCTTCCCGCTTACAAATGCAGCATTGCACCGGAACAGCCGCGACAGCTCATCAACCGTCACCACCGCGATTTCGTATTCTCCGGTGCAGGAGAGAAGCTGTCTCGCAAAACCTGCAATGGTCGCATTGCGCGCAGCATGGGCGGCGGCAAGCCGTGCTTGCTCGCGCAGCATCCCCGCAAGCTGGCTGGTGACCAATGCCACCAGGAACAGAATGAGAACTATTGCCACGTCGGTCGGGCTATGGATAAACAAGGTGCGATAAGGCACCGTGAAAAAGTAGTTGTATGCCAGCGTGGACGCGACCGTTGCGGCCAGCGCCGGCCAAAGCCCCGAGTAGACCGCTGCCACCAGAACTGACGGGATATACAGAAGCACAACCGGCCCATTGCCCCAGCGCTGCGCTATTAGCAGGCCGAGTATCGTCGATGCCGCAACTGCCAGCAGCGCGGCCAAATAGCCACGCGTGAGCCGGGCAAATGCAGAACGCCGTTCGTCCAGCGTAATCACTTCCAGTTTCATGCTGATATATTGCACCTGGGCTGGTGTGCGGTCGAGCATTTCCAATCGAACTGCCCGCTGGCTTTCGCGAATCCACATGGATTCTTTATGCAGAGAAAGCCCATTGCGAGTTGCATGAAAACTCCATCCTCAACGCATTCAGTCGCCTCAACTGTGCCGATCGCCCCCAGTTCGAGGGACAGCCTGCCTGTCCTCATGTTGGGGGCGATCGGGGTCGTCTACGGTGACATCGGCACTTCGCCACTCTACGCCCTCAAAGAGAGTTTCATCGGCCCACACCCGATCGCAGTCGACCGCTTGCACATTTTTGGAGTGCTGAGCCTGATCTTCTGGTCACTGATGTTCATCGTGACGCTGAAGTATGTGGTCGTCGCAATGCGGGCTGACAACCGGGGCGAGGGTGGGTCCTTCGCGCTGCTCGCATTGATGTCCCGGCACTTGGCCAACGGACGTTGGACGGCCTCCATCACCTTACTAGGCGTTCTTGCAGCCTCCCTCTTCTATGGCGATGCCATGCTGACGCCGGCGATTTCCGTCCTGTCCGCGGTGGAGGGACTGACAATTGTCGAGGACAGTCTGGCTCCGATGGTGCTGCCCATTTCCGTGGCGATCCTGATCGCGCTGTTCCTTATCCAGTCGCGCGGCACAGCGAAGGTCGGGGCGCTGTTTGGTCCTGTGGTGCTGGTCTATTTTGCTACTCTGGCTGCGCTCGGCGTCACCAACATTGCCAATCGGCCAGATATTATGGGCATCCTCAGCCCTTGGTGGGCGGTGGAGTTCTTCCGCCACGATCCCCGCCTCGCTTTCCTTGCCATGGGTTCGATTTTCCTGGCGGTTACGGGAGCGGAGACGCTTTATGCCGATATGGGACATTTCGGACGCAGGGCGATCGGCATAAGCTGGCTGACACTTGTATATCCATGCCTGATGCTGAACTACATGGGGCAAGGGGCCCTGCTGCTCGTTTCCCCCGCCGCAGTTGAAAATCCCTTTTATCTGATGGCACCCGATTGGGCCCGCCTGCCGTTGGTATTCCTCGCCACGGCTGCCACCATCATCGCAAGTCAAGCCGTCATCTCGGGCGCCTTTTCCGTCACACACCAGGCGGTCCAGCTTGGCTTCCTGCCGCGACTGCACACGCTGCACACGAGTGAGAAGGCTGTGGGGCAAATCTACATCCCGGCAATCAATTGGGCCCTGCTGGCAATGGTGCTGATTCTGGTGCTTGGGTTCGGGGAATCCACACGTCTGGCCTCGGCCTATGGAATCTCGGTAGTGGGAACCATGCTGATCACGACCGTGATGCTAGGCTTCCTGATCTTCAAGGTATGGCACTGGAATCGCTGGATGGCGACGGCGACGGTGGGCGGTTTCCTGATGATAGACATCGCCTACTTCGCTTCAAACATCACCAAGATTCCCGATGGCGGATGGTTCCCGCTGATGGTCGCGGCCGCACTTTTCACGGCCCTGACCACTTGGGCGACAGGTCGCAGGCTGATGCGCGAACGGCTTGAGGAGACAGCCATGCCGCTCAAAGTCTTCATCGAGTCTGCCGGTTCGGCACATCGCGTGCGGGGCACCGCAGTCTTTCTCTCTGCATCGCCAGATACTATTCCATCGGCGTTGCTGCACAATCTCAAACATAATCAGGTTATGCATGAAAGGGTGCTGATCCTCACCGTCGTGGTTGAGGAACTCCCCTTCGTCGAGATGGCGAATAGACTTGAAGTTCATGACGCAGGCGACGGGTTTCACAGGGTGATACTTCACTATGGGTTCATGGAAGAGATCGATATCCCACGTGAACTCGCCAACATTGAGGGAATTGGTGCGCGCTTCGACTTGATGACGACCAGCTTCTTCCTTGGTCGGCAAAAGCTGATCCCGTCGAAGGAGCAGCCGGGCATGGCCTTATGGCGTGAGCGGCTTTTTGCGTGGATGACCAAGAGTTCCGAAAGTGCTATGGAATCATTCAAAATTCCGACCAATCGCGTGATCGAGTTGGGCAGCCAGCTGCAGATCTAGTCTGAAGATCGACTTTATTTGATTTTCGCAATACGGAAGGCCGTGAGGGATCGGGAACGTGACGCCTCACCCCTCAACGCCGATGCTGATGCACCGTATCCATGAACAGGCTCGCCGCGTCGCTGTGCCGCGTCAGCCGCCGCCAAGCGAGGCCGATGTCCACGGTCGGCAAGTCCTCGCGGGTGCGTTTGGCGATGATGCGGTCGCCGTCGAGGCTCCATGGGCGATACAGCAGGTCGGGCAGCAGGGTGATGCCCGCGCCGGTGCCGACAAGGCTACGCACGCCTTCCATCGAACTGGTCCGCCAGGCCACGCGCGGGGGGTGGTCGAACTTGCCCCAGATGCCGTCGATCAGCCCTTCCAGCTCATCGAGCGAGAGCGCCACCAGCGGCTCGTTCTCCAGATCGGCGAGGCTCAGCCCATCGACGTCGGACAGCGCGTGCGACGGGGCCATCCACGCCCGGCATTCGCTGCGCAGCAGCACCTCGTGGTCGATCGCGCTGCGCTGTTCGAGGTTGGAGACGATCAGCAGCCCGAGGTCGATTTCGCCGTTGACCAGCAGATGTTCGATATAGCTGCGCTTGTCCTCGACCAGCACGATTTCGATCCCCGGGAACAGCCGCCGGAAGCGCGAGATGATGTCCGAGAGGAAATAACCGGTCACCACCGGGGTCACCCCGACGCGGATCTGGCCGGTGGCCTGATCCTCCTCGCGCCCCACCCCGCCCGCCATATCGGCAATCGCGTCGATGATCGAACGGGCATGGCGCAGGAACTGCTGCCCCTCGCGGGTCAGGGTCACTCCCTTGGCGTGGCGGTGAAACAGAGTGACGCCGGTTTCCTGCTCCAGGGTGCGGATCGCATCGGTGACCGCGCTTTGCGAGATGCCGACCGCGCTCGACCCGCCCGAAACCGAGCGGGCCTCGGCCACGGCAATGAAATAGCGGATCTGGCGAAAAGTGATGTTCATCGGTTTTTTCGATAGCTCGCGGATGGCATAATCGACTGGCGCCGCGCGCGATAGAGCGCATTCTCGAACTTCGTTGTTTGCAGTGCAGCAAATGCAGCGTAGCATCGCACATTCGGATCACATTCGTCGCCACTTCGTCACGGGGAAATGCGGATATGTCGAACTTGCCGAACCTTAACGGAATCACGCTGGCCGATCTCAAGCTGGGGCGCCGATCATTGTTGCAGGCGCTGGGCGTCGCTGCGGTGGGGATCAGCTTTGGTGGCTTGGCCGCCTGTTCGAAGTCTGGTGGTGGCACCGCCGCCGGCACGGGCGAAGAAGCCAAGCTCAACTTCTACAACTGGGACACCTATATTGGTGAAACCACGCTGGCCGATTTCAAGGCCGCCAGCGGGATCGAAGTGAACATGAGCCTGTTCGCCACCAACGACGAACTGTTCGCCAAGCTGCGCGCGGGCAATCAGGGTTTTGACGTGATCGTCCCCTCGAACGATTTCGTCGAGCGGATGACCCAATCGGACCTGATCGTCCCGCTCGACCACGCGCTGATCCCGAACATGAAGAACATCGATCCGAGCTTCATTGATGTCGCCTACGATCCGGGCCGCAAGTTCTCGATGCCCTATACCTGGCTGGCGCTGGGGATCGGCTATCGCAAATCGAAAGTGAAGGCGCGGCCGGACAGCTGGAAAGTGCTGTTCGATTCCGACGAATACAAGGGCCGGATCGCGCTGTTGTCCGAAGCGGGCGACGTGTTCCGCCTGGCCGGCAAGTATCTCGGAAAATCGGTTAACGCGCTGACGCCTGAAGACATCAAGGTGATCGAGGCGATGCTGATCAAGCAGAAGCCCAACATCAAGGCCTTCCACGAGGACAACGGGCAGGATCTGCTGCTGTCGGGCGAAGTCGATCTCGTGCTCGAATACAATGGCGACATCGCCCAGGCGATGACCGAGGACCCGGACCTCGATTTCGTGCTGCCCAAGGAGGGTGGCCAGCTCAATTCGGACACACTGTGCATTCCCAAGGGGGCTCCGCACCCCAAGAACGCGCACGCCTTCATCAACAACCTGCTCGACGCCGAAGTGGGCAAGAAGATCAGCGAGACGATCCTCTATCCCACCCCGAACGCCGCCGCGAAGGCGTTGATGCCCGACAGCTACAAGAACAATCCGGTGATCTTCCCCGCAGCCGACCTGCTGGCGAAGTGCGAGTATGCGGCCTACAACCCGAAGCTTCAGCCGCTCTACGAAGAAGCCTTCA
Source organism: Erythrobacteraceae bacterium (assembly GCA_947479055.1). Classification (GTDB taxonomy): domain Bacteria; phylum Pseudomonadota; class Alphaproteobacteria; order Sphingomonadales; family Sphingomonadaceae; genus CANJYE01. The sequence goes on from CANJYE010000041.1 coordinate 19,154, forward strand.
CCCGCGTCCGCGCGGCCTGATCGTTGCTCCTGAGCGGGAGGGCATAGGGGATGGAGGACTGGAAACGCGGCCGGGCCATGTTCGCGACCGTCGCAGCGGCGCCGCTGACCTGGCTGACGCTGTTCTTCATCATCCCGATGGCGGTGGTGTGGCTCTACAGCTTCGGCACCAACAGGGGCCTGACCGATATCGACATCTCGGGCACGCTGGTGAACTACCAGCGCGCGCTCGAACCGCTCTATCTGGGCATATTCGCGAAGTCGCTGGTGGTGGCTGGGATCACCACCGTGATTTGCCTGGTGGTCGGCTTCCCGGTGGCGCTCGCCATTGTGTTCTCAACTGATCGCTGGAAGCCATGGCTGCTGCTGGCGATCATGCTGCCGTTCTGGACCAACCTGCTGATCCGCACCTACGCGCTGATGGCCGTGCTACGCACCGAAGGCTACGCCAACCAGTCGATCGGCTGGCTGCACGACCGGTTCGGCAGCATCATGCCGCTGGTCGGCCTGCCTGCCCCTGGTGCCTACGAGCCGATGAACCTGCTCTACAACAACTTCGCGGTAATTCTGGGGCTGGTCTATGTCCACCTGCCGTTTATGGTCCTGCCGCTCTATGCCGCGCTTGACCGGCTGGACCGCTCGCTGATCGAGGCGAGCCTCGACCTGGGCGCTGGGCACATCCGCACCTTGCTGGCGATCGTTGCACCGCTCGCCGCGCCGGGAATCATTTCGGGAATTATCATCACTTTCGTGCCGGCGCTGGGCGCCTACCTTACCCCGGACCTGCTTGGCGGGCCCGACAGCCAGATGATCGCCAACGTGATCGAACGCCAGTTCAAGCGCGCCAACGACTGGCCATTTGGTGCTGCGCTCTCGTTCCTGCTGATGTACGCAACTTTCATCGCCATTGCATTCCAGGCCGTGAAGGCCAAGCAGGCGGAGCGGCGCGGATGAATCTGTTTCGGCGCAAAATCCCGCTCGCTCCGCTGGAATACACAAGGCGCACCTCGATGCGGATCTGGGTCGGGCTGGTGCTGTTCTTTCTCTATGCACCGCTGGTCACGCTGGTGGCATTCAGCTTCAACGACAGCCGCCGCAACATCGTATGGCGCGGTTTCACGACGAAGTACTACGAAAAGGCGCTCAACAATGAGAGCCTGATGACCGCACTGGGCAATTCGATCACCATTGCCGCGATCGCTACGGTGGTCAGCGTGGTGCTCGGCGCGCTGGCCGCAGTGATGCTGTGGCGCTTCCGATTTCCGTTCAAGGCCGCCTGGGAAGGCGCGCTGGCTCTGCCGATCGTAGTGCCGGAAATCTGCATGGGCGTGGCGATGCTGGCATTCTTTGCCAAGCTCGATCTTCCGCAGGACCTGGCCTGGCCACTCAATCTCGGCCAGATCACTATTGCGCACATCACATTCTGCTTTCCGTTCGTGACGATGGTCGTGCGATCGCGCCTGTCGAGCTTCAACCGCGAGGAGGAGGAAGCTGCAAAGGATCTTGGCGCCACCGAGTGGCAGGCGCTGCGCGACGTTTTGCTGCCGCACATGAAGCCGGGGCTGATTGCGGGCGCACTGCTCGCCTTTACGCTCAGCCTCGACGATTTCGTGATTACATTCTTCACCTCGGGCCCGAACACGATCACCTTCCCGGTGAAAGTCTATTCGATGGTCCGCTTCTCGGTGACGCCAGAGGTCAACGCTGCTTCGGCGATGGTCATCGCGCTCACCGTCATCCTCACATCGCTCGCGCTCAAGCTGCAAAGCCGCATGGGCGCACTTGCGCAAGGCCATTGATCCCATGTCCGACGCATCACCGATCATTTCGATCCGCAATGTCACTAAGCGCTTCAAGGGTGCGCCCAGTCCGGCTGTGGACGATGTCAGTCTCGATATCATGCCAGGCGAGTTCTTCGTGCTGCTCGGCCCGTCGGGCTGTGGCAAGACCACCTTGCTGCGGATGATCGCGGGCTTCGAAATTCCGACCGAGGGCCAGATCCTGATCGACGGGCAGGACATGGCACTGGTGCCGCCCAACAAACGCCCGGTGAACATGGTGTTCCAGTCATACGCGGTGTTTCCCCACATGACTGTGGCCCAGAACGTCGGCTACGGTCTCAAGATCGCGCGGATGCCTTCCGACGAAATCGATACCAGGGTCAGGGAAGCGCTCGAACTGGTCAAGCTCGACGGGCTTGCCGGACGGCGACCCGATCAGCTTTCTGGCGGCCAGCGCCAGCGCGTTGCGCTCGCGCGCAGCCTGATCATGCGGCCTAAGGTCCTGCTGCTCGACGAGCCGCTCTCCGCGCTCGATGCCAAGCTGCGCGCGCAGATGCAGTTCGAGCTGGCCGACCTCCAGGACGAGGTCGGGATCACCTTCATCACTGTCACTCACGATCAGGACGAGGCGCTGTCGATGGCGGGACGGATCGCGGTGATGAACAAGGGTGACATTGCGCAGCTGGCCACGCCTTCAGACCTCTACGAATTCCCGGCGAACCGCTTCGTGGCCGATTTCGTCGGTTCGGTGAACATTTTCGAAGGAACGCTGACGCTCGACGAGCCAGACCGCGCTGCGGTCGATTGCCCGGGCCTGGGCAAGGTCTATCTCAATCATGGCGTGACAGGCGCGCACGGCAGCCAGGTCTGGATCGCGCTCCGACCGGAGAAATTGTACCTCCACGTCCCCGGTGAGGGCAAAGCCGTCCGCGAGGCCGCGCGGGACGCGCCCGAAGGGCACAATTTCGCGCGCGGAACGATCAAGGGGATGAGCTATCTGGGCGATATTACGCTGTATGAGATCCGGCTTGAATCCGGCGCGATGATCCGCGTCTCGCGCCCTAACCTCTCACGGCGCGACCAGGAGGATTTCACGTGGGATGACCGCGTCTCGATGCACTGGCGCGCCGACAGTCCGGTGGTTCTGTTGAGCTGAGCCATCGGATAAAGCGATAGCAATCGCTTTCCTTTTCGTATTTCACGCCCCCGACGACACAGCCTAGGCTGAACGATCAATCAGAACACGCAGGAACCACCGATGATCGATATCCGCGGCCAGTTCATCGCGGGCAAACCCGCCACCGGCGAGGATGCCACCGAGGCGGTCTATAATCCCGCAACCGGAAACGAGATTGCGCGGATCGCCAGCGCCAGCCGCGCGCAGGTCGATGCGGCCGTCGCCGCGGCTGAGCGAGCTTTTGCGGTCTGGTCGCGCATGCCGCCCAAGGAACGTGCGCGATGCATGCTCAGGATCGCGGACCGGATCGAAGCGCTGACCGATGAATTCGCCGAACTGGAGATGCTCAACTGCGGCAAGCCGATCGGAACCGCGCGCGCGGTCGATGTTGGCAACACGATCGATGTTTTCCGTTTCTTTGCGGGCGCGGCGCGCACTGTGCCGGGAATTCCGGCGGGTGAGTATCGCCCCGGTCACACTTCGATGCTGCGACGCGATCCGCTGGGCGTGTGCGTTGGCATCGCCCCGTGGAACTACCCACTGATGATGGCCGCATGGAAGATTGCGCCAGCGATCGCAGCGGGCAACACTGTGGTGCTGAAGCCTTCCGAACATACCCCGCTCACAGCACTGAAACTGGCGGAAGTCTGCGCCGAATTTCTGCCCGATGGGGTGGTCAACGTGGTAACGGGCAATGGCGCCAGCGTCGGGGCAAGGCTGGTGGCGCACCCGCGTGTGCGGATGGTCTCGCTGACCGGGGATGTCGCCACCGGGCGCAAGATCCTCGAAGCCGTGGCTCCGACGATCAAGCGCACGCACTTTGAGCTGGGCGGGAAAGCGCCGGTCATCGTGCTGGCCGATGCCGACATTCCCGCCGCCGTCGAGGCGATTGCCGAGGGCGGCTATTACAACGCCGGGCAGGATTGCACGGCCGCCTGCCGGGTTTATGCGCATACCTCGATCTATGAACGGCTGGTGGCCGACCTACAGGCCACAGTCGAAAAAATCACGCTGGGTGATCCGGCCAAGCCCGGAACCGCGCTCGGCCCGCTGATCACCGCGCGCCAGCGTGACCGGGTGGATGGCTTCGTCGCCCGCGCCGCTGCCGACACCCAGGCCGAAATCGTGACCGGTGGGTTCAGTCCGGACCTGCCCGGCTTCTTTTACGCCCCGACGCTGATCGCAGGCGCGCGTCACAGCGACGAGATCGTGCAGAAGGAGGTGTTCGGCCCGGTCGTCTCGCTCACCCGCTTCGATACGGACGATCAGGCACTGCAATGGGCTAATGACTGCGAATACGGCCTCGCGTCATCGGTCTGGACCCGCGATGTCGGCAAGGCGAGCGCGTTTGCATCACGGCTGGAATATGGTGTCACCTGGATCAACACTCATTCCGTCAATGTCACCGAAATGCCGCACGGCGGGGTCAAGGGATCGGGCTATGGCTCCGATCTTTCGATCTATTGCCTCGAACATTACATGGTGACACGCCATGTCATGATAAAGCACTGACCGATGACTGCTGCCCGGCCCGTCCTTGGCGTGATCGCCTGCAGCCGCATGGTCGGCACCGAGGCGGCGCAAGCGGTCATGGAACGGTATATCCGCGCAGCAATGCGGCACGCCGATGTCGCCGCGCTGATTATCCCCTCTCTGCCCGACCTGATGAGCGCAACCGAAGTTGCGCCACGGCTCGACGGCGTGCTTCTCACCGGCAGCCCCTCCAATGTCGAGCCCGCGCGCTATGCTGATGAAGGCGGCGACGGCCCGTTCGATCCCGGTCGCGACGCGATCGCGCTGTCGATGGTCGAACGAATGATCGACCTTGGTCGCCCGGTGTTCGGGATTTGCCGCGGCTTTCAGGAAATCAACGTCGCGCTGGGCGGCACATTGCGCCGGGATACGTCCTCAAGCAGCGATCTGCTGCGGCACCACGCCACTGAAGGCGTTTCGCTCGATGAGATGTTCGATCACCTCCACCCGGTCCACCTGAGCGAAGCCGGGATGCTGGCGCGGGCTTTTGGCAAGCCTGATCTCACGGTTAATTCGGTCCACTTCCAGGGTATCGGCACGCTTGCACCGGGACTGACGGCAGAGGCACATGCGCCCGATGGTCTGGTCGAGGCTTATTCCGCTCGTGCCAACCGCGCACCGGTCGTCGCGGTGCAGTGGCATCCGGAATGGGATGCTGATACCAATCCCGATAGCGCAGCCTACTTCCACCTTCTTGGTCAGGCGCTCAGAGGCGAGGCATGAGCACCCGGGTCACCCGCACCAACCGCTTTCTCGCCCGGACCGGGTTCTCTCCGTGAACCGGCTGCACTGCCTGCTTGCCCGCCCCTGATCCAGAGAGAACCCAGCCATGCCCCGCAATTATGATATCGCCGAATTGAAGCGCCTCGACATCAAGCACCATTTGCCCGCGCAGCAGGACTACAAGCTGATCGAGGACATCGGGGGCAGCCGCATCATCACCCATGCCGAAGGGTGTTACATCCACGATGGCGACGGCAACCGCATTCTGGATGGCATGGCCGGGCTGTGGTGCGTCAATGTCGGCTATGGCCGTGAGGAACTGGTCGAAGTCGCCGCAGAACAGATGCGCGAGCTGCCCTTCTACAACACTTTCTTCAAGACGGTGACCCCTCCCACCGTGATGCTGGCCAGCAAGATCGCGGGTCTGACCGGGGGAAAGCTCCAGCATGTGTTCTTCAACGCATCGGGCTCCGAAGCGAACGATACCGTGTTCCGGATGGTGCGCCATTACTGGAACCTCAAGGGCCAGCCCAAGCGCAAGATCTTCATCAGCCGCTGGAACGCCTATCACGGTTCGACCGTTGCCGGTGTCAGCCTCGGCGGGATGAAGGGGATGCATGCCCAGGGCGATTTGCCGATCCCCGGTGTCGAACATGTGCGCCAGCCTTATTGGTTCGGTGAGGGCTTCGGCACCGATCCGGTTGAATTCGGCAAGAAATGCGCCGCCGCCATTGAGGAACGGATCCTGGCGGTCGGACCCGAAAACGTCGCGGCCTTTATCGGTGAACCTGTGCAAGGTGCCGGCGGCGTGGTGATCCCGCCGCCGGGTTATTGGCAAGAGGTGGAAGCGATCTGCCGCAAGTATGGCATCCTGATCGTGGCCGACGAGGTGATCTGCGGGTTCGGCCGCACCGGCGAATGGTTCGGGCACCAGACACTGGGCTTCACGCCCGATCTGGTGCCGATGGCCAAAGGCCTGTCTTCCGGCTACCTGCCGATCAGCGCGAACGCGGTTTCCAGCGAGATCGTCGAGGTGCTCAAGACCGGCGGCGATTTCGTCCATGGCTTCACCTATTCAGGCCATCCGGTCTGCGCCGCCGTAGCTTTGCGCAATATCGAAATCATCGAACGCGAGAGCCTGGTCGGCCGGGTCCGCGATGATGTCGGTCCCTATCTGGCCAAGGCACTGGCACGGCTGAACGATCATCCTTTGGTCGGCGAGACCCGCTCGATCGGGTTGCTTGGCGCGGTCGAGATCGTCGCTAAGCCCGGCACCAATGAACGCTGGGGCAGCGCGGAAGGCAATGCCGGACCGGTGGTACGGGATGCCTGCATCGCAAACGGGCTGATGGTCCGCGGAATTCGCGACACGATCGTGATGTGCCCGCCGCTGATCATTTCGCATCAGCAGATCGATGACATGATCGACATCATCCACCGCTCGCTCGACGAGGCCTATCCGGTGCTCAAGGCGATAGCCTGACGGAACACGACCCCCGTGAGGGAGCGCTAATTTGCCTCAGCTCCACAGGGTTCTCCTTAGAGTGGGGGCCAGTTTGAGCAGCTATCGGCCAATCCGGATCTCATACCAAACTGCGCTGTGGGTGACTCACATGGGGGGATTCCCTGTCGGCTGAAAGTCTGAATCTATGAGGTTGTGCTTTGGAGGGCGCGATCATGGGTTCAGCGATTGGCTTGCGTGATGATTTTGACGGCCCTGCATTGAGGCGG
>CANJYE010000042.1 GCA_947479055.1 Erythrobacteraceae bacterium
ATGCGATCGCGGGAAAAATGGCTTGATCCGGCGCATCTGCACCTCGCTCAGCATAAACAGATCGTCCACAAGCAGCACCTCCTGGTGCCACCATTGAATCAACCCTCAGCCCATCATGCAAGCAATTTAACAGGTCCTGACCCTAGGTAGAACTGGTTTGTTTTGGTTCATGACGTTCGGCATAGCCTCATTCTGCTTGATATTATTCGTTGCGATCATCGCGATGAGTGAGCGCCATCAGGGATCGGCATACCGGCACTTCAAGTGCTTCTTGTATACAGAGCAATCGGCATACCGGCCGTACTACGGACCATTGGGACTGGAAATGGCATCCGTTGAGTGGAATGGAAAATTTCGACGTTGGTTTATTGGAAGGCCCGGAAAGCAGCTTGTCGAAGCAGACCATTTCTCACCTAAAAATGGGGTGTCGAAAGACTGGCAAGGCTTATCCTGGATTAATGAGGACGGACGTCGGATGGTCGGGTTTATCCCGGTCGATCCCAGAATTGATTATAATGAGGGCTTCTACTTAACCGTTGCACAGGCGAATCCGTCCGATCCAATTGAGCTACTGAAGAACCAGGCTAGTTCAGACATGGACTGCGAGAACGTGAAAAACCGGGAAATGAGCCGCATATTAAAAAAATCATAATCTTATCTGGAAACGCGCAATCGAGGCGTGTGCGGAACGGCCGCTTTGTTGTCGTGTCCGGACAGGCAGCTATCTCCCAAATAGCTTGAATAGCGGACATTGGCGCTACCCGGCCGAATTGGCCCGTGCGGCCTAGCGGCTCGCCAGCGCCAGAAACTCCGCCCCGCCCATCGGGGCGGCGCGCAGGAAGCCCTGGTAGTAATCGCATCCCTCGCGGGCGATCAGGGCGCGCTGTTCCTCGGTCTCGATGCCTTCCGCCAGCACTTCGAGATCCAGCGCCTTGGCCATGGCGACAATCGCGCGGAAAACGGCCAGATCGCGCGGGTCTTCGGCGATGCCTTCCACCATCGAACGATCGAGCTTGAGGTAATGGACCGGCAGCAGCTTGAGATAGCGGAAGTTGCAGAAGCCCGCGCCGAAATCGTCCAGCCCCACCCGCATTCCGCGCTCCACCAGTTCGCCCAGCGCGCGGGCGGTCCGTTCCAGATCGCCGACCAGCGATTGCTCGACGATTTCCAGCGTCAGCCGTCCGGGGGCAAAACCGCAATCCTGCACCGCCGCCGCCATATCGTCGGCAAAAGACGGCAAGGCAAGGTCGGAAGGCGTGACGTTGAGCGAGAGGCGAAGTTGTTCCGGCCAACCCGCCGCGCCTTCCAGCGCGCGCATGGCGATGTGGTGCGACAGCTGGGCGACCTGGTCGACCCGCTCGGCAATGCCGAACAGCGCTCCCGCCCCGATCCGGCCCAGTTGGGGGTGCTGCCAGCGGGCCAGCGCCTCGGCTCCGATCAGCCGATCATCCGCGGCGGCGAATTGCGGTTGATAGAGAATCTCGATCTCGTCGCGATGCAGCGCGGAAAGCAGGTCCGCTTCCAGCTGCGCAGCCGTCCGCCCGGCCAGCGCGGTATCCCCGTCGCTCCACAGCACGCGGCGGCCATGCTGCCCGTCCAGCCGGGCGAGCGTGCGGGCCAGCCTGTCGAACACCCGGCCCGAATCCTCGCTCGGCATGGCCCGGATCAGCGCCACGCGGGGGGAAAGCCGCACAGTGCCAAGTTCGCCGATGTTGCCAATCGGCGCGGCAATGCTTTCGGCCAAAGCCTCGGCCAGCCATTCCCACCGCTCGCGGCTGCATGTTTCGTTGAGCGCCAGCAGGAAATGCCCTCCTCCCAGACGCGAGGCGATCCATTCGCGGTCGAACTCGTCATCTGCAAAGCGCAGGATCCGCGCGGCAATTTCCACCAGCGCACTATCGCCCGCACGCTCGCCATAGGCGAGGTTGACCGTGTCGAACCGGCGCAGGCCAAGCAGCATCACATGGATCGGCGCAACCTCGCCCCGGGCCTTGGCGTCGCCCAGCCAGTCGTCGATCCGCGCCTGCGCCTGCTCGGGGCCAAGCAGCCCGGTCAACGCATCGCGCGCAGGAGTTATCCGGTCGATCGGAGGGCTGGCCATGCAGCCTCGTAGCACCATGGGGTTAGGATTTCCTTCCCCGTTTTGGCCCCTGTTCCAGTCCGGGAAGGTCCTGCTACCGCTCCGTTGCCAAATGCTTCGCCCGCCCATAGAAGGCACGGGATTTCGCCCGGGCCGCGCTGGCCCGCGACTGGAGCCCCGCCCCTTGCCCGCACGCCACGATTTCAAGCATTTGGCCCTGATCGCCTCGCAGGGGCCGCGCGCGCAGGAAGCTGCCGCCGCGCTGGCCGCGACGCATCAATGGATGCCGCTGGAACAGGCCGATGCCGTGGTGGTGCTCGGCGGGGACGGTTTCATGCTGCAGATCCTGCACCAGATGCTGGACAGCGGCCGGGTGATTCCGGCTTACGGCCTCAATCTCGGCACGGTCGGCTTCCTGATGAACCGCTACCGCAAGGGCAACAATCTGTTCGACAAGGTCAACGCCGCGCGCGCCTTTGCGGTGGTGCCCTTGCAGATGCACGCGATCACCCAGGATGGCCAGCAGCACGAATTCTTCGCCATCAACGAGGTCTCCCTGCTGCGCGAAACCCGCCAGACCGCCAAGATCGAGGTGACCGTCAACGACAAGGTGCGGATCAAGGAACTGGCCTGCGATGGCGTGCTGGTGGCAACGCCGGCAGGTTCGACCGCCTATAATTTCTCGGCCAACGGTCCGATCCTGCCGCTCGATTCCAAGACCCTGGCGCTCACCCCGATCAGCCCGTTCCGCCCCCGCCGCTGGCGCGGGGCGATCCTGCCCGACCGCTCGCGCATCACCTTCAAGGTGATTGAGGCGGGCAAGCGCCCGGTGGCGGCGGTGGCCGACCAGAAGGAAATCCGCGACATCGCCGAAGTCAGGCTGGAACGCGCGACCGACCGGCAATTGACCCTGCTGTTCGATCCCGGTCACAGCCTGGACGAGAGGATCGTCGCAGAACAATTCCTCGCCTGAGGCAAATGCCGGGCACACCCCCGGGAATCCATTGATTGACCACAGATTCATGTTATTTTGCTTGAGATTTTGCCCGACAACCAGCTGGCGGGCCAGCCCACCTTACCAGGAGACGAACCTTGGCAACTTTCAATGCTGCAGAAGCCTTCGACATCCGGACCGTCGATCTGAATTGGTACAATCGTAATTACACTGGCGTAAACCTGCTGACCAATTCGACCCATATCTTCCTGGGCAGCGGCCCGGTCTATCCGCAGGTCTTCATCTTCCATGGCGACGACAGCTTCGCCCAACGCGACTGGGTGGTGGGCGGCACCGGCATGACGCTCGATGCAACGGGCACGGTCAATGGCGGGACCGTGACCGGCATGTATGAGGAACACAATCCCAGCGGGACAATCATCGATTCCTATGCGCTTGAGGGATTTTCGATGAGCGCGGTGACCGTGATCAACGCGACCCTGTCGGAAGACAACACCGATGACATCGCCGTATTCGCTGCCGCTCTGGCCGGTAACGACACGATCAATCTGTCCAACTTCAAGGACAACATGCGGGGATATGCCGGAAACGACACCATATCCGGCAAGGGCGGCAGCGACACGATCTATGGTGATGGCGGCAACGACACCATATCCGGGGGTTCCGGCAATGATGTGTTGATGGGAGGTCTGGGCAACGATCTGCTCAAAGGCGATGCCGGGCTGGACATCCTGCTCGGCGGGGCCGGGCTGGACCGGCTTGCCGGTGGAGCCGACAAGGACGTGTTCGACTACAACTTGATTACCGAAAGCGCCGTCGGTACCACGCGCGACAAGATCCTCGACTTCGTTTCCGGCACCGACAAGATCAATCTGGCCAGCATCGATGCCAATGCCGCCACTCTGACCAACAACGCCTTTACCTTCGCCGGAACCACCGCAACCCCGCATTCGGTCTGGTATGTCGTCGCCGATGCGGATGGCGACACCGTGGCGGATGACCTGATCCTCCGGGGCGATGTCGATGGCAACACTACGGCGGACTTCGAGATTGGCCTGCTCAATATCGGATCGATCGTCGGCACAGACTTCGTGCTCTGAGCCGCATGGTCCCGTCTGCCCGGCGGACGGGACCGGTTTCGCCGATCACCACGACCGTCGCGCAATTCTTCGGCTTGCCAAGTGAAGTGCCGGTCCATATAGGCGCACCACCGTCCGCCCAAACCGCTACAGGGTGGACTGCTCCCCGATAGCTCAGCGGTAGAGCATTCGACTGTTAATCGAATGGCCGTAGGTTCGAATCCTACTCGGGGAGCCAATTTCCGCCTTCGCTGCCAAGCATGCTTCCGCCGCGCTCTCCGGCGGGCCGGTAAATGCTCAGGTCAGTTCCAGATCTTCACCAAGGTCCCGGTGGCGCCATTCCTCAAGAATTTCTGAAAAGCGCAGCACACCGCCACCATAGGATTCGGAATAGAGTCCCTTGTCGATGTCCTGCCCATCGTTGTTGACGTAACCAGGCGTGCATTCCGACAGGAACTGGACGTCGGCGGTGGAAGCGCGGGCGATTTCCGCCAGCCAGGCGTCCTCCGCAGATTTCCGCACATCGAATTTTGTGACCCCATCGGCAAGGCAGCGCCGGAATACTTCCGCGACATGGCGGGTCTGGATTGTCTGGATCAACGAGAAGTTCCAGCTTGCCGCGGCGTGGCGCACTCCGGCGATGATGCACAGGTTGGGGAAATCCCGCACGAAGGTGCCGTGGAGCGAGCGGATGCCGTCCTTCCACCTCTCGGCCAGGGTGACACCGTTCATGCCCGTCATCGCAAAGCCGGCCGCGCGATCGGGCGGAACCGCCGTCTCGAAGCCGGAGGCATAGATGATGCAATCCACTTCGTATGACTGGTCACCGAAATGGATCGCGTTCTCGCTGATCCGGGTCAGCCCCTTGCCCATGGTGTCAATCAAGGTGACGTTGTCGCGGTTGAATGCCTCATAATAGCCGTCAACGAACAATGGCCGCTTGCAATACCAATTGTACCACGGTTTGAGCGCTTCTGCGGTGACTGGATCCCTGACGATCTTCTTGATCCGGGCGCGGATTTCCTCCATCTTGGCGTAATCGGCCTTCTGCGTGTACGAAATGCCGTCGGTCTGGCCAGCAGCCATGTCCTGCCGCCCGGCGATGGTGAAACGCTTCCATGTGGCAGACCAGTTGTCGCTGATCTGGTCATCCAGCGTCACGCCGAGCGAAACCGCCGCAAAATTGACCGCGCGTTCCTCCCACCAGCCGGGCCTGAGGCTGTTCCACCAGTCCGGATCGGTCCTGCCATTGTCTCGTGCCTCCACCGCCGAGGGAGTGCGCTGGACGACGTAGAGATGGCCGCACGAACTGGCGATCTCCGGGATCATCTGCACCGCCGAAGCGCCGGTGCCGATGATCGCCACTCGTTTGTCGTTAAGCCCGGTCAGATTGCCCCGGTCGTTTCCGCCGGTATAGCTGTAATCCCAGCGCGAGGAATGGAAGGCCTTACCCTGAAATGTTTCGATCCCCGGAATGCCCGGCAGTTTCGGACGGCTGAGCGGACCGCTGCCAAAGCAGATGAAGCGCGCACGGATTGTGTCGCCCCGGTCAGTTGTCACGATCCAGCGATGCGAAGCTTCGTCCCATGCCGCCGAGATGATGACGGTCTGAAACAGCGCCTTCTCATAGAGACAAAGATGTCGGGCCACCTTGTGGGTATGGGCAAGGATATCGGACGCACGCGAATATCGCTCCTCCGGCATGTCGCCCATCTCTTCCAGGAACGGTATGTAGATAGTGCTTTCCACATCACAGCGGCAACCCGGATAGCGGTTCCAGTACCAGGTCCCGCCAAAGTCTCCCGCCTTCTCGACGATGCGGAAATCAGTGATGCCAACCTTGAGAAGTGCGTCAGCGGTGAACAGCCCGGTATGCCCGCCACCGACGATCAGCGCAGTGACACACTCTACAATCGGCGCTCGCTCTGTGGCGGGTCCCGCGTAGGGATCGTCGTCATAATCGGCAAAGGCATCTTCCACCGCAACATACTGGTTGATCCCCCTGGGGTGCATCCGCTTGTCGCGTTCTTCCAGATACTTGTGATGTAGCGTCTCGTAATCGAGCGACACCTGCATTTCCATTTCGCCAGTATCCATGCCCGTCTCCACCCAAAACACTCACTTCAGGCCCCATCCCAGGCCGGTACATCAATCGCGGCAGTCTCCCCCAGCCCGCTAAGAATGTCTATACAGCTTCGGCTTGCGCCAGGAACCTGAGCGCCCTAACGCTTGCACGGCATGCGGCAGGACCAGCCGTTCGGAGAGACCCATGGCGACACTTCCCACATTCGGCATCTGGTACGATTTCCGCAATCCCGAGCAGTGGCGCAAGCCGATGACGCAGATGTATGCGGAATATCTCGACCAGATCGTGCTGGCCGAGGAACTGGGCTTCGGTTCGGTCTGGCTGACCGAGCATCACTTCCAACCGGACCAGTACACGCCCTCGCCGCTGATCCTCGCCGGGGCGATCAGCCAGCGCACCAGGCGCATGCGCATCGCGACCGACCTGATGGTGCTGCCGCTGCATGATCCGGTGCGGCTGGCCGAAGACGTTGCCACGCTTTCGCTGATTTCGGGCGGGCGCTTCGATCTTGGCGTCGGTGTGGGCTATCGCCCGAAGGAGTTCGAACAGTTCGGTCGCGAGATGAAATACCGGCCCAGCATGATAGAGGAAGGGATCGCGATCCTGCGCCAGGCCTGGTCGGGCGAGCCGGTCGATTTTCATGGCAAGCGCTACGATGTCCACAACCACCCGATCACCCCCCACCCCGACCGGCCCCCCCATATCTACATCGGCGGTCTCGCCGATCCGGCGGTGGAACGCGCTGCGCGGATCGGGGACGGGTTCATTCCCTCCAGCACCATCGGCGTCGATCATTACCTCAAATGCTACGCCGATCTCGGCAAGGACCCCGCCGACGCCGTGATCATGCATGGCAGTTGGTCGATCATCGCACGCGATCCGGAGGAGGAGGCCCGGCGGGTTGGCCCGCACGCGATGTACCAGACCAATATCTATCGTAGCTGGGGCGTGTGGGGAGCGGACCAGACCGCTCCCTTCGCCACCCCTGCCGAAGCGCTGGCGGGCGGCCTCTACGAAGTCTGGGATGCCGACATGGCCGTAGCCAACCTCCAGGCGCTGATCGACCGCTATCCCCAGATCAAGGACATCCATTTTTGGGCGCAACTGCCGGGCGAACCGGTGGAAGCCGGCAGCCGCCGCCTCGAATACATGGCGAAGGAAGTGTTCCCCCGCCTGCGCCCCTCCGCCGGGGCAGCCTAGGCAAAGCGGGCGAGGAAGGCCTGTTCCTTTGCTATCAGCCCGGCAAAGGCGGGACGCTGAACCATCCGCCCGACATAGTCCGCCAGCGCCGGATGGCGCGCAGAATTGACCGGAATGCCCAGGTGCATGAGGTTCACGAACGGGCTGGCGACCGAAATATCGGCCAGCGTCAGTCTGTCGGCAACGAGAAAGCCCGAAGCCGAGACCACGCTTTCCAGCCAGTCGAGGATCGGCGGCAGCAGTTCGTGCTCGGCCTTGTCGGCCATGGCCAGATCGCCTTCGATCTTGAGGAACTTGGGCGCCACGATCCGGTTGAAGAACATCTTGGCCCCGGCATCAAACAGGATTGTGTCGGCAAATTCATCGAACCACACCACCCGTGCCCGATCGGCCGGATCAGCGGGGATCAGCCCGCCATCGGGGTGCAGCGCATCGAGATAGACCGAGATCGCGCTGGAATCGCACAGCGTCAGATCGCCATCGCGCAGGCCGGGGATCTTGCCGAACGGGCTGGCCTCGCGAAATTCCGGGTCGGTCGAGCCGGGCGGGGTCGGCACGTTCTGCACTTCCAGCCCCAGCTCGGCCGCAACGACCAGCGCCTTACGGACATAGGGTGACAGCGAGCTTCCGTAGATCTTCATCATGCGTCCATCGTTTCGGATTTGACTTCAAAGCAGGGGAAAATCCGCAGCGCCGGGCGATCGAGGAAATGCTCCTCATCCTCCATGAAGATGCGGCCGATCTCCGGATCGGAAATGATCCGCTGCATCTCGTCCCAGGCGGCGGCGTCCTTCAGCCAGATTTCGGTGATCGCATCGAAGCCGGGGTCAGCCACGCCCGGATTGGGATTATCGCCCTGCTTGTCTTCCACCGGCATGGTGTAGTTGCGGCGATAGTCGGCAAACAGGTGGCCGAGATATTTGTGCGCCAGCTTCACATGGCTGCTCTCGTAGTAATCCTGGAAGGCCTGCGCGCTCATGCCGGGCTTGCGCTTCAAGATCAGCATAACTTTCATATCGTCTCTCCTGCTTGCCTTATCGCGCGCAGTCTGCCCCTATGGGCGCTTGCAGGAAAGCCCTTTTCGCGCTGCGATGGAGAGAGAAATGAGCGACGCCAAGGCCGAGGAACATTACATCACCCGTCCGGTCTCCAAATTCATGGGAACCTACGATCCCCGGCACGAGGAGATGCATCCGGAATACTGGCAGAAGGAAAAGCACCTCGATCTCAACGAGACCCAGCAGTTCGGCTTCTCGATCCTCGAGGAAGAAATCCACGCGCTGTGCTACACATGGTTCCATCCCAACTGCAACCTGATCTCCACCGGTGTGTTCGTCTGTCAGGGCATCCAGCCGATCGCGCCGGGCCTTGCGATCCAGGATTACCGGGGCTTCATGAGCGCGGACGAGCTCAACGGCACCTTCCTCAAATACAAGACCTCGAACGGCTATGAGGTCGAGGTAATCGAGCCAGGGGTAAAGTTCCGCACCAAATATCTCGACAAGGAACGCAACAACTCGTTCGACATCACCCACACCGCGATGCACCCGCCGGCGATGTGGTCCAGCAACGTCCATTACGAACAGCCGATGCTGAACGTGGGCGAACTGGTGATCCGGGGCAAGCGCTATGACGTCAACAGCCGCCAGACCCGCGACCGTTCATGGGGCGAGCTCAGGTCGGAAATGCCCCGCAACATTCCCGCCATGGGCTGGGTCACTGGCACATTCGACAATGGCTTCTGCTTCCATGTCACAGCCTTTGATTCGCAGGACCTCGATCCGGTGTGGAAGGGCCATTTCGATGTTCCGCCCGACCAGAACCTGCGCTTCGGCTGGGTGATCGTGGAAGGGCAGCAGGCCGCCCTGGTCCATTGCCGCAAGCGCACCAGCTATGATGCCGACCTGATGCCGGAAACAATGTGGCTGGAACTGCATGACGAGCATGGCCGGGTCCACACCATTGAAGGCAAGGTCGTGGCCGGCTTCCCGATGCACCCGTGGAACAACTCGCGCTGGCCGATCTGCCTGACGCGCTGGAAGCTCAATGGCAGCGTGGATGGCTATGGCGACATTCAGGACGGGCACTGGGGCGATTTTGTGCTGGCGATGCGGGGGTAGGGATTGGGGATACTCTTCCCCTAGCGCTCCTGCCCGACCGATTATCCTGTTCAGCAATGGCTCAAGCGGTCATCGCGTCATGCGCTGCCATTGCCGCGTCGAGCATTTCGCGCGTGTGGACATATTCGTCCACGAACACCATCCGGATCGAAGCAGGATCGAGCAGGCGGGTCTGTTCCGCCGCCATCCTTTCCCCCACCGAGGGAACGCGGCAGGCCTGCTGGAACTTGCCGAAATCCTCCTCCGTCCAGAACCAGATCTCGTTCATGATGTCGAAATCGGCCTTGGGCGGCGCGACTGCGACATGGCCCTGATTGGCAAAGGCATCGTGATGGACATAGTTGCGGATGTACCCGGCGAAGATCGGCTGACCATCGGCTTGCAGGATTTCCGGCACCAGCCTTGCCAAACTCGCCTCGTAATCGGCGATGAATTCGTCTAGCGGAATGGCAGGGTCGAGCCGGTTGGCAAAGCCAAGCATTTTCAGCGCGGGTTCGCCGGTGTGGCCGACAGGCCGCGATCGCATCTGCTCCTTCGGGGTGGCGCATTCCTCCACCGTGACGATCGTCATCTTCGTCCGGTCGAACAGCGCTTCCTCGTCCTCTGCGATCATCCGCCCGATCACCGGATCGGCCAGCGCATCGGCGGTCAGCTGTGCCTGCGCCTGATCGCGCGCCTTGGTGACCATGACCACGTCGAACGGGGCCGGAGCCTCGCTCGTTTCGAGATGGGCATAAGTGATCGGCGGAACCTCGCGGACATGATTGCGGCAATACTCCTCCTGCCAGGGGCACAATCTGATCGCGAATTGCGCATGGCCATATTCGGGGCTTTCATAGCGATCGACGAAGGCCTCCTTCGTCATCCCCGGCTTCCGCACGAACAGGCCCAGAACCTTGAACATCTTGCACTCTCCCGCATGGCTTTCGGGAAGGTTAGATCAAGCAGGTTTGGTTGTCACTCGGCTGGGGTCCTCGCCTCCATCCCCGCCGCACGATAGACCGCGTCCACCACTTTCATGTTCGCCACCGCATCCCATGCCGGCACCGGGCCGCCGTTCCATTCGCGCACCAGCTTTGCAAAGGCATTGGCCTGGCAGAACCAGCTGGAAACGAGATCGGCGCGTTCCTCCTCCCGCGTGCCGTCGGCCCGTTCCACCACCATCAGCGCGCCCTGTTCGACCGTGAAGGGGTTGGCGCCGGGCAGGAAGGGGTTGGTCACCGTCAGCGTGCCAGCCGCGCAGGCGAAGGCGGTTGAGACGACAACTTCCGTCACGCCCATGTCGATCATCGAGCCGCCGATCCGGCAGTGCACGCCACCGGGAAACGCCAGCTCGAATTCCATCCCGCCATCGACCCCGGGCGTGGCTTCGCTGGCCGTGGCCGAGACCACTGCCTCCGGCTCGCCCGCCACGAAGCGGGCCATCGAGATGCAATAGCAGCCCTGGTCCATCAGCCAGCCCCCGGCCAGATCGGCGGCAAAGCGGATATTGTCGCGCGGCAGGAAATCGCCGGGCAGGCTGAAGCGCATGTCCATCGATTGCAGCGGGCCAAGTCCGGCCAGGATCGCCTTGATCCGGGGCGCGATCGGGTGGGTCTGCCAGTGGATTGCCTCCACCAGCGGCACACCGGTCGCCTCCGAAGTGCGGGTCATGTGGTCGGCTTCCGCCGCATTGGCGGCCATCGGCTTTTCGCACAGCACCGGATAGCCCAGCGCCATCGCTTCCTTGGCCCAGCGCCCGTGCATGGAATTGGGCAGGCCGATATAGACCGCCTCGAAATCGCCATCGAACAGCATATCCTCATAGGAGCCGAAGCTTTGCGGGATGCAATGCTGCGCAGCAAATTCCGCCGCGCGGGCCGCATCGCGCGACGCAATCGCCGTCACCACAATGTCCGCTCCCTGCCGGGCCGGCTCGATGATGGCATAAGTGCTGACATAGGAGCAGCCCAGAATGCCGATCTTCAACTTGCCGCTCATTGCAACCACCCTTTGCCCATGATCCCGCCCCACTTGCCAGCAGCCCTGTCCCATGCCTAGGCATGCTCACCCCAAGTCGCAAGCGAGAGAGCCATGAGCGTCGTCCTGTTCGAAGTCGAAGATGGCATTGCCACCATCACCATCAACCGGCCCGAAGCGCGCAATTCGCTCTCGCCCGAAGTGCTTGTGCGGCTGCGCGAGGCGTGGTTCCGTGTGGCGCAGGATGATGCGGTCCGGGTGGTGATCCTGACCGGGGCGGGACATGATGCGTTCTGTTCGGGTGCCGACCTCAAGCGCTACATTCCGCTGTTCACCGGCGCGCGCGCGCCCGAGGATGAATTTGACAGGATGGTTCTGGACGAACCGCTGCTGCCGGGCGAAGCGACCCTGCGCGATTTCGATCCGGGCAAGCCGGTGATCGCCGCAATCAACGGCTTCGCGCTGGCAGGCGGAATGGAGATGCTCAACGGCACCGATATCCGCGTGGCTTCCACCACTGCCCAGCTTGGCGTGCGCGAAGTCCAGCGCGGGCTGGTAGCGCATGGCAGCACCCCCACCCGCCTGCCGCGCCAGATCCCCTGGGTCCACGCGATGGAAATGCTGCTGACCGGCGAGATGTATGATGCGCAGCATATGCTCGATGTCGGCTATCTGAACTACGTCGTCCCGCCGGAGGAACTCATGCCCAAGGCGCGGGCCATCGCCGCGCGGATTGCCTCGAACGGGCCGCTGGCGGTGCAACTCACCCGGCGGATGGTCAAGGAAACGATGAATATCGCCAACGAGGCGGAAGCCTTGCGGCGAGAGGCCGAACTCGGCATGACGATCTACAGCACTTATGATGCCCGCGAAGGACCACGCGCCTTTGCCGAAAAGCGCGCCCCGAAGTTCGAAGGACGATAGACATGCTCAACCCTGCCCACACCATCGAGGACGATGGCATCACCCAGTCCGACATCCGCGAAGTCTGCGCCAGCGTGACGAAGCAGATCAGCCGCGAATACATGGCTGAATGCAGCCGCGCGCGCGAAACGCCCAAGGAGTTGTGGCGGGTGATGCGCGAGACCGGCCTGTTCGGGCTGGGCGTGCCGACCGAGTTCGGCGGGCTTGGCGGGCACCTGACCGAAGTGGCGCTCGCGCTCGACCTGATGGGCCAGGGCGGGCTGATGCCGTTCCGCTATGTCACCACCCAGATGGCCCGCACCACGCTGCGCCACCACGGCAATGATGATCAGAAGGCGCGCTATCTCGTCCCCGCTGCCGCCGGCGAGATCACTTTCGCCTTCGCCCTGACCGAGGCCGACGCCGGCACCAACAGCTTCAACATCCGCACCTATGCCGAACGGCAGGGCAACAGCGATTACGTCATCAACGGCACCAAGATGTGGATCACCGGCGTGCATGAAGCCGATTACATGATCCTCGTCACCCGCACCTCGAAGTTCGATCCCGCGGTCAAGAAGGCGGGTTTTTCGGTGTTCATCGTCGATCCGAAGAGCGCGGGCGTCTCGCTTTCGCCGATCGATATCGGCCTGCACATGGCGGATCGCAGTTGGGTGGTGAACCTCGACAATGTCCGCGTGCCGGCCGAAAACATGATCGGCGAGGAAGGGCGCGGCCTCGAGGCACTGTTCGATTGCCTGATCCCTGAACGGCTGCTGGCCGCCGGATTGAATGTCGGCCTGTCCACGTTCGTGCTCAACAAGACTGCCGAATTCGCCCGGATGCGGGCGCCATTCGGCGAAGTGATCGGCAGTTACCAGGGCGTGCAGATCCCGATGGCCGAATGCCTCGCCCTGACCGAAGGCGCCCGCGCGCTCGCCTATCAGGCCTGCGCCAAGTTCGACGCCCATATCGACAGCGGCATGGAAAGCGACATGGCCCGTTTCCTGTCGGCCGAAGCCTATCTCAAATCGGCCGACATGGCGATGAACACCCACGGCGGCGCTGCTTGCGACATGCAGCAGGACGTGATCCCGTTCTACCTCTACGCCAAGTTCCAGAGCATCGCCCCGATCAACCGCAACGTCTGCCTTTCGGCGATTGCCCAGCGCGAATTCGGGTTTCCGAAAAGTTATTGAGGATAAAGATCAAGTCCACCCCCTCCCGCAAGCGGGAGGGGAGGGAGACTGGTGGCAACGGGTTAGGCGGAATTACCCTCCGAACACCCCGTCCCGGTTGTCGCGGGTGTTGGCCACGAACACCACCACATTGTCGATATCGAGAAAGCGCAACTCGTCTGCGCGCACCAGCGGGGCGTTTTCGGGCTTTTCGATTTCGGCAGCAGCGGCCAGCAGATCTTCCATGCTGTCATAGTGGAATTCGGTGACGCAATCGAACTCGTTCGGCTTGCCGACCGGAAACGGACTGGCGCCATCGCTATAGTTGCGGACATAGGCCTTGAGGTATTTGCCCATGATCCCGCTCACCAGCGGAACGTGGCTGGTGTCGTAATGGCGTTTGAAATCTTCCATACTCATGCCCGTCTTGCGCTTCAGGATCGCTATCATCTTGATCATGTCGTTCTCTCCCGTATGAAAATCAGCGCGTCACCTTGATGCCCGCCGCTTCGCGATCCCATGTTGTGGCGGTTACGCCTTCGGCGCGCAATTCGTATTTCAGCACGCGGTTGACCGCGTTGCGCGGCAGATCGTCGCGGAACTCGATATAGCGCGGCACCGCGAAGTAAGGCAGTTGCCCGATCGACCAGCGCAGGATTTCCTCCTCCGTGGTGCTAGCCCCTTCGCGCAGGACTATGGTGGCCTTGATATCGTCTTCCGACAGCGCGGACTTGACCGCATGGACCGCCACATCGGCCACGGATGGATGCTGGCGGAACGCGCCTTCCACTTCGAAGCTGGAGACATTCTCGCCCCGGTTGCGCATGTAGTCCTTTTTGCGGTCGACGAAATACAAATGGCCGTCCTCGTCCATCTTGCCGATGTCGCCGGTGTGGAACCACAGGTCGCGCCACACTTCGGCGGTGGCTTCCGGGCGACGCCAGTAGCCCTGGCTCATCACATGCGGGATTTTCGGACGGACCACGATTTCGCCCGGCTCGTTTGGACTTGCCTCGCGGTCGTCCTCGGCAAAGATGCGCACCTCGAGATAATCGACCGCAACGCCAGTGGATGCCCCAGGAATCTCGCGGCCCGGATATTGGCAGATCGGGCAGCATTCGGTCATGCCGTAACCGGCGGGCGCGGCGTGCGTCATGCCGAAGCGGTCCTTCCAGCGATCCTGCATCTCCTTGAGGAACGGCACGCCGAACACCGCGCGCACCTTGCCATGGCAGCGCTTTTCATCTTCGGTTTCGGGCGCCTCGATCAGCAGGGGGAACATGGTGGACAGCGCGAAGATCGCGGTTGCCCCGCTGCGTTCGATCTCTGCCCAGAAGCCCGACACGGAAAAGCGCGAGGCCAGCACGAAGGTGCCGCCCAGTTGCAGCATCCCGAACACCAGACTGACTGCAGCCAGGTGGAACAGCGGAAGCGCGCACCACAGCGTGTCGACCCCGGTCACCGTCTGCGACAACAGCATCGGATAGCCCGCGTTGAGCAGCGCGTTCTGCCCCAGCATGCAGCCCTTGGACGGACCGGTGGTGCCCGAGGTATAGATCAGCGCGGCCAGGTCGCCCGGGCCGGCAGCAACGCCGAGCGCGCTCTCATCGTCGCTGTCGGCCTTGGTGAAGGGATCGACCCTCAGCCCACCTTTCACCGCCGGTGCCGCACCGCGATAGAGCAGGCGTTCCAGTTCAGGCAGATCGCCGGTCAGCGCGGTCACGCGGTCGGCATAATGGCCTTCCGTCACGATCAGCTTCGCGCCTGAATCGCCCAGCTGGTGGCGCAGGAATTCGCCCTTGAAAGCAGTGTTCATCGGCACCATCACCGCACCCATGCTGGTGACAGCCAGCCACAGGATGATATTGTCCATGCTGGTGTCGAGCATCGCGGCCACCCGGTCACCCGGCGCAATCCCCAGCTTCGTCAGCCCATGGCCGATACGGTTGGCTCGGGCAGAGGTCTGCGCGAAAGTCAGCTGTTCGCCATCGACATCGAGGAACAGCTTGTGGGGCCAGTTGGCAACCGCCGTGGCCATCAATTGCGGCACGGTCTTGGCATCGGGATTGTCGAATGTGCCGAGCGCGGCTGTCATGACTGGGGCCTCTCCTGCTTTTTTCTGCTGGCGCATACATTGCCAATGCCCGGCCAAGTTACAATCGCCATTTCGTTTCGCGCTTGACTGGCTTGGCGATAGGCTTTCATGTCTGCGCATGTGACCGTCAACAAGCACGGCGGGTCTGACAATTCATCTCTGGGAGAATGCCACGTGTCCGATAGAACCCCCGTCATCGTCGGTGCCGCACAGATCACCATCGCCAAGGGCAGCCAGCCCGGGCCCGAACCGCTGGACCTGTGGGAAAAGTCGATCCGCCTTGCCGCCGACGACGCGGGCATCGCTTTCTCCGAGCTGAAGGGCACGCAATATCTCGGCAACGCCTATTGCCTCGGCTGGAATTACGACGACCAGGCCGCCCGCCTCGCCGAACGGCTGGGCGCCACGCCGCAGCAGATGGAAGTGCCCTCCCCCAGCGGCACCACCGGTCTGAAGCTGATGAAGCACGCCTGCGACGCGATCCGCGCCGGGGCCGACATTGCCGTGGTCTGCGGCGGCGAAGCGATCGCCACGCAGAAATACTATCAGAAGAACGGTGATGCGCTACCGTTCAGCTACCCGGCTCCGGATGAGTCAAACCGCTTTGTGCTGGAAGACCAGCAACACCCCGGCGAAGGGGCGTCCGGCCTGCTTGGCGGAGTTGGCGCGGTCTATACTTTCGGCATGCGCGACAATGCGCGGCGCGCGCATCTGGGCATCGCGCCCGATGCCTATCGCCACCAGAACGCGGAACTGCTTTCGGCCATGACCCGGGTCGCCGCCGCCAACCCGCACGCCTGGTTCCCGCAGGAGAAATCGGTCGAATTCCTCACCACCATCAACGATGACAACCGGCTGATCGCCTACCCCTATACCAAGCACAGTGTCGCGATCATGGACGTGGACATGTCGGCGGCGCAGATCGTGCTGAGCAAGGCCAAGGCCGATGCGCTGGGCATCCCGGAAGACAAGCGCGTCTATCCCTGGACCTATTGCTACGCCGACGATCCGGTCGACACCGCCCCGCGCGCCGACCTGTGGCGCTCGCCCGCGATGGCGGCGGCGAGCAAGGCAACGCTCAATGCGGCTGGCATCAGCATCGACCAAGTCGACTATATCGACCTCTACAGCTGCTTCCCGGCGGCGGTGAACTTCGCGCGCGACGCGCTGGGCATCTCCGACCGCCCGGGCGACAAGGTGACGCTGACCGGCGGCCTGCCCTATGCTGGCGGCCCGGCGGCCAGCTATGTCTGCACCTCGATTACCAAGCTGGTGGACCGGCTGAAAGCCGACCGCAACGGCATCGGCCTGATCAGCGGGCTGGGCATGATGATGAGCAACCATTGCTACGGCCTGTTCGGCACCCGCCCGCTGGAAAACCTGAAGCAGGTCGATGAAGCCGCCGTGCAGGCCGAACTGGACCGCATTCCGCTGAAGATCGTTCGCACCGACTATACCGGAGCCTGCACCATCGCCACCTACACCACGATCCATGACCGCAACGGCGACGCGACAGCAGCGGCGGGCATCGTCGATCTGCCAGACGGCAGCCGCGCCTATGCGCGAATTCTGGACGAGGGCCTGATCGCCGAAGCCCTGGAAGTCGAGATGATCGGGCGCAAGATGGAGATGGTCGAAGCCGGAAACGCGGGGATCATCCGCGCGGCGTGAAGCCTCAGGTTCCCCCTCCTCATCAGAGGAGGAGGGGGAACCCGACGGAGCTAAGCCGCCACCCCTGCCCGCCTCGGCTTCTTCGCCAGGTCTGAGGCCTGGCGGTCCCAGGTCGCGTCCGTGATCCCCGCTTCTCGCAGTTCGATCTTGCGGACCTTGCCGTTGGGGGTGCGGGGCAGATCGGCCACGCGTTCGTAATAGCGCGGCACGGCGAAGGCCGGGATGTTCTCGATCGCCCAGGCGCACAGCGTGCGTTCGTCCAGTTCCATCCCTTCGGACAGGACATAGGTCACCTTGACTTCGTCCTCCGCCAGTTCGGACGGCACGGCATGGATGCAAACGTCCTGGATTTCCGGGCGCTTCATGAAGGCCATGTCCATTTCGGTCGAGGAGATGTTCTCCCCGCCCTTGCGCAGGTAATCCTTCTTGCGATCGACGAAGATCATGTTCCCGTCATCGTCGAACTGGCCGAGATCGCCGGTGTGCAGCCACAGGTCGCGCCAGATGCGCACGGTCTGTTCGGGCTGGTTCCAGTAGCCATCGAACATGCCGTGGACGACATTGGGACGGATGCAGATCTCGCCAGTGACATTGGGCGGGCACTCCTCGCCATTGTCATCGAGGATGCGCACGTCGTAATCTTCGTAGCGCTTGCCGGTGGTGCCGGGCTTCTGCGGTTCGCCCACCTTGAGCGCCACGGCAATGGCGCATTCGGTCTGGCCATAGCCGGGCGAGCCGATCCGCTTCACGCCGAAGCGCTGCTGCCACACGGTCTTGACGTCTTCCGGCAGCGGCGCGCCGATCACCTTCTCGAGCTGGCCGAAGCAGCGCTTCTCCGCCTCGCATTCCGGCGCGCGGGCGACCAGCGCCAGCATCGAGCCCATCAGCAGCGCCATGGTGGCCTTGCTCTTCTCGATCTCGTTCCAGAAGTTGGAGACGGAAAAACGCGGAATGATGTCGATTGTCGCGCCCTGCCGCACCGCGTTGAACACCAGCCCAACGAGGCCAGTGAGGTGGAACAAGGGCAGCGGCATCCACACCACGTCGCCGCGCTGCATGTCGTGGCCGCGGATCATGGTGTTGGCATGCTGGCACATGTAGCCCTGGCTCAGCATGCAGCCCTTGGACGGTCCGGTGGTGCCGGAGGTGTAGATCAGCATCGCGAGGTCAGCCGGAAGGACTTCCACCTGCGGCCGTTCCGCCGGATCGCGCGCCAGCGTGGAATAGTCCATCGTGGGCCATGGCGCAGTCACCGGCACTTCGGCCCCGCGCACCACCAGCAGCCCGACATCGGGCAGGCCACCGGCCAACGCGGCCACCCGATCGACATAGTGGCTTTCCGCGATCACCACCCGCGCGCCGCAATCGGCCACCTGGTGCCGCAGAAATTCGCCAAGGTAGGAGGTGTTGATCGGCGCGCTGACTGCCCCCAGCTTGAGGATGGCGAGCCACAGCACCACCGCTTCGGCATGGGTATCCATCAGGGTGCAGACCCGATCGCCCTTGATAACCCCCAGCGCGGCCAATCCGGCGGCGAGCGCATCGCTCGCCCGGTCAGCCTCGGCGAAGGTCACCGGGTTTTCGCCCATGGTCTGGAGGAACACCTCGTCCGGCCAGTTCGCCACGGCGTGGGCCATGGAGGCCGGAACCGTGATCGGACCCTTGGGATATCTCAGCATCGCGTCTCTCCCCGCGCAGATAAAGCGATCAGTTCAGCAGCCCTTCGTGCCCGTACCAGGCGACCCCGACCAGCGAGCAGAAGCCGACCACCGCCCAGACATCGAAGGCAATCCGCAGGGCCAGCGGGGCGTGCTTGACCTCCATGAAATGGCGGATGATCAGCCGCGCCTTGATGAAGGCGAAGGCGAACAACCCTGCCATGATCACCAGCCCGCCGCGCGTGGCGAAATCTTCCGCCAGCAGATAGGACGAAATCGTCAGCGTGAGCAGGATCAGCCAGACGCGGCCCCCTGCATCGAGAATTTCCCTGATAGTCATCTTGCCAGATACACCACAGCCATCAGGATGACCCACAAGAGGTCAACCATGTGCCAAAACACGCCACCCGCCTCGAGCGCGAACAGACGGCCCTTGGCCACTACCCCCCTGGCCGGGAAACCCAGCCGGATGATGGTCAGAACGCCCAGCCCGATCAACACGTGGACGAGGTGCAGGATGGTGGTCATGAAATAGAACATAAAGAATTCGTTGGTCCGCAGGTTGATCCCCGCTTCGAACTTGTCGCCATATTCGATGAACTTCATGCCAATGAAGCCCACGCCGCAAGCCATCCCGGCCAGCAGGAACCTGCCGGACATGGGCCAGTCCCAACTGCGCGCCTTGTGGATCGACAGTACCACGAAGAACGAGCTGGTCAGCAGCAGCAGCGTGTTGATGAGCGCGATGAACTGATCGAGCCGGGCCTGGGATTGAACGTAAAGTTCGGGATTGAAACCACGGTAATACAGCACGGTTGCGAACATCAGCGTGAAAATGGTGAGATCGGCCAGGATCGCAATCCAAAGGCCGATCTCTCCATACACAGACTCCGGCTGATTACTGTTAGTCGGAGTCGCTTCGTTCACAGGGCAGCCTCTTGCCGCTTAATGTGCTTCCACAGCAGGGTCAGAGTCGCGACGATAAACACGGTGAAGTCGACCAGCGGGAGATAAAAGGCAAACAGCCCATCCCACGCAAACGGCCCATCGAAGAAGAACTCGCAACCGACACCGCCGAGGAAAAGCACGAGAGCCCAGGCGCAGAGCCAGCCATACCAGCGCGGAAAGATCGGAACAGCGCTGCGATCCTGGAACGCCGCAACCGCCATCGCCCCATAGATCGGCAGGGTCGGCGGAACGAGCAGGATAAAGGACAGCCAGACCAGGTCGTGGAACATCAGCATGGTGTTGGCATCATAGGCCTCTGGCCGAAACGCCAGCAACTCCCACAGCAACGATGAAACGCCGAGCAGCAGGAAGGTCGAGAACTGGCTGCCAAAGGTCACGATCGACAATATACCGAACTTGCCTTCGACTTCGGAGATGGCCTGCCCCAGATAGGCGGCAAAGACGTAACCGAACGCGCAGCCGAACATCATCATCAGAAAGCCGATCTGGATCATCAGCTTGTTATCGACAAACATGGCCTTGACAGCATCCGCGCTCAGCATCGGATCGGGCGGCGGAAACATGCCCGCGACCATGATGAAGCCATTTCCGAACAGCATCAAATAGGCGATCGCGCACCACCAGCCAATTTTCTGGTTCGTGATGTGCGAACGCGTCGAAATTCCTGCGTTTGACATTGCCCTCTCCTATTGCCCGATATTTCGGAGCGTTGCTTCCACCTGACATACGGACGTTTGTCCAGCCCCAATCCAGACGGTGTCCGCATAATTTGCCATTATGTCGCCAATCACGGCGAATAGGGAGTTTTGCCGTGGATCGTGACAGTCTCGTTGTTGACGAGGTTGGGCAGGTCCTTGAGTATCTCGATCGCCTCGGGATCAGTGCCGCAGGCTTCCATGCCCTTGGCGATGTCGGCGAAATTCTCGATCTCCCAGACATGGAAGATATTGTGGATCGACCCGGTGACAGGTCCCAGCCCGTAAAGCAGGTTCCAGCCGTTCTTGCGCGCCATGTAGGGCGCAAAGACCTTCATCATGTCGCTATAGCCCATGTACTGGCCCGGCTGCAGATCGACGACGGTATGGATGTAATAAGCCATGTGCGGTTCTCTCCCTCGCAAGGGCGCGACAATGCGGCATCGGCAGAGCCAGCGCAACCGGGTCCGGCCGGCCCGGCTTGCTTGTGACTGTCATGCTTCTGACCTGACGGCGCGTGGAGGGGCTGCCCCCTCCAACCGCGATCGTCAGGCCAGTTTGCCGTGGCAGTGCTTGTACTTGTTGCCCGAGCCGCAGGGGCAAGGCGCATTGCGGCTGATTTCCATCCCGGCATAGGGATCCTTCCCAGGCGCGAAGCTCGCGCCTGGCAGGCCGGTGAGCGAACCGAACAGCGGCTCGCGCCCGGTGCCGAGCGAGGAGCCGCCCGAATCGTCCGTCCCGAAGATCGGATCGATATGGCCGGTGAGGAAATCGGGCAGTTCCGGCAGGTCGGGCATCGCCTGGTCGGGCGCGGTGCCGATCTGGAACTCGCTGCGCATAAGAATGCCGGTGACATCTTCGCGGATCGTTTCCAGCATCTTCTCGAACAGGCCGAACGCTTCGCGCTTGTATTCGTTGATCGGCTGCTTTTGGGCATAGGCCCGCAGGAACACCACCTGGCGCAGCGCATCGAGCGTGGAAAGATGCTCCTTCCAGAAATGGTCGAGCCGCTGGAGCAGGATGCTCTTTTCGATCTGCCGCCAGATTGCAGGATCATTGTCGGCCTGCTTTTCCATCATCCTGGCATCAGACAATGCGCGCAGGCGATCCTCGATCACTTCGGGTTCGAGCGCGTCTTCCTGCATCCAGTCATCGATCGGCGGGGTGAGGCCCAGCACTTCCTCGACCCGCTGCTTCAGGCCCGCGATATCCCATTGCTCGGGATAGGACCCGGGCGGGCACGCTTCGCCCACCAGCGTATTGACCGTATCGTGGCGCATATCCTCGACCACGTCATCGACCGCATCAGCGTCCATGATGTCGGCGCGCTGTTCGTAGATGACCTTGCGCTGGTCGTTCATGACGTTGTCGTATTCGACCACTTGCTTGCGCACTTCGTAATTGCGCGCCTCGACCTTCTTCTGCGCAGTCTCGATCGCCTTCGACAGCCATTTCGAACCGATCGCCTCGCCATCGGCCAGATTGGAATTCATCATCCGGGAAAACAGCGTGTCCGGCCCGAAAATGCGTAGCAGATCGTCTTCCAGGCACAGGTAGAAGCGCGAAAGGCCGGGGTCGCCCTGACGACCGGAGCGGCCGCGCAGCTGGTTATCGATACGGCGGCTTTCGTGGCGTTCGGTGCCCAGCACGAACAACCCGCCAGCCTCCAGCACCTTCTGCTTTTCCGCCGCGATCTCTTCCTTGAGCCGGGCAATCGCGGCATCCCGCTCCGGCCCTTCCGCCAGGTCCTTCAGCTCGTCTTCCATGCGGAACTCAAGATTGCCGCCCAGCTGGATGTCGGTACCGCGCCCGGCCATGTTGGTGGCAATGGTCACCGCGCCCAGCCGCCCGGCCTGCGCCACGATATGGGCTTCCATCTCGTGGAAACGGGCATTCAGCACCGCGTGCTCGACCCCTTCGGCATTGAGGAACTCCGACAGCAATTCGGACTTCTCGATCGAGACCGTGCCGACCAGCACCGGCTGGCCGATCAGGTTCTTCTCGCGGATCGACTTGGCGATCGCCTTGAACTTGTCGGTGGTGTTCTTGTAGAATTCGTCGTCCTCGTCGATCCGCAGCACCGGCACGTTGGTGGGGATGGTGACGACGTTCATCTTGTAGATGTCGTAGAATTCGGCCGCTTCTGTCGCGGCGGTCCCGGTCATCCCCGACAGCTTGGGATACATCCGGAAATAGTTCTGGAAGGTGATCGAGGCCATGGTCTGGTTCTCGGGCTCGATCGTGACCCCTTCCTTGGCCTCGACTGCCTGGTGCAGCCCGTTCGACCAGCGGCGTCCATCCATCATCCGGCCGGTAAACTCGTCGATGATGACGACCTTGTTGTCCTTGACGATGTAGTCGATGTCGCGCTTGAACATCACAATGGCCTTGAGCGCCTGGTCGAGATGGTGGACGACCTGGGTGTTCTCGACATCGTAGAGATTGGAGCCTTCGAGCAGGCCGGCTTCCTCCAGCCGCCGCTCGACATATTCCACCCCGTCTTCGGTCAGATTGATGTTCTTGGTCTTCTCGTCCGCCTCGTAATATTGGGGATCGAGCGCCTTCACCACCGCGTCGACCGCGATGTAGAGGTCTGACTTGTCGTCGGTCGGGCCGGAAATAATCAGCGGGGTACGCGCCTCGTCGATCAGGATTGAATCGACCTCATCGACGATCGCGAAATTGAACGGGCGCTGCACCATCTGGCTGCGTTCGTGCTTCATGTTGTCGCGCAGATAATCGAAGCCGAATTCATTGTTGGTGCCATAGGTGACATCGCTGAAATAGGCCTCGCGCCGCGCCGTCTCGCCGATATTGGGCACGATCACGCCCACCGTCAGCCCGAGGAACTTGTGGATCTGCCCCATCCATTCCGCGTCGCGCCGGGCGAGGTAGTCATTGACGGTGACGACATGCACCCCCTTGCCCTCGATTGCGTTGAGGTAGGTGGCCAGCGTCGCCACCAGCGTCTTGCCTTCGCCCGTGCGCATTTCGGCGATCTCGCCGCGATGGAGGACAATGCCGCCGATCATCTGCACGTCGAAATGGCGCATGCCGAGCACGCGCTTCGAGGCTTCGCGCACGGTGGCGAAGGCTTCGGGCAGGATGCCGTCGAGCGTCTGTCCGCCTTCAAGCTGTTCGCGGAATTTGGCGGTCTGGGCGGCGAGCAGATCGTCGCTCATCCGTTCCATCAGCGGTTCGAGCGAATTGATCTTCTGTACGATCTTGTCGAGCGACTTGACGTAGCGATCGTTGGAGGAGCCGAAAATGGCCTTGGCAATGGCGCCGAACATGGGCGTGTTCCTGTCGTCTTGAAGTGGGGAGATTGCGGCCATCCAGCGCGAATGCACACGCGAAAACCGGGAAAAAGCTATGAAATGCGGGCGCTATTCCAGCGCGCGGTCAACACCGGGGCGGACCGAAGGCGCTGCGATATCCGCAGCCGCGAAAGGGCGCATAGCAACGGTTTTGGCCGCAAAGAATTGTGGCGCCGGACGGACCGCACGCAGGGCCAGCGCCTGCGGGCGCACCACCGCGACCTGCGCGCTGGCCAGTTGCACCTGCGCGCCATCAGCCCGCACAACCCGCGCCTCGATCGGCGCGGCGGATGCCGCAAGCCCGGTAATCAGGGCCAGCATGGTGAGAAGATGACGCAACATCGCAGCGCCCAGATAGGGGCGACGGGTTAAAAGGTCCACCACCAAAGCGCCTTTGCCTCTCAGATCAACGTGAATGCTTAGGGTCAGGACCTGTTAAATTGCTTGCATGATGGGCTGAGGGTTGATTCAATGGTGGCACCAGGAGGTGCTGCTTGTGGACGATCTGTTTATGCTGAGCGAGGTGCAGATGCGCCGGATCAAGCCATTTTTCCCGCGATCGCATG
>CANJYE010000043.1 GCA_947479055.1 Erythrobacteraceae bacterium
CACTTGATCGAAAACCTGTTCGCCAAAATCAAGGACTGGCGGCGCATTCACACCCGATATGATCGCTGCGCCCACACCTTCATGTCCGCCATCGCAATCGCCGCTACCGTCATCTTCTGGTTGTGATCAATGAGTCCTGACCCTAATCATAAGGGCCCAGTATTGGCTGCAACGCAATTCCAAGGCCCGTCAATGCCAAGAACACAAGACCCCCACCAATCAGAGTATAGCCAAATGTGTAGGCAGCCTTCATCGACCGTTCGCTCTTAGCCTCCTCAAGCCATGCTTGCTGGGCTTGGAATTCCGGTGTTCCAAGATCGGCCACCGCGCAAGCGCAGGCGCTACTCGGCTCATCAAAGAGCGCCCCTAATGACAGCAACGAGGCGAACGCTAACACAGCTAAGCTGTAGGCCCTGACCGAGCGCGGTTTGAAAATCAACAATTGCATACTGCAACAATACCATCGCGAGTTAACATTCGGCAAATGACCGGATTGGCGTCGCGTCCGGAACGGCGGGTTCTCCCCGAAAACAGCTGATAGCTGCCGTCGCCGAAATTGACGGCCAAGTTTCTCCACGCAACGCCCGCCCCCGCCCCTCACGAAGCACCCTTCGACAGGCTCAGGGTGAGCGGGCGTGGGTCAAGTTTCCGTCACCTTGCCCTACCCCGTCACCACCATCTTGCACACGAAGAACCGCAGCTTCGAGCGATCCAGAAACCGTTCCTCGTCCGCCGCGAAGATCGGGGCGAGTTCGGGGAGGTTGTTGATCCGCTCCATTTCGGCGAGGTCTTCCTCGCTGCGCAGGACCATTTCGGTGATGACGTCGCAATCGTCCGCCTCGCCCGCCGCATTGGACACGCCGGTGATCGCGTCTTCCTGATGGCCGCCCGCGATATCCACGAAATTGCGGGTGTAGGACACCAGCAGGTGCCCGATATATTTGCGGGCGAGGTGCGAATGGACGTTCTCGTAATGGTCGCGGAAGGCCTCCACGCTCATTCCCGGCTTGCGCTTCAGCATGAAGATGATCTTGATCATGGGATTGCCTTTCAAATTCAGTTTGACAGTTGCGAAGTTCACCCTTCCGTCACCCTGAACTTGTTTCAGGGTCCATTTCTCACCACACGCAGTGGCCGGGAAAGGGCGGAAACGGCACAGTTGCATTTGGATCGCACGCCGGCGCGCAAGGCACGATGGATCCTGAAACAAGTTCAGGATGACGATCCTCAGATGGCGGGCTCAGGTTTAGGGGCATCAGAGGTGCCGGTCGGTCGAATGGCCCAGTTCCGCCGCCACGCCTTCGGCATATTCATCATTGCGGGGGAAGCGGGTCAGCTGGTTGCCGCCGCTGATGTCGAGATTGGTGCCGGTGATATAGGCGGTGGGGCCGGCCAGCCACAGCACCGCATCGGCAATGTCGGAAGCCTCGGCCACGCGGTTCAACGGCACTTCCTTGAGGAATATCTTCTCCATTTCGGGATTGCCGAAGATGCCTTCCGCCATTTCCGTGCGGATCGCGCCGGGCAGGATCGAGTTCACGCGGATACCGCGCGGGCCATATTCCATCGCGGCATATTTCACCATCGCATCGACCCCGGCCTTGGAACAGGCATAGCCGAAGAAGGGCAGCATCGGGTGCGTGGCGGCCATGGAGGAGAACAGGATGATCGATCCGCCATCGTTCATCGCCGCGGCCATGTGGCGGATAAACCAGACATTGCCGAGGAAATTGACCGCGACTTCGGTGCGCAGCACATCGGAATCCTGTTCGGCAATGGTGCCGCCCAATGGCATCCCGACGCAGTTCACCGCGATGTCGATCTTCCCGTAGGTATCGACCGCATATTGCGCCAGCGCCGCGACCTCGTCCTCATTGGCGACATCGCAGCGCTTCCACGCCACCCCGGCCTGGTCGGACAGCTGTTTGAGGCGCTCCTCCCGCCGAGCCGAAACCACCACCTTGCAGCCGCGTTCCGCCAGCATCTCCGCCGTGGTCCAGCCCACGCCCGACGACGCGCCGAGCACGACCGCGACCTTGCCTGTGAAATCCATGTTTCTTCGTTCCTATCAGGGTGTGAGCACGAGCTTGCCGGTGCTGGACCGATCCTGCATCGCGCCATGCGCATCGCCGGCCCGTTCGAACGGGAAAGCCGCGCCGGGCAACAGTTTCAGCCTTCCATCGGCCAGCATGGCGAACATCTCCGCCAGCGCGGCGCGCGCGCCATCGGGCGTCATCACGGTGAACAGGGCAAAGCCCTTGATCGACTTGTTGCCGAACATCAGCGCGGCAGCTTCCGCCGGGCCAAGCGCAAAATCCTGGAGATTGAGCGCGCCATAGATCACCAGCTGCCCGCCAAAGCCCAGCGCACCGAGCGAGGAGTTCATCGTCGCCCCGCCGACGGAGTCGAGCACATAGTCGAACCCGGTGCCGCCGCTGGCCGCCATGGCCTGATCGACCCAGCCATCGGCGGTGTAATCGACCGCCGCATCCGCGCCGAGCGACTTGACCGCATCGAGCTTGCCCGCGCTGGCCGCACCCGCGACAAGGTTTGCGCCGGCGTTCTTCGCCAGCTGGACCAGGATCGAGCCGACCCCGCCCGCCGCCGCATTGACCAGCACTTTCTTGCCCGCCAGCGCCAGCTGGCCGAGCATGTAATACGCCGTCAGCCCCTGCATCAGCAGCGCGGTAGCATCGCCATAGGATACCCCATCCGGCAACGGCAGCACGGCGGACTGGTCCACCGCCACGTATTCCGCATAGCCACCATCCGCACCAGCGAGGAACAGGGCGGCGGCCACGCGCTGGCCTGTGGCATAGGTGCTGACGCCCTCGCCCAGCGCCTCCACCGTGCCGGCCACCTCGATCCCAAGCACGCAGGGCAATTCGGGCAGCATGGCGTAAGTCGCCTGGCGCATCTGGGTGTCGGCAAAATTGATGCCGGCTGCCGCCACCCTGATCAGCACCTGGCCGGGACCGGGTTCGGGCTTGGGCAGATCGGTGACAACCAGGACTTCCGGCCCCCCGAACTGGTGGAACTGCACTGCGCGCATTGGCTCTCTCCCGTTGGTATCCAATTGGTTCAAATCATCTCGGGCGGAACAAGGTTCGGCTCCACTCCCAGCATCTGGCGTCCGGCGATCTCGTAGGAGGAATCGCCGTGGAAAATCGCGTGCCGGATGCCCGATCCGAAATCGCGCCAGTAACGCTGCGCAACATGCTTGTCGGCGAACGCCGACGAGCCAAGCTGGTTCATCAGATCATCGACGGTCGGCTGGAGCAGATCGACCACCAACCCGATCAGCCCGCGCAGCCTGGCGCATTCATCACGGCTCATGGACCGTCCTTCGACCGCTGCATTATCGATCCGGCGCATCGAATCCATCACGATCATCCGCGCCGTCTCAATCTTCGCCGCTGCCCGCCCGACAGCGGCCTGGAACATCGATGAATCGGCACGGCGGGCATGGCTGGTATAGAGGATCGGCTTGTCCTTGGTCGCGATCACCGTGTCGAGCAGGCCCTGCGCCGCCCCCACGCACACTCCCAGCAGCTTGGCGCGCATCAGTGGCCACAGCTGCCAGCGGTCGGCAAGTTCGGCGCTGGCCTGCCGCTCTGGCGAAGACGCGCCGCCCCACAGCTCCGCCATCGAACAGAACTGGTCAGGCCCGACCACCACATTGTCCGCCACCAGCGTGTCGGAGCCTGTGCCGCGCATACCCGCAACCTGCCAGGTCGGCTCGATCCGCAGCTGGTCCATCGGCACGGCAACGTTGTAGACCACCCCGTCCTCGGCCACGCAGGGGAACGTCGCCCAGGACGAATAGTGCGAACCCGAAGCATAATGCCACGCGCCATCGACGACATGGCTGCCGTCCGACTGCTGCCTGATCTTGCCCGAACCATTGGTGGACGCGCACATCCGCGGCACGCCGTTGGCAAAGACCACTTGCTGCACTCGCGACGGCGAGAGACTTGCCACCCATGACGCCGAGTTCATGACGATGATCTGCCAGCCCGCGATCGGGTTCGCCCGGCTGACGCGGATCGCGGCCTCAGTCAGGGTTTCCGAACTGGCGCACAGCCCTCCGACGCGCTTCGGCGTCTGCAACCGGAAGGCTCCAAAGGCCTCCATCGCATCGAGCAGCGCGGGCGGCATGTCGATCATTTCCTCCGGCCCGGCATAGGCGGCAGCAAGATCGGGCAGGAGCTGTTCGACCCCGATCATCACGGCGTTGTGCAGCTGCTCGCGATCAGCGGCGGCAAGAGCAAGGTTGCCAAGCAACTGGGCAGTCATCGGGTAAGGCCTTTCGAACAATCAGGACAGGACGCGGGCGGCATCCGGATCATCTTCATTGGAAGCAGTGCGATCCTCGCCCAGCAGGTCCTGTGGGACCGAGGCATGTTCGTGGATGCATTTCCACTCGCCATCGATCCGCTTCCAGATTTCAGTCAGGCGGTGGACCAGCACGTCGTCCTCACCATCGGGCTTGGTGAAGCGCCACTCCTGGATCGAAA
Source organism: Erythrobacteraceae bacterium (assembly GCA_947479055.1). Lineage (GTDB taxonomy): Bacteria > Pseudomonadota > Alphaproteobacteria > Sphingomonadales > Sphingomonadaceae > CANJYE01. The sequence goes on from CANJYE010000043.1 coordinate 4,518, forward strand.
AGGCATAACCCAGATCGCCTTCCACTCCGACCCGCAGACTGTCGATCTTGGCGGTCATCGCTGGCCATTTGCCGTGATAATCGAGGAAGATGTCCTTCAGCGTCTGCCAGCCCACGTAAATGCCGGGGCACGGGTCGAACAGAACGAAGTCCGGGCTGTTCCAGTAGTTGGACATGATCCAGTCGATGTCCTGCGCGATCGCCGCATTCATCTTGTCATGCGTGCGCTCGGTGATTGCGGCGATGTCCTTGTCGATCTGAGCCTGGTCGGCCATTTTCGTCGTTCCTTGATTGTGGGGCTTCGGGTTTGGCAGAGCCGATGGCTCAGCGGCTGTAAGACGTCCGCCTCAGCAGGCGAATCCGTTCGTTGTGGACCAATGCCTTCATCGGCGAGAGGATTTCCTGCAGTTCGGAATCAGGGCTTGAGGTGATCTCCTCAAGCACGCTGGTGACGCCATCCATGGTCGGGATTTCCCAGAGATGGGTCAGCTCGCGCAAATCGCCGATCACCGGCTGCAAGCCATAGCGCAGCGTCCAGCCCTTGTTCGCCATATAGGGGACGAACCGTTCCAGCATTTCGGAATAGCCCGCGTTCTCGTGCCATTTCAGAGTGACATCGGTCTGAATGAAATAGGACATGCTAATTTCCTTTCGCCAATTGCCGACAATGCCAGGTCACCATAGCGATGGCCCGGCCGATGGGTTTTCCTGCCAGATCTGGATCAGGCTACGGTCGCCGTCATGGAACAGGAACGAGCGGCCGATGTCGGCGCAGGGCCAGACGTAATCGGTCTGCATCGCGTATCCGGCCTGCTTGACCCGCGCGAACAGCGCATCGATATCATCGACCTCGAAGGCCACTTCCTGGATGCCGGCAAAGCCGTAGCCTTCGGACCCCTCATGGCGCGGCTGCACCGCAGGATTGATCGGTTCGAGCAGTTCCACCCGAGCGCCATCGGGCGAAGTCAGCAGGGCGACCTTGGTGTGCGCGTCCTTCACTTTGAAGATATCGTCGAGCAGAGCGCGATGGACGAAGACCTTCGGGCCGGGAAGCTCCCCATCGGGCGTTTCCGCCCGCGCCCGCAATTCAAAGCCCATGACATCGCGCCACAGGACTATGGCCTGTTCCAGATCGGTGACGACAAGGCAGACGTGGTGGTGACGCATCGGATCGACCTCAATACCAGTCTTGCGCCAGCGCCCACTCGCGCATGCTGGTGCGCGGCACGCTGATGGTAAGTTCCAGCTCGGCCTGATCGATCAGGAACGGGCGCAGCGGGCTGTCGTTGCAGAAGCTGTAGAAGCTGTCGATATCGCCGACATATTGCTCCTCGGTCTTGCCGCGCGGCAAATTGCCGCCGTTGGCCTCGTATGCGTCCATGTCCTTGTAAAGGTCCCACAGCCCCTGCGCGAAATCGCGCGGGGTGATGTATTCATGGACCACCGGGCGTCCGACCGCTTCGGACAGGATGGCAATGACATCCTTCGCTTTCAGCCGGTCCGGCCCGCCAATGCGGATCTTGCGACCAATCAGGTCGGGCCGGTCAAGCGCGGCCACCATGTAGCGGGCGACGTCTTCCAGGCAGATCCAGTCCGCTTCCATTTCCGGCTTGTGGCAATAGCGGAACAGGCCTTCCTGCGCGATCTGATCCCTGATCCAGCTGCCCTGGAGATTGTTCATGAATAGGGTCGGCTCGAAGAATATCACCGGCAGATTGCGCGCTTCGAACAGCTGCTCCATCTCCAGGATCACGTCATAGCCGCGCACGCCGCATGGATTCCGCGGGGCCCACATGCTGGTGTTGAACACGAACATCGGCACTTTCGCCCGCACCAGCGCATCGGCCAGCGCGTTCATCTGGCGGACCAGCATGTCCTCGTCTCCCATCGAGAAGGGCTGGCCCAGCACCGCGTCCGCCCCTGCCAGCGCGCGGTCGAGCGAGGCGGGATCGTCATAATCGGCGGCCACCACCTCGATCCCGGCGTAACGCGGATCGCCATAAGCCCCGCCGGTGCGGGTGACCGCGCGCAGAGCGAAGCCCTGCTTCATCAGCTCATGGACCTGCATCCGGCCTTGAACGCCGCTGGCGCCGAAAACGACGATCTTTCGCATGTTCCAACCGGCTCCTCAGCCCTGCATTCTTGCCGGAAGCTTACCCGTCACCGGCGCAAACGCCAGCTTTCAGGGGGCACTGCGAATGTCTTCTCCGCGCATCCCGGCAGGATCAGGTGCAGGAACGCCCCGCGCGGCGCCCGGAAAAGACGCAATCGGCGATCGACATGCCGGAAAGATAGCCATCCGAACACAGCCCCACCGCCGTCCGACCGGCGGCATAGAGCCCGCCAACCGGCGCGCCGCCGGTCCCCATGACCTGACCTGTCGCCTGATCGAGCAGCAGGCCCCCCAGCGTAAAGAATGGCATGAAGGAGAAGACATTGGCGACCGCCGTGTTGATCGCGCGATAGGGGCCTGCGCCCACCGCGGCGAAATTCTCTTCGGCCTTGCCCAGCGGGTCGGGCTGGCCTTTGGCCCTGGCGTCATTCAGTTCCGCCACCGTCCGTTCGAGCGACCCAGCGGGCAAGCCGCATTTCTGCTCAATCCCGCCAAGCGTCCCGGCCTTCTTCGTTCCGCCGAACGCGAGATTGAGCAAGGTCGGCATCCCGAAGTTCTTGAACGTTCCTTCGCCCATCTGGAGCGCCTGGCGCAGGATCAGGCGAAAAGTGGCCTTGTCCACGATCAGCCATGCGGCAGCGCCTGGCTGCGCTGCAATCGCCCGACCGAGATCGTTGTTGTAGCAATCCTCGTTGATGAAACGGCGGCCCTGCCGATTGACGATGATCCCCTTGATCGTCGCTTCTGGCGGGGCGATCAACCGTCCGAGGAAAGGCTTGTCCATCCAGCCCGACGCCCCGCCGACCGACTGGCCGAGCTGGATGCCGCTGCCGTCGCAACTGAGCGCGGACATGCGGATCAGCGTGCGGAAAGTGTCGGCGATGGCCGGCATGGTGCCGCGCACCATCTCGATATTATAGGCAAAGCCCCCGCAGGCGAGGATGACTGCGCGGCTGGCGCGGACCATGATCCGCTGACCATGCGCAGCTTCCAGCCTGCGCGCGGCAGCGACCAGTTTCTCCGCCTTCGCCGCGCCGAACGGGCGCATCGGATCCATCTTGTCGAACAGCACTTGATGGGCGGCCTGATGGGCGGGCGGTATCCGCAGGACTTCAAGGCCGACCACGTGCCCCCTCTCGTCCTGGACCAGCCGCACTACGCGCGAATGGAACAGCTGGCGCGTGCCTTTCATCGCCGCAGATTTCAGCCTTTCTGCTATGACATAGCCGGTCCAGCCCTTACCGACCACACGATGGCCGCGCGGGGCGGGTTTCGCCACGGCGGCATAGTTCGGCACTTTCTCATTGCCTGAATAATAAAGATATTTGTCTTCCGGCGGGAATGTGGTCTTGCCCGCGTGTAGACTGCCCTCGAACCCGATGCCCTGCGCCTCGAGCCATTTGACATTGGCATTGCTGTCCTCGCAGAAGCGGCGCAGCGTTTCCGGCCGCGCCGCCTCGTGCACTTCCTGCAAGAGGTATTTGAACATCTCGTCGGCCGTGTCTTCCTTCCCGGCCTCGCGCTGGTAGCGCGTTCCCCCGGCATAGACGATCCCGCCCGACCAGCGGGTTGCCCCACCGCCTTCGAAGCGATCGAGGATCAGCACCTCGGCACCGCTGTCGCGCGCCTCGATTGCGGCGCTGGCACCGGCTGCGCCCAGCCCGACCACCACCACTTCGGCCCGGTCATGCCAGGTAATGTCTTCCGCATTGGCCAGCACCAGCGGCGGCTCGATCACGCAGCCCGGCATCTGGTCCACCGGCTTGCCCCCCGCCCCGGTCATGCGATCATCCACCCTGTCATCATCACCGCTCTCCCGCCCGATCTGGTCGTCAGGCGAGGATACCGCAAAAGCCGGGGTCCGGAAGGGCAAGCCTGCGCGCCTGCGCGCTGGCGACAGAAGGCTTGCGTCAGCGGCCCGGTAATGGCTCGAACATCGCCGCCGCAGCCGGGCGCGCAGCCATCCGCGCCAGCCATGCCAGAAAGTTCGGGCGATTTTCGGCAGCGGCCCAGGGCGCGGTTGCGCCCATCGTGGCGTAGAAAGCGTAGAGCAGGATATCAGCGAGGCTCAGCCGATCGCCGCAGAGGAATGGCTTGTCCGCCAGTTCGGCCTCGAAGCGGGCCAGCCCTGCTTCGGTCAGGCGCTGGTGATAGCCCTGCGCATCCGGTCCGAGCACGCGATGGCCCTGATAGAACGCTTGCGCATCGCTGCTGCCACGCCACCACGCCACCAGCGGCTGGGCGATCTCGAAATCAGCGCGCCGGGTCCACATCCGGGTGATCGCCCGTTCTTCCGGCGTCGCGCCGATCAGCGAGGTGCCGCCGCTGGCGATCTCGTCCAGATATTCGCAGATCGCGGTAATCTCGGTCAGCACGCGGCCATCGTCGAGCCGGAGCGCGGGCACTTCGCCCCGCGAGTTCACTTGGGCGCGATAGGCCTCGCCCCGATTTTCCAGCGCGGCAAGGCTGACGATGGCGACATCGAAATCCAGCCCGCCGCGTTCCAGCACGAACAGCCGGACGGTGACGGGATTAGGGCCGGGGGCGTCGGTATCGTAGAGAATCATCGCAGCATCGCTCCTTGTGGCAGGCCCTGCACCTGCACTGAATCCATGAGTTGCAGGAAATGGCTCTGGCGGCAATGATTTGACATTCGCCCGGGTGTGGCAAAATCTTCCGTTCGCCAGAGTGGACTTTGGCCACTATCCTGCGCGCCAGAACAGACAACAATCGATCAGAGAGGGATTGCCGATGCTGCGTTTCCTGGGCTTCTACAAGCGCAAGCCGGGCCTGACCCATGAGCAGTTCAATCACCACTGGCTGAATATCCACGGCCCCTGCGTGCGCGCTGTCCCTGGCGGCGACCGCTACCTGAAGAAATACATCCAGCATCGCCTCACCATCGACCCGGCCAGCCAGGAACAGGAGTTCGTCTATGACGGCTTTTCCGAAGGCTGGTTCGAAAGCTTCGAGGATCGCGCCGCCTTTGCCGCCCTGCCGGGCCTTGCCGCCGTGATCGAGGACGAAGCCCTGTTCATCGATCTTGCCGCCACACGCTGGATGGTGACGGACGAGCATGCCCTCCAGATCGACCTCGTGCCCGAATTTCCGCACCCGATCCTCAAGGGGCCGGGCCTGTGAGCGGGACCCTGTCAGGCAAGACCGCCTTCATCACCGGCGGCGGCGGGGCGATCGGCTCCGAAAGCGCGCTCCATCTCGTACGCGACGGGGCGGCGGTTCTGCTGATGGGCCGCCGGATCGAAGTGCTGGAACGGGCGCGCGACAAAATCATGACGGAAGTGCCCGATGGCCGGGTGGACATCTTCCCGGGCGATGCGGGCAGGCTGGAGGATATCCGTGGAGCGATCGATGCCGCGCTGGCGATCCAGGGCAGCCTTGACATCGTAGTCACCACCGTGGGCGGAGGAGTGTTCCGCCCCTTTCTGATGATGGACCTCGAAAACTTCCAGGAGCAGTTCACCTATAATTTCACCACCGCGTTCCTCGCCATCCGCTATGCCATCCCCAAGATGGGGCGCGGCGGCTCGGTCATCGCCATCTCCTCGACAGCCGCCAGCAATACCACGCCCTGGATGATCGCCTACATGGCCGCCAAAGGCGCGCTGGAACAGATGATCCGGGGCATTGCCGAGGAACTGGGTGCAGCCGGTATCCGCGCCAACGCCGTGCGCCCCGGCCTTGTCCGGACCGAACTGGGCGAACACCCATCCGAGGACGACCGGGTCTATCGCGCAGTCACCGCCGAAACGCCGCTCGGCCGCACCGGCGTGCCTGCCGACATCGCTGGAGCGGTGCGCTATCTCGCCGGGCCGGAGTCTTCCTGGGTGACCGGGCAGGTCTTTGCAATTGATGGCGGAGCGGAACTGCGCAAGAATCCGCTGCTGATGGATATCGTCCGCGACGTCATGGGCGATGCAGCGATGGATGCGGTGATTGAAGGGCGCGAACCGGACATGGGCAACTGAGAGACAAGGCGCTAGGCGAGCGCGAGCGATTCGCTTCAGGGAAAGGGAGTTTGATGACGGTTTCGAAGGTTTCGGATTATTCTGCCGGCACACGCGACACGGTACTGCACATGCTGGAGCGGGCAGTGGCACAGGCTGGCGACAAGCTGTTCGCCAATGTCGGGGGCGACAAGATCACCTTCAACGATGTGGACCGCAGTTCTACCCGGTTTGCCCATGAGCTGGCCGGGCTGGGCGTCCGCAAGGGCGACCGGGTCGTTTCGATCTGCGACACGCACAGCGATGTTTTCACGATCTGGCTGGGCATCCAGAAGCTGGGCGGCATCTGGGTACCGATCAACCTTGCCTATCGCCACGAATTCCTTCGCCACCAGATCACCGATACCGGTGCCGGGCTGATAATCTGCGATGCCGACTATCTTGAGCGGGTGGTCGAACTGGCCGACCGTCTGCCGGAAGTGACCCAGATCCTGGTGCGCAATTATCCGCACGTCCTGCCGACCTGCAGCATTGCCATCGCCCGCTACGAAGACCACCTCGGCGCCGACGACACCGCGCTGCCGATCCTAGTCGAGCCGCAGGACCTTGCCTGCCTGCTTTATACCTCCGGCACCACCGGCCCGTCGAAGGGCTGCATGATCAGCCACAACTACATGGCGATGCAGGGCCGCCAGCAGATCCGCGCCATGGGCCTCGTGCCGGGCGACGTGGTGTTCTGTCCGCTGCCGCTGTTCCATTCCGCCGCGATCAACGGCGTGCTGGGCGCATTGCAGAGCCATGAACCCATCGCGATCTGGCCGCGCTTCTCGCTCTCCACCTTCTGGGACGATATCGAAAGCTCCGGTGCCACCCACGGGATGCTGATGGCTTCGATCTTCGCGCTGGTGGCGCAGGCTCCCGATACGCCGGCGATGCACCGCTGCAAGGGCCAGGTCAGGATGGTGGTGGGCGTGCCGATCACGCCGGAAATTCGCAAGACCTGGCAGGACCGCTTCGGAGTGAAGATCGTGTCGTCCTGGGCGTTCGGCCAGACCGAGAACAGCCGCCTGACCATGGCCCTGCCGACCGACAACCCGCCCGAGCTGTGCGCGGGGCGCGCCGCCGACGAATTCGAGGTAATGATCCTCGACGAGCTCGATTGCCCGGTCCCGCCCGGCACCGTCGGCCAGATTTGCCTGCGCCCACGCTTTCCCAACGTGATGTTCGAAGGCTACTGGAACCGGCCCGAAGCCACCGCCGCAGTGTGGAAGAATATGTGGATGCACACCGGCGATCTTGGCAAGATGGACGAGGACGGCTGGATGTACTTCGCCGACCGCGCCAAGGACTATCTGCGCAGCCGGGGCGAGAACATCTCCAGCTTCGAAGTCGAGATCACCCTGATGGACCACCCGGCAGTATCGGAGGTGGCGGTTCATGCGCTGGGCGCGCAGACCGGCGAGGACGAGATCAAGGCGACGATTATCCTCAAGGAAGGTGCCAAGCTCGAATATCGCGAGCTGTGCCTGTGGGCGATCGAGCGCCTGCCTTATTTCGCGGTGCCCCGCTATTACGAGTTCCGTGCAGAAATTCCCAAGAACCCGACCGGCAAGATGCTGAAATACAAGCTGCGCGACGAGGGTGTCACCGCAACAACGTGGGATTGCGAAGCCGACGGGATCGTCGTGCGACGCCCCGCGCGCAAATAGCCATCGCAAGCAGGCATACGCCCGCCCCGCAGCAGGGCGGGCGGCACCACAAGGAGGGGAAGAGCAGATGCGCGATACGGAGGATTTCTCGCCGCAGCGGGTGGCCGACCGGATGGAGATCCAGCATCGGGTCTACCAGTTCTGCCAGGCGGTCGATCGGTTCGACGTGGAAAGCGCCCGGGGCGCCTTTCACCCCGATGCCTATGACGACCACGGGTTGTGCAAGGGCGGGGTTGACGATCTGTTCGCCTGGATCAGGGGCCGCCACGCCAATCTGCAATTCTCCTATCACCACGTCGGCAATATCTACATCGAGTTCGCCGGGCCGGACGATGCGGTAGTCGATAGCTACGTGCTGACCTGGCAGAGCACTGCCCCGGCAGGCGCAGATGGATCGCGCGGGCCGGAGATGTTTGCCGCCGGACGCTATGTCGATCATTTCACCCGCCGCGACGGCCACTGGCGGATCCAGCGTCGCGCCTCCTTCCCGGAATCGGCAATGGTGGTGGTTCCGCCCGCCAACATGGCGATGCTGTCCGATCCGGGCTGGGCCCACGGCAGCCGCGACGAAAACGATCCCGTACAGGTGCTGCGCCGCGAACTGGGCATGATCGGATGAGCGATGTGCGGCCCTTCACCATCAGAGGCTCGGCCACGCAGCGGGTGCATGGCTCCGCCCGCTCGGCCGAAACTCTGCTGGCGGAAGCGGAACGGCTGGGCGCAAGCCGGGTGTTCCTGCTGGCCGGACGGACGCTGACCGAGACCACTCCCCATATCCGTGCCATAGAGGCGGCATTGGGCGGGCGTCACGCCCACACTTTCACCGGCCTTGCCGCGCAGACCCCGGCGGACGATGTCGTCGCCGCAACCCTCGCCGCGCGCGATGCCGGGGCGGACCTCGTCGTCACCATCGGCGGCGGCGCGCAGACCGATGCCGGCAAGATTATCGGCCTCGCGCTCCACGCCGGGGTGACCAATCGCGCTGACCTGTTCGCGCTCAGCGCCCGCTGCGGCTGGGACAAATATGATGTCGATGACCCCGCCATTGCCCCCGGCGTGCCGGTGATCTGCATTCCCACCACCCTGTCGGGCGGAGAATTCAACGCCGGTTCGGGCATGACCGACGAGGAAGGGCGCAAGCACCCGTTTCTCCACCGCCATTCGGTGCCGGTCAGCATCATTCTCGATCCCTGGATCTGCACCGCCACGCCCGAATGGCTGTGGCTGTCCACCGGCATGCGCGCGGTCGATCACGCGGTGGAAACGCTCGCTTCCCTGCGTTCCAACCCCTATTGCGACGCCATCGCCCAGTCCGCGCTGCGCCTGCTGGCCCCTGCCCTGCGCCGGGTAAAGGCCGCGCCCGACGATATCGCGGCGCGCTCCAACTGCCAGACCGGGGTGTTCCTGGCGATGCAGCCGCTGATTTCCGGCGTGCCGATGGGGGCCAGCCATGCCATCGGCCACGTGCTCGGCCCGGTCGGCAATGTCGCCCATGGCTACACCAGCTGCATCCTGCTGCCAGAGGTCCAGCGCCGCAACGCGCCCGCCATTCCCGGGCGCCATGCCCTGATCAGCGATGCCCTCGGCGCGCCGGGACAGCCCGTGGGCGAACTGCTGGCGGCACTGGTGCGCGACCTGGGGCAGCCTTCGAGCCTGGCCGAAGTCGGTGTTCCCAGCGATCCGGCGCTGCTGGCGCGGATGGGCGAGCTGGCCTTTGCCGATCCCTGGCTCGCCACCAATCCGCTGCCGTTCGCGACCCCCGACGAGGTCGTGCAACTTCTCCGCTCGGTCGCCGAAAAGCGCCACTGACCTGCCCCTTTCGGAGAATGCCCATGGCCACCAGACAGGTTGAGACGATGTCCCCCGACGAACTGGCGCATGCCATCTTCCTCGAAGGCCGCACCCAAGGCGAACAATTGTGGCCACTGCTGGAACGGTTGCAGGCGCTGGCCCCGGTCCACTGGTTCGAGGCTGGGGATTTCTGGGTCGCCACCGGCAATGCCGAAGTGCGCGAGATCCTGCGCTCGCCCGCGGCCGAGGTCGGCTTTGCCGAACGCAACGACCACACCCAACCGGGCTGGCGCGATCACCACGCCCGCACCAACATGGCGGAATGGATGGGCCACAAGGAAGGCGCGGACCACCGCCGCATTCGCGGCCCGGTCAATCCCTACTTCATGCCGGCCATGGCAAAGGCGAGCGAAGACCATCTGCGCGCGGCCATTCGCGGCGTGGTGACCGACTTCAGGGCTAAAGGCGGCGGCGATTTCCTCGAGGAGGTCGGCTATGGCATCACCGCCAGGGTTACCGATCATCTGCTCGGGCTGGAAGGCCGGGACCATCCCGATTTCCGCAAGCCGATCGAGCGGATGATGAAGACCTTCGACTTCGCCCTGACTGAGCAGCAATGGCGCGAAGCAGATGAAGCGGCCAATGAAATGCGCGTCTTTTGGCTCGAGCGCGTACGCGAGCGGATCGCCAATCCGGTCGGCGATGATCCGCTCACCCAGCTGATCCGCACCGGCACCTTCGACGAACTGGACATCATCCGCATCGCCGAGAACGTCCTTGCCGCCGGGTCCGACACCACAGCCAACACCAGCAGCAACGCGCTGCACCTGCTGCTGCGCAATCCCGATCAGCTGGAACTGGCGCGCAGCAGCGCCGAAGCGCGGGCGCGCGTGCCGGACGAAGCGATGCGGCTGGTCTCCGCCGCCCCCACCAGCGGGCGGCTGGTGGTGCGAGACATGGCCATCGGCGGCAAGGTCATTCCCGCCGGATCGACCGTCCTCACCATTCTCGCCGCAGCCAACCGCGATCCGCACGTGTTCGCAGACCCGCACCGGATGGACATCACCCGAGAGCCCTCCAGCAAGGCGGTGGGCTTCGGCATCGGTGCCCATATCTGCCTCGGACAGTGGTTTGCCCGCAGCGCCATAGCCATCGTCATCGACGAGATGCTGGCGCAATGTGCGACGATCGCCTTCGACGGACCCCCGCCCGAACCGATGGGCATCGGCATGCGCCAGCTGCCGGAACTGCGGCTGAGAGTCAGCTAGGGCGCCGCTTCAGACCCGCAGTCCCGCCTCGCGCAGGCGCGGCAGCAGATCGCGCTGGTAGCGGGCGATGCCGTCCTCATAGTCGGGCCATGACAGCGCGACCCCGTCCAGCCCGGTCGCGGCCAGTTGCCGGATATGGTCCGCCACCTCGTTGGGCGTGCCGATCACCTGATAGCCATTCATCGCCAGCACCAGTCGCTCCATTACCATCTTGTTGTCGCGGATGCTGGTGGAATTCTCGACCAGCGCCGAACCCAGGTTGCAGGCGCATTCCCAGTCGCCGTGCTCATAGACCAGGTAGTGGTAATAGGCATCGATCTCTTCCTGGGTGTCGCGCATCAGGACCGTGATCGGCGCCATTACCAGCACCTTGTCCCGCCCCGCGTCCCGCGCCGCCGCGCGGACCGCCGCGATCTGGTCCGGCGCGACGTCGAGATTGTGCATATTGATGAAATTGATGTCGGCAAAGCGGGCGGAAAAGGCGCTGCCTTGCGGGCTGTTGCCGGCATTCATCACCATCGGGGCCGGTTGCTGGATGGGCAAGGGATTGCCATAGGCGCCCTTCAGCTGGAAATGGACGCCTTCGTGATCGAAGCTCTCCCCGGTCCAGATACGCCGGACGATCTGCATCCATTCCTCGGCATAGGCATAGCGCGCATCGCGTTCGAGCAAGTCCTGCCCGAACATCTCAATCTCGGCCGGGACATAGCCGGCAACCACGTTCAACCCGAAGCGGCCATTGGAGATATGGTCGATCGTCACCGCTTCTTTGGCCATCCGCACCGGATGGATCGATTGGACATGGACTGTGGCGAAAACGGAGATCTCCTTGGTTACCGCCGCGATCCCCGCCGCCCAGGTGCAGGTTTCGAACGCGCGGTCATTGTGGTTGGACGTTCCGCCAAAGCCAACCCAGCGCGAGATCGGGATCATCGCATCAAGCCCCGCCGCTTCCGCCGCCTGCGCGATCCGCACGCTTTCTTCCCAAGTCGCCTGGATCCGCTCGGGCGCGGTGGACAGATTGCAGCCACCACTGACGTTGGAGCCAAACACGACCAGCTTGAACGGATTGGGGTTTTCCAGAAGTCTCATGAATATACCTCCCTGTCGGGGTTATATTCAGAATGCTGCATTTGTCTTCCGCCGAAAATGACCGCCGGGTCTGATTGCCTTGCACCTCCCTGCAATTGGGCACTGAAGGAGCGAACATCCCAGGTGGAGCGGCGCTCGGGATATGCAGCCTAGAGCTCGATCATGATCCTGATATTCTCGGGGCTGGTGCCAGCGGCGCGAGCGATCTCTTCCCTGCTCCGGGCCAGCAGATCGCGCAGGCCAGACAGGTTGCGACTCGACAGAAGTTCCGACCTTGGCACCCCCAGAAAACTCGCCAGCACATCGATCCTGCTGTCGATCGGGCGGGCCTTCCCCTGCTCCCACGCCCAGACCGTCGGCTTGCTGACGCCAAGCTCGCTCGCGATCTGGGCAAGTGTAAACCCTCGATCCTTACGGAGCCGCTGCAGACGAAGGCCGAAGGACTCGTCCGGTCCAGAGGCGTCTTCGGCGACAGGCAGGGCTTCCATGCTCCCACTTCGCAATTGGGCTGCGCTCAGCGCGGCCGGTGAAACAGCCGAGCCGAACTGGCAGCCAAAAAAGTTGCCACTAGCCCAGATGACCTTTGCCCGAATGGCCCCGGCGTGAGGAAGATCGATCTCGATTGCCTCATCAATCGCAAGCGATAGCTGACACTCGAGCAGAAGCCCTGTCGCGGAAATATTATGCACCAGAACTCTCGCCGTGCCGCCAGACGGCAGGGAACCTTGCACTTCGAGGCACAATTTTCGACGCCGACCGCGCGGCTTGCCGACAACATCCGATGCTCCCTCGAAATGTGCTGAAATAACCATCGTTCGGACTCCTGATTGGGAAGCCAGATTGGCGGCGAGCGGTTAAGTTGCCGTTAGTGCCGGAAGCAAAGATTTGCTGAAAGCCGGCTTGGCGATGGCCAGCTTAACGATTTCCGGAATTACTCTAACCAGCGGCGCGCAATGCCGCCCCGGATGCGGCGATCAGTGCAACTCTCGACCAGCTGGCGCAATCGCGGCTGCGGCTGGCGGAACTGCAATTGTCCTATGGCAATCCGGTCAGTGACTCGCCGGAAGAACAGGCCCCGGCGATCCCGGCGGCGGATGAATTGCAGGCCTATCTGCGCGCCAATCTGCCCGGTTGCGAAAGCGCCAGCATCACCGGCATGGCCCCGGCACCGTTCAGCCTCGGCAAGCAAATCACCTTCATCGACCTTGCCCAGGGCGATGGTCGCGAGGACCATCTGGTGATGCGGCAGGAAAAGCCGGTGAAAATCTGGGAAGCGGGCGACAGCACCGCGATCAAGGACGAATTCCGGGTGATCGAGGCAGTGGCCGCGCTTGGCCTGCCCGTGCCCGAACCGCTGCTGCTGGATGCCAGCGGCGCGCAATGGCCGAGTTTCATGCTGATGCCCAAGGTTCGCGGCGCGCAACTGGGCGAAGTGTTCCAGGCATTCGAGCCGCTATCCGAAGAGATCATCATGCAGATCGCCGAACTGATGGCGAAGCTGCATGGAGCCGGGCTGGAGCCCTTTGCCGACTATCTGCGCGACACGGGGCGCGGGGCAGTGCTCGACATGAATGTGCGCGAGGCGATGCACGCCCGCATCTGCGAATGGGAGCGCAGCTGCACCAACACCACCCAGTATCCCAACCCGACCAAGCTGTGGCTCTATGACTGGCTGAAGCGTGCCATCCCCGACAATGCCGACCGCCCGGTCTATGTCCACGGCGATTTCGGCATCCACAATCTGCTGGCGCAGGACGGGCGGATCACGGCCTGCCTCGACTGGGAGTGGAGCCATGTCGGCAATCCGGTGGAAGATATCGCCTATCTGCGTCCGCATATCGACGCCTATTCCAACTGGGACCGCTTCGTGCAGCATTACTCCGCCCATGGCGGGCCGGAGCTGCGGCTGAGCGCGGAGATCGTCACGTTCAACGCCTGCCTGTCCAACGTGATCTTCTCCGGGCTGGCCGGGCAGATGGCCTGGTATGTCGAACAGGGCAGACGGCGCGACATGGCCTCGGTCTTCGGCGGCGACTGGTACGGCTACGAGTTCGAGCGAATGGCGCTGAAGGCTGCGCTGACCGGCAGTGGTCAGGGATCGAACTGAGGCATGATCCACCAGGTATGGCTGGCGGCCATTCCGGAGCTTTAATCAGGTGCCGCAGGATTGCCCGGTCTGGCCCGTGAAGCCTGCAACCCATGCCTCCAACTCGGCGGCGGCGGCGGGCAGGAATGCGCGCATCAGCGAGTCCAGCGTGGCCGAGACCAGTTCCAACCGCAGGTCGGCAATGGCAATGCTGCCCATCGCCCATTCATAGACTGTGGTCGAAATGATCGCGGAGCAGCGGCGGGCTACCGGTTCCACATCAATGCCGGGCCGCAGCACCCCAGCGTCGCGGGACCGGTGCAGGGAAGAGGCTATCATCCGTACCCCGCACTCATGCCATGGTTGGAAAAGTTCGTCGCTGCCGGAAAAATACCGTGTCGAGGTGGATTTGATGAAGTCGGGGTAGCTCTCGGCCAATTGCCCGTAAAGGTCAGCGAGGCCGAGGACAAAATGCGGATATTGCGCAGTGTCGCTGGCAATCTTGCCCAGCGCGATGGTGTAATCGTTCATCGCGTTGATCAGCACATCGCGCCTGGTGCCGACGAGGTTGTAGATCGTTGGCACGGACAGGTTGGAGGACGAGGCGATATTCTTGATAGTGACCCGCTCGATCTCGCCAGTGGCGAAGAGCCGCCGGGTCGCGGCGAGGATTTGGGCCCGCCGGCCACGCACCTGGGCCCATTGCGGCTGCGGGCGGCTCGCACGCTGCGCGTCGCTGTCTCGGATGAGGTTGAGCTCGCTGGAAGGGGGCGGCGCCTGCCGCACCGCGGCATCTACTGCGGGGATCGCGCTTTCACTCACCATTGCTCTCCTCGGCTGCACGGCGGATCATCCCGGTTTTGCCGACCATCTTCCCGCGCTACACAATCAGGATAGCATCGGTCACGGTGCGGGCAAGACGCAAGAAGGTGCCTGCCATTATAAGCATCCGCGATATCTTCTAATGACGGCAGTGGCGGCTAACGCCAAGCAGTTTGGTCGGGTCTATGCATTTCCATCATAAATCTCACAGGCTTCAGGAGCGGAACAAATGGACAAATATCGTGTCGTGCAATGGGGCGCGGGCTACACTGGAAAGTTTGCGCTGCGCTACATCCTCTCGCACCCCGACTGCGAACTGGTCGGCCTGCTGTGCAGCACGGAAGATTCGGTCGGCAAGGACGCCGGAACACTGGCGGGGCTTGGCGAGACCGGCATTGTCGCCACCCGCGACGCAGATGCATTGATCGCGCTAAGGCCCGATGCGATCTCGCTGATGGCGTTCAACCGCCATGAGGACCCGAGCCTGATCATGGACACGGACGGTTCCTGGGTGGCGCTGTGCATCCGGATGCTTGAGGCCGGGATCAACGTGGTCAGCCCGATGATCCAGCCCAGCCACTGGCGCCACATGGCCCAGGGCGAAGCCTTCCGGG
This sequence comes from Erythrobacteraceae bacterium, assembly GCA_947479055.1. Classification (GTDB taxonomy): domain Bacteria; phylum Pseudomonadota; class Alphaproteobacteria; order Sphingomonadales; family Sphingomonadaceae; genus CANJYE01. Next base: position 19,977 of record CANJYE010000043.1, read on the forward strand.
CCCGGATCGAGGCAGCCTGCGCCAAGGGTAGCAGTACGGTCCATTTCACCGGCTTCGATCCCGGCTTCGCCACCGATGCGGCGGTCTACATGATGTCGTCGGCGGTGGGCGAGGTTACCCAGGTGAGGACCTGGGAATTCATCGACGTGTCGAGCTACACGGCGGTCGAAACCTTGCAGATGATGGGGTTCGGCACCGTTCCCCAGCCCATGCCGCCCGGGGCGGAGCATCCCTTCCGGATCGGCTGGGGCGGCGCGCTGCATCTTCTGGGCGATGCCTTCGGCGTGACGATCGAAGACATGACGCTCGACTTCGATGCCTATGTCTCACCGACTGCCTTCACCACGCCGGGCGGGCTGCATGTCGCGGCTGGCACGCTGGGTGCAATCAGCTGGTCGCTGAACGGGATTGTCGATGGCAAGGTGTTTGCCAAGCTTCACCATGTCACCCGCGCATCGGCAGAAATGGCACCGGACTGGCCCAATATCGGCACCGACGGCGGCTACCGGATCGAGCTTGATTCCTTTCCGCCCTTTCGCGGCGATTTCCCGATGGGACTGCCGGGCGGCACGGGTTCGAGCTTCATGGATGCCATGGCTATGACAGCGGCGCGCTGCATCAATGCTATCCCGACGGTGATCGAGGCCGGGCCGGGGATGAAGACCTTCCTTGACCTGCCGCTGTTCGGGGCGCGATAGCAGCAAGGAGAGGGGAACGGATTTGGACAATGCCGTCCGGAACCGGGCATGGCGGATGCGGCGCAAGCCGGCCGGACTGGTCCAGCAGGATGATCTCGAACTGGTGACCGAGGCCGTGCGCGCACTAGCGCCCGGAGAAGTGCTGTTGCGGCTGGTCCATGTCTCGCTCGATCCCGGCCAGCAGGTCTACATGCAGTCCACGCAGGAGTTGCCGGGGGGCACGATCTGGCCCGGCGACGTGATCCGCGCGTGGGGCGTGGGCGAGGTGGTGGAAAGCCGCAGTGACAGGTTCCCTGTCGGCTCGCATGCCCGCGACCATCACGGCGTGGCCGGGGTGCAGGAATACGCCATCCTGCCGGAGGCGGCGCTGATCCTTGTCGATCCTGAGGCTGCTCCGCTCAACGCGCATCTCAACATTCTCGGCATGCCTGGCCTGACCGCCCATGCCGGCCTCAGCCAGATAGGCTGTCTGCAACCGGGCGAGACAGTGGTCGTCTCCGGCGCATCGGGCGCTGTCGGTGCCGCGGCCGGCCAGATCGCGCGGATCAGAGGCTGCCGGGTCGTCGGCCTCGCGGGCGGGCCGGAGAAATGCGCTCACCTCACCGGCGAACTCGGGTTCGATGCCGCCCTCGATTACAGGTCGGGCCGGCTCGCGGCAGACCTCACCCTGGCCTGCCCGGACGGAATCGACGTCTATTTCGACAACACCGGCGGCGAGATTCTCGACATCTGCCTCGGCCAGATGGCGCGCAAGGGGCGCATCGTCTTCTGCGGCGCAATCGCTGCCTATGGATCGGGCGATAGCCGGGGGCTGACCAATTACCTACGCATCCTGACGCATCAGGTCAGGTTCGAGGCATTTGCCTATTATGATTACGAGCCGCATTTTGCATCGGCGCTGGCCGAGCTGGCAGGCTGGATGCAGGCCGGACTGCTCAAACATCGCGAAGATGTGGCGGTGGGGCTGGAGAATTTCGTGCCAGTGTTCCATCATCTCTTCACGAGCGGAATTTCCGGCAAGCTGGTGTTGCAGGTCCGGGACGGTGTGACCCGCTGAGGGAGAAGGCAGAATGGGCAAGAATCCGGCAATTCCACGCCTGTCGCATGTCGGGGTTGGCGTCACTGACATGGACCGCGCGATCGCGTTCTACGAAGGTGCGCTTGGCTTCCACCGCGCCGCGGCGGTTACAGGCGGGCAGGAATCGGCCAACCTCGTCGGGCTGTCGGGCGAGGTCTACTTCCACAGCCAGTTCATGGAACTGGAAGGACGGTTGGTCGAGCTGGTCCGGTTCGAGGCGCCAACCACGGAGCAGGCGCCGCTCAAGCAGTTTGGCCAGACTGGTCTCACCCACCTTTCGATGCGCGTCGATGATCTCGACGCCGCATTGGCCAGCGTCCGTGCCTGCGGCGGGACGGTGTTGGAACAGAGCTTCACCCGGGTCGACCTGCCCGGCGGCATCGTCGGCCGAATTGTCTTCTGCACCGACCCTGACGGGACCCGGGTGGAACTGATGGAATTTCCCGACGCCGTCCGCTTCGATCTGCCATTGCCCGGATGAAGTGAACCTTGAGGGTTCCGCTGGTCGGACCCTCGATCATTTCGCCCGCCGTGCGTTCCGCCTTTTCCGGAGGCGATAATGGTGTAAGCGTCCCAGCCGCCGGGTCCGTCCGGCGGATGCGTGGCAAGTTGGGCAAATTTTTGGCGATGATACCGATGGGCCAGGCTGGGTTATCATCCGCTCGCGCCCTGGCGGTTGATGCGCCGGCTGGCCGGAACTGGCTGCCTTGACCCAATCGCCTGTCCTGCCATCACCCGCGCGGCGGCTGATGATCATCGTGACGGTCATGGTCGCAGCCCAGATGGTGGTGATCGACACAACCATTGCCAATGTCGCCCTGCCGCACATGCAGGCAGCGCTGGGCGCAACGCCGGAAAGCATCGCCTGGGTCCTGACCTCCTACATCGTCGCCGCAGCAGTCGCGACGCCGATTACCGGCTGGCTTGAAGCGCAGTTGAGCCGGCGGACCTGCTTCATCGGCTCGATCGTGATCTTCACCGCGTCCTCTGCCCTGTGCGGTCTGGCGGGCTCGCTCGAACTGATGGTGGCCGCGCGCGTGGTGCAGGGCATTTCGGGCGCTTTCCTCATCCCGCTCAGCCAGTCGATCCTGCTCGACAGTTCCCCGCTGGAAAAGCGCGCCCAGGCCATGTCCGTGCTGATGATGGGCATGATCCTGGGGCCGATCATGGGGCCGGTGGTGGGCGGCTGGATCACCGACAACATCGACTGGCGCTGGATCTTCTACATCAACGTGCCGATGGGCCTGATCTCGGCCGTGGCGACCTTCTTCCTGATCCCGAACGTTCCGGTGGAGCGGCGCTCGTTCGACATGTTTGGCTTCATGCTGCTGGCGATCTGCCTTGCCAGCCTGCAGCTGATGCTGGATCGCGGCACGCACAAGGACTGGTTCCATTCGCCCGAAATCGTGATCGAGGCAGGACTCGCGATTGGCGGGTTGTGGATGTTCATCGTCCACAGCGCGACGGCCAAGGCACCGCTGATCCCGACCGCCCTGTTCAGGGACAGGAACCTGATGGTCTCCAGCCTGTTCCAGTTCCTGTCCGCCGGGGTGGTGTTCGGCGGTGCCGCCTTGCAGACAACGATGCTGCAGACCGTGATGGGTTACGACACCACCGATGCCGGGATGATGATGATGCCGCGCGCATCCTGTTCGCTGATCGGGCTGTTCCTGGTCGGACGGCTCGCGGGCAAGGTGGACCTACGCTATTTCATCGGCTGCGGCGTGGTCATCGCGGCGACCGGCCTCGCGCTTATGACCAACTTCAACCTGGCGATGGACAGCTGGCTGATGATCGTTTCCGGCGGCGTGCTGGGCACCGGTGTCGGCCTGATGACGATGCCGCTCCAGCTGCTGGCTTTTGAAACCCTGAAGGCCGAGCTGCGGACAGAAGGTGCCGCCCTGTTCAGCCTGTCGCGCAACCTTGGCGGTTCAGTGGTGATCTCCTTTCTCACCGCCACGATCGCGCGCAACGCCCAGACCAGTCATGCCGACCTCGCTTCGCATATCACCCCGGAACGCATGCCCGTGGTCGATGAGCGGCTGCTGGGCATGCTTGGCCGCGACGGCAGCGCGATCGCCATGATGGTAGATGGCGAGATCAACCGGCAGGCGATGATGATCGCCTATGTCGATGCCTTCTGGCTGATGATGTGGGCGACCATCCTCACCCTTCCGGCGCTGCTGCTTCTGCGCCGCCGGTCAGCCAAGACTGTGCAAGCTGAGGCACAGGCCCCGGCCATGGAATAGGCGCTCAATCAAGCGCGGGATTCGCTTGATAGGGCGGAGCCTTGATCAGCAGCCACAGGTAGGCCGCCGCAGCCGCCGTGCTCACAAGCCCGGCCAGAATGACGATCGGCGACCTGAAATAACCGGCGAACAAGGGGTAATAGGGTCAGGACTCATTGATCACAACCAGAAGATGACGGTAGCGGCGATTGCGATGGCGGACATGAAGGTGTGGGCGCAGCGATCATATCGGGTGTGAATGCGCCGCCAGTCCTTGATTTTGGCGAACAGGTTTTCGATCAAGTGCCGC
>CANJYE010000044.1 GCA_947479055.1 Erythrobacteraceae bacterium
CTGCTTGCAATAGGCGCAGTCGCGTCAGGAAGCCGCAAGGCACCTCTCTTGGCCCTCATTTTAGCTGCACTGATGGCGCTGAGGCTCCTTGCTACGATTATTCACAGGCCAAGTGTTTTGGATCTGGTCGCCTCGCTGTTGTTCTTGGCCACGGCCGCCGGAGCAGCATACGACCTGCGTAAGCAATCGATGTCAGCTTAGTCGTCGAACGCAGTCGCTACTTCCACCCCACCCCAAGGGGATTGATTATCCCGCCAATCACGCCACCTTGGCACGATGCCCGAAACCCGCCTTGCCACCCGCGCCGTCGTCCGTCTTTCTCCGCTCGAACCGGAAGAGGACGTCGCAAGCTTCCTCCAGGGTCTCGTCACCAACGATGTCACCGGAGCGCTGCCTTGCTGGGCCGGGCTGCTCAGCGCGCAGGGCAAGGCGCTGTTCGATTTCCTGGTCTGGCGCGACGGCACTGACCTGCTGCTCGATTGCGAGACTGATGCGGCCGATGATCTGGTGCGGCGGCTGTCGCTCTATCGCTTGCGCCGCAAGATCGCCATCGCCCGCGACGAGCGCCTTGCGGTGCACTGGCAGGCGGGCGATGGTCCGTCCCCCGATCCCCGCCTTGCCACACTCGGCCAGCGCTGGATTGCGCCACTGACGCACAATAGCGGGCCGGCAGACGCGGCCTGGCTGGCCCACCGCCTTGCGCTGGGCGTAGCGGAAGGCCGGGCCGAACTGGCCGACACGCTCTGGCTGGAATGCAACGCGGTGGAACTGAACGGGGTGAGCTTCACAAAGGGCTGCTACATCGGGCAGGAAAACACCGCGCGGATGAACTGGCGGCAGAAGGTCAACCGGCGGCTGGTGGTGGTGCCGCTGGCTCGTTCCGACCCGTCGCGGCAACGGGCGGCGTGGCCCGCGCTGGGGTTCGCGCTCGATCACCTGCGGGTGGAGGACATCGATCCGGCCGATGCGCCGGGCTGGATGGCAGGCGCTCTGCTGGCGTGAATCAGTCGCCCAGCGGCATAAGCTTCCTTGCCCAATCCTCTGGCACGCCTTCGGCACTGAGGACCAGATTGTGCATCACCAGTTCCGCAATCACTCTGCCCCGTTCGCGCGGCTGGCCCTGTGCCGCTGTCAGCGGCGCACCGATCAGCGCATCGCCAATCGCCAGGTAAAGCGTGACCATCGCAAGGTCGGACATCGCCTGTTCGCTGAAGCCGTCATAGGCCAGCTCGCGGGTGATGAGCCGGACCATGTCCATGATCGTCGCGAAGCCGCCATCATTGCCCGACAGCTTCATCCACGCCACCAGCGCGGCCCCGCCAAACTGGTCCGCCGCGTCGAACAGCAGGTCGACCGTGTCGCGCAGCGTGCCGACGCCGGCCCGCCGGGCGCGGACCGCCGCAGCCACCCTGGCGCTGAAAATCGCCGCGATATGCTGGCCCAGCGCATCCTGCAGCCCGGCAGCCGAACCGAAATGGTGGAGCAGATTGGCATGCGTGCGCCCGACCTTTTTCGCCACCGCCTGCAACGTCACCGCCTGCGGCCCGGCCTCCAGCAGCAGCTCATGCGCGGCTTCGAGGGCAAGCGCGCGGCTTTCCTCCGAATTCATCCGCCGCCTGGGCACATTCTGCTTGCCTGCTGACATGATTGTAAGTAAAAATCCGTTTGTTAATATCGGTATGCAAGCCCGGAACGAGACCTAATGCGGCAGAGCCGGGCGCGCAAGGAGGATGCTGGACCGAAGCCGACGATCGGCCCCGCCAACACCGCATACCAGATCGCAACCGGCGCAGACCGGCAAGCGACACTATTCGAGATTGCTGCAACCTTAACGGGCCGCTGAGAGCCTGACCGGGTTGCAAGCCTGAAGGGTTTCTCCTTCGGGTCGCAAGCCTCCTCTCCCGCTTACAACTCCTCGCGGGAGAGGAGGCGAAGCGACCATGGCCACAACGGCTCCATCTTCAGGCATTAGTGCTGTCTGTCATCGCATTTCCCCGACAAACGCGAGTGCTGCCGCCCCAGCGATAGGCCAGCGCCGGCGCATCCTGCCCGCGCGCGCAGCTGAAGCGCGCCACGCTTTCGCCAGTCGGCACGAAGCCGACCTTTTCCAGCACGCGCCCGGAAGCGCGGTTGTCGGCAAACCGCGCGGCCGCGATCTGGCGGTGGCCGAGCATGGTGGCGATTTCCAGCACCGCGTGCGCCGCTTCGGTGGCCAGGCCCTGCCCCCACCAGCCGCGCGCGATCCAGAAGCCGAGCTCGACCGCGCCGGCATGGCGGACGAGGCCCGCCGCGCCGATCACCGGCGCCCCGCCCTTGCCGGGTTGGGTGACGATGAAATGGGGCACGGACGAATCCTGCGCTCGCGCGACAAAGCGCCGCGCATCTTCCTCGCGGTAGGGCCAGGGTGCGCTGGCCAGCTGGCGGACAACGCCGGCATCGTTGATCCCGGCCAGCACCGCTGGGGCATCCTCCGGGAAAGCGGGTCTCAGGAACAAGCGTTCGCTGCGAATGAACATGTCCAACTCCTCTCGCCCCGCGCGCTGGTGTGGCCTCTGATCCCATCAGATGACACTGGTATTGCGCTGAGCCGTTGTTGTTTCAGGCGGGAGAGCACTTTCCCGCCGAGACTGAGGGAGACATGAAAAAAGGGAGACGGGCGGGGCCCTCTCCCTCATTCGGCCGGACTATCGAAGCCCGGCGGGGCCACCCCGTAGGATGGCCCTGTGAACCATCCGTTATTCTGCTGCGGCTGCCATGTCGACCGACACATATTTGCGGCCAAGCTTGCCATCATGGAAACGTACGCGGCCTTCGGCGAGCGCGAACAGCGTGTGATCCTTGCCCATGCCGACATTGACGCCAGGATAGACGCGGGTGCCGCGCTGACGGATGATGATGTTGCCGCCGATCACTTCCTGACCGCCGAACTTCTTGACGCCGAGGCGACGACCGGCCGAGTCGCGACCATTGCGGGACGAACCGCCTGCTTTCTTATGTGCCATTGCTCTTGCTCCGTCCGCTTACTGGTCTTCGGTCTTCTTGCTCGGAGCCGCCTTTGTGGCGGCCTTCTTCACGGGTTCTGCCTCGTGCAGATGCTCGTCCGCATTGGGAGCAGCGCCCTTGGCGGGTTCTTCCGCGATCTTCCTGGCGGGTGCCTTCGAATCGCCAACCGCCGTGATCCGCAGCAGGGTCATCTGCTGGCGGTGGCCGGCCTTGCGGCGATAGTTGTGGCGACGACGCTTCTTGAAGACGATCACCTTCTCGCTCTTCGCCTGGGCGATGATTTCGGCCGAAACCGTCACCTTGCCGGCGTCAGCCAGATCCGCGCCGTCACCGGCAAGCAGGACATCACCCAGAACGACCGTATCACCGGCTTCACCAGCCAGCTTTTCGACCGCGATCTTGTCTCCGGCGGCAACCCGGTATTGCTTGCCGCCCGTGCGCACAACTGCGAACATGGTACCCTTATCCATTCAATTTGCTGTGTCGCCCCGCCTGGCCGACCTGCCAGGGCAGATCATCAAGGGCGACGCGCCGACATCCCCCAATCACACGGGGGGCGCCGGAAAGAAGCGTGCCGTTAGGGAAAACTGGCCGCGCTGTCAACGCCGGAAAGCCGCTTGCCAGTCACCTGCGCGCGGCTGCTGGCAACCGGGCCGCGCCGTGCTATGGCGCTGGCATGATCACACGTCCAGCCGCTCCGTTCCTGCCCGTCGTTCTCGCCTTGCTGGCTGTCCCGCTGCTGGCCGGATGCGCCAATGGCGACAGCAGCCGCTATCCCTCGCTCTCGATCCGCGACGTCGAGCGGATAAAGGGCAGTGCCGAGCCGGTTGCGCCTGAAACCGCCCTGCCCGGCACCGCAGCACCCAGCGCCGACCTGGCCGGACGACTCGCCCAGTTGCAGCAGCAGGCGGCAGCCGCCAACCAGGCATTCATGGGCGCGGTCCCTTCGACCGAGAGCCTGATCGATGCCGCCGCCGGATCGGCGGTGGCGAGCGAAAACTGGTCGGTAGCGACCGCCGCGCTGACCCGGCTCGATTCACTGCGCAACCAGGCCTCGCTGGCGCTGGCTGATCTCGACAAACTTTATGTCGATTCGGAAATGGAAGTCGGTGCGGTGGACGCGATCAGCGCGGCGCGCGGCGCGGTCCAGGCCCAGGTGGCCGGGGAGGAAGCGGTGCTTGACAGGCTTTCCGCCCGAATGCCAAATTAGTTCTCGCACTACGATTCCCGGGGCAAGCCACCGGGACCGAAAATGCAAAAAAAAGCGCGGGACTGCCTGAGCAGCCCCGCCCGTGACTGAATAAAAAAAGCGCGGGACTGCCTGAGCAGCCCCGCGCAGGCGGGAGAGAGTCAGCGGGGGCTAGCCGCTGACCGAAGAACCGATAATCAGGGCTGCAACACCCCAGAGAAAGATCAGGACCGGCAGGGTCAGAACCTGGACCGCAGCTTCGCTTGCTGTCAGCTTTCCAGTCAGCGTCTGCACGCCTTCACCCATGAAGCGGCCCCAGTCGATCGTGCGCTGCCCGCTGTCGGGCTTCATCGTCGACCAGATGTAGGGGATCGCGAAGCCGGCGATGATCGAGAAGAAGAAGATCACCATCGGGATTGCCAGATTGGCGTTGCCGAAAGCGATGGTCATCAGGCCGAGAAAGCCGAAATAGGAGCCGACCGTTCCGAAGTAGAGCGCTGGCGGCAGGTGGAAGGTGCGATCCACCACAACCGAGACAGCAGCGCTATCCGCTTCGGGGTGAACGGTCGCCAGTGCGGCGGTCTGTTCGCGGGTCATCTTCATCGACATAGGGGCAACTCCTTGCTGATGGCCCCTCATGCCGCGTTGCAGCGCGCCGTTCTTTGACAATGGTCAATTCGCGCGGAATTTTCGATTTTCCTGAATTATTTTCGACCTGGCAGCTATTTCCAGCGGGCAAGGTCGGCGTGATCGGCCTCGCGCGGTTCGATCCAGTGCCAGCCGTCGGCGCGCTTCTCGCGCTTCCAGAACCATGCCTCGGCTTTCAGATGGTCCATCACGAAATCGACCGCCTCGATGGCATCGCGGCGATGGCGGCTGGCAGCGCTGACCAGCACGATCGGCTCGCCCGGATGCAGCGGCCCGGTGCGGTGCAGCACCAGCAACCCCATCAGCTCCCACCGCGCCAACGCGCGGTCGGCCAGCGCTTCCATGCCGGGCCGGGTCAGCGGTTCGTAATGCGACAGTTCCAGCGCCTCGACTCCGCCGCCGGGCCGGACCTTGCCGACGAAAGTGGCGATCCCGCCCGCTTCCGGGCAGGCGCGAGCGAAAGGCTCGATCTCGGTATTGGGATCGAACGGCGCGGACAGCAGGCGGACGTCCTTCACCGCATCACCCGCCACTGACAGGGGGGAGGAATGCGATCTCGTCGCCATCGGCGGCGATCAGTGCGGTCTTGTCGGCCACCATGTCGGCGTTTTGCGCGACCCGCACTTTCGCGCCACCCAGGGCGCTGGCGAGGTCGGGTTCGAGCCGATCGAGCAGTGCATCCCAGCCGAGCGGAGCGGACAGGTCGAGTACCCGCTCCCCCACCCCCGCCAGATCGGCAAGCTTTCCAAGGAACAGCAGTCGCAGCGCCACTGGCTAGCCCCCTGTCACCGACATGGTGCGCGGCTGGGCCGGAGTCGCGCCGCGCTGGTCGATGCGGAAATGGTGCCGCTCCGGCTTGATCCGCATGGCGAGGTCCAGCGCGTCGGACAATTGCCCGTCCGGATCGTCGGAGCGCAGCGCGGCGCGCAGATCGACCCGCTCGGACCCGCCGAGACAGGCATAGAGCTGACCGGTGGTGGTGACGCGGATGCGGTTGCAGCCGTCGCAGAAATTGTTGGTGAGCGGGGTGATCAGGCCCAGCCGCCCACCCGTCTCGGCAATATCGAGATAGCGCGCGGGGCCACCCGTCTTGTGACTGCTCGCGCTCAGCGTCCAGCGCCGTTCCAGCGCATCGCGCACCGCGCCGAGCGGGAGGTAGTGATCGACCCGGTCCTCGTCGACATCGCCCAGCGGCATCACTTCGATGAGGGTGATGTCATGGCCTTGCCCATGCGCCCAGGCGATTAGGTCGGGCAGTTCCGCCTCGTTCAGGCCCTTCAGTGCGACCGTGTTGATCTTGACCCTGAGCCCGGCTGCCTTGGCCGCGGCGATCCCTTCCAGCACAGCGCCCAGCCGGTCGCGGCGGGCCAGCCGCTCGAACAGCGCCGGATCGCGGGTGTCGAGCGAGACATTGATCCGGCGGATACCGGCGGCGGCAAGATCGTCGGCATGCTGCGCCAGTTGCGTGCCGTTGGTGGTGAGGGTCAGTTCTTCCAACCCGTCTCCGATCCTGCGGCCCAGCGCGCGGACCAGTTCAATCACGTCGCGCCGCACCAGCGGCTCGCCCCCGGTCAGACGAATGCGAGTGATGCCCCGCGCGATGAAGCCTAGCGCCATCCGGTGCAGTTCTTCCAGGCTCAGCACTTCGCTGCGCGGCAGGAACTGCATCCGTTCGGGCATGCAATAGGTGCACCTGAGGTCGCAGCGATCCGTCACCGACAGGCGCAGATAGGTGATGCGCCGATTGAATGCGTCAACAAGGGGGGCCGAACCGCTCATACCGCAGAGTGTGCCGGATTTCCCGCCCCTTGACCATCCACATCGAGCAATTGCCCGGTCACGCCGGGAGAGCGCTCCAGCCAGGCGATCGCGGCCCCAATCGCGCGGGCATCTTCGCCCGCCACCAGATTGACCCGGCGGGGCGCATGGGCGCGGGCTAGATCCTGCACCAGCGCGCGGCTCCAGCCGGCATGGGCCCGCCCTGCGAAGGGCATGACAATCACCAACGAATCAGCCTGTTCGATGGCCATCCGCACTTGCGGCAGATGCTCCGCGTGGAATTGTGCTGCGGCTTCCAGCGCACTCGCGGGCAAATCATCGATCCGCACCACCGCGCTGGCCATGGCTCAGCGCCGTTCCCGGTGGAGCGTGATCCCGATCTTTTCGTTGGCTTCGGCAATTGCCAGCTTGACGATCTTGACCGTCACCGCCTCCACCCGGGCATCCTGCAGAAACAGCGTTTCGCAGATATGGTCGGCCACCGATTCGATCAGCTTGAAATGAACATCCGTCGGCAGCGCGCGGGTCGCGGCGAATTTGAGGTCCATATAGTTCTTGCTGGCGCTGAGCGGGGTGTCGGGCGCGTAATGCTCCACCGCCTTCAGCCGCACGCCGATCGAGATGCGCAGCGGCTGGGGTTTGCCGGTTTCTTCCGAATAGATGCCGGTGAGGACATCACTTTCGAGATCGGCGAATTCGAGGAGGAGCGAATCGGTCATGCCTACGCTCTACTCCGGATTGCTCCACCGCGCGAAGATCGCGGTCGGCAAAAGGCGCCCATCAAGGCCGTCCTCGCGCACGGCCAGGTCGCCATGCTCGATCATGCCGGGCATTCCGGCGAAATGTTCGGCCAGCAATCCGCCCAGCGCGAGGCTGGACATCCGCACCGCATAGACGGTGAGGAACAGGAAGCGGCTGTCGCCATCGAGCAGTGCGCGGCAATCGCCGATCAGCCCGGGCAGCCCGTCCTCCAGCCGCCACACCTCGCCTTCCGGCCCGCGCCCGAACTTAGGCGGATCGAGGATGATCCCGTCATAGCGCCGCCCGCGCCGCACTTCGCGCGCGGTGAATTTTCCGGCGTCGTCCACCAGCCAGCGGATCGGCCGGGCGGCCATGCCCGCCAGCGCGGCATTCTCGCGCGCCTGGGCGACGGATTTCTTGGAGGCGTCGACATGCGCCACCGGGCCGTATCGCGACAGCGCCAGCGTGCCGACGCCTGTATAGCCGAACAGGTTGAGGGTATTGGCATCGGCCCGGCCCGCGAGTTGCCCGCCCATCCAGTCCCACACCGGGGCCATATCGGGAAAGAAGCCAAGGTGCCGGAACGGGGTGCATTGTGCCGTAAAACGCACATCGCCCCACCCCAGCGGCCAACCCTCGCGCGGGACCGGCTGGTCGAACATCCAGCGCCCGCCTCCATCCTCGTCCGAACCGGGGACAAATTCGCCATGCGCATCCCATTGCGGCAGCCGCGGGGTCCACATCGCCTGCGGTTCCGGACGGACGAAGCGGTAGGCGCCATAGCGTTCCAGCTTGCGGCCATGGCCGCTGTCGACCAGGCCGTAATCGGTCCAGCCTTCCCCGGCCAGGATCAGGGGCTGATGCGCCAGTTCGGCCATCAGCCGCGCTTACGCGCTGGGGGTTGCGTGCTGCGCGACATAGGCGGCAATCGCATCATAATCGCCCGGCAGTTCGGCATAGCGTTCTTCCCGTTCGAACAGATCGCCGACCCGCGCGGGAAGTGCGGGGTGGACGCCGGTCGCAGCCTCGACCGCATCGGGGAACTTGGCCGGATGGGCGGTGGCCAGCGTCACCACCGGCACGTCGGCAGCGATGCCGCTGGCACGCGCGGCATGAAGGCCGATCGCGGTGTGCGGGTCGATCACTTCGCCGCATTGGTCGCTGGCCCAGCGCATCGCCGCGCTCATCGCGGCGGCATCGGCGCGGGCGCTGGAGAAGATCGCCGCCGCGCTTTGACGCTGGGCATTGGTCAGGCGCATTGCCTTGGTCACTTCGAAACCGTGCATCTGCGCCGCCATCGCCGCGCCATCGCGCCCGCCGGCATCGAACAGCAGCCGTTCGAAATTGGAGCTGACCTGGATATCCATCGAAGGCGCGGCAGTGGGCGTTACCGCACCTTGCGAATAATCGCCATCCGACAGTGCGCGGTGGAGGATATCGTTGACGTTGGTCGCCACGATCAGCCGCTCCACCGGCAGGCCCATCTTCTGTGCGACATAGCCGGCGAAGACATCGCCGAAATTGCCGGTCGGCACGCTGAAGGCGATTCTGCGGTGCGGCGCGCCCAGTTGCACGCCCACCGCGAAATAATAGACCACCTGCGCCATCAGCCGCGCCCAGTTGATCGAATTGACCGCGCCGATGTTGAACCGCCCGGTCATGGCGCTGTCGTTGAACATCCGCTTCACCATGGCCTGCGCATCGTCGAAGCTGCCTTCGATGGCGATGTTATGGACATTGGGCGCAAGCACCGTGGTCATCTGGCGGCGCTGCACATCGCTGACCCGGCCGCGCGGGTGAAGCATGAAGATGTCGATGCCCGCACGCCCGGCCACGGCATCGATCGCGGCCGAGCCAGTATCACCCGAAGTCGCGCCGACAATCGTCAGCCGGTCATCGCGGCGGGAGAGGAATTCCTCGAACAGCAGGCCGAGCAATTGCAACGCCACGTCCTTGAACGCCAGCGTCGGGCCGTGGAACAGTTCCAGCAGCCAATGCCGCTGGTCCAGCTGGACCAGCGGCGTCACCGCCTCGTGGGAAAACCGGCCATAGGCCCGCTCGCAGAGTTCCAGCAGCTTTTCCGGGGTCAGGCTGTTGCCGACAAAGGGCTGCATCACCCGCGCCGCGAGTTCGGCATAAGGGAGTCCCGCCAGCCCGGCGATCTCCGCTGCACTGAAGCGCGGCCATTCACGCGGCAGATAGAGCCCGCCATCGCTGGCGAGGCCAGCCAGCGTCACATTCTCGAAATCGAGCGCCGGTGCGCTGCCGCGGGTGGAGATGTATTCCATGTGCGCGCGGTTAGCGGGGTGGCGCGGCGCTGGCAATCCTCCCCGGCACAGGGAGGGAGGACGATCACCCCCCCCGCGCAGCCGCTTGCGCAGCGCGATCGCGTAGATCACCAGCGCGCTCGCGGCGAACAGGAACCACTGCACCGCATAGGCGAAATGGTTGTTGGGGATGTCATTGGGATCGGGCTTGGCGTTGGCCTGAAGTCCGGCAAGCGGGGGATCGGCAACGATGTGGAAGCCGAGATCACCGCTAGGCACCACGGTCCCCGCCAACACGCCGCCCTTCCATTGGATCTCATGTGGTGAGCGGGACCAGCCGATCACCACGTCGGCAGGCCGGATGACATTATCGGTCGTTCGCATGTCCGGAGGAGTGTCGGGCCATGGGCCTCCGATTTCGCATCGCACCACATGCGCCCAGCCAGCCTCGCCCTGCGCATTGCGGCCAGACACAGCTGACCAGCGGCTAGTCTTGCGGCAATATTCCTGCACCCGCATGTATGCGGCTTCCGGCAGGTCCGGCCATATGGCGCTGAAACCCTGATCCGCCTGCGCAGCGTGATAGCGAGCGATCAGCGCCTCCTTCTGGTGCAACCGGTCGATCTGCCAGAACCCCAGCCGGATCATGATCCCGACCGCCACCAGCACCACCAGTGTCGCAAAGATAGGAATGCGGCGGATCATTCTGAAATCCTCACAGATCGTCCCTGCCCGCCTCACGCGCGTCGCGGGTGACTTCGGCATGGAGCAGCGCCGCCTTGGCGATTCGCAGGCCGAACACCACGGCGGCGGCGGTCAGCGGCACCCACAGGATGATGTGGACCCAGAACGGCGGATGGGCCGCAATTTCCAGCCACAGCGCCAGACCGGTAATCACCGCGCCGATGATCAGTGTCAGGAAGGCGGCCGGCCCGTCGCCCACGTTGAACTTACCGTAATCCAGCCCGCAGGCCCTGCAAGCGGCTGCGAAGCGGGTGGCACCGGCAAACAGGGTTTTTGCCCCGCAGGCAGGGCAGAGACCGAAAAGGGCAGCCTCGGCCAAGCCGGGCTGCCCCTTCTGTTCCGGATTGTCCGAAGTCATCAGTGGGTCGCGTAGCCCCAGCCGCCCCAGACGTAGACTGCCACGAACAGGAACAGCCACACCACGTCGACGAAGTGCCAGTACCACGCAGCCGCTTCGAAACCGAAGTGCTGGCGCGGGGTGAAGTGTCCGGCATAGGCGCGGCGCTGGCAGACGCACAGGAAGATCGTGCCGATCAGCACGTGCATGCCGTGGAACCCGGTCGCCATGTAGAAGGCCGAGCTGTAAGGGCTGCCGCCGAAACCGAACGGGGCATGGGCGTATTCATAGGCCTGGATCGAGGTGAACAGCACGCCCAGCGTGATGGTCGCCCACAGGCCCTTCTTCAGGCCGTCACGATCGCCATGAATCAGCGCGTGATGCGCCCAGGTGACCGTGGTGCCCGAGCACAGCAGGATCAGCGTGTTGAGCAGCGGCAGGTCGAAGGGGTTCATCACCGCCTCGATCGCCTTGTTCGGGAACTGGCCGCCGGTGACGTCCGACAGGGTCGAAGGGAACAGCGCGAAATCGAAGAACGCCCAGAACCAGCCGACGAAGAACATCACTTCCGAAGCGATAAACAGGATCATGCCGTAGCGCAGGTGCAGCTGCACCACCGGCGAGTGATCGCCCGCATGCGCTTCCTTCACGATGTTCGAGAACCACGAGAAGAACGTGGTCAGCACGGCCAGAGCACCAACGAGCAGGACGTATTTACCGAAGGCCATGCCATGCATGGTCATTGCCCCGCCGGTGGTCAGCGTCAGCGCCGAGAAGGCACCAATGAACGGCCAGGGATCGGGCGGAAGGATATGATAATCGTGGTTCTTCGTACCGGACATGTTACCTTGCTTCCTGTCTGTGCGGCAAGCAGCGCGCGTTCCTTTGCAGCGCCCCTTAATGCCAGCTTTCCTATCGGTCCAGTGGTTAGGAGCCTTCGCTCTTCACACGGTGCAAAGTATAACTGAGCGTGATCTGCTCGATATCCCTGGCGTTCTCATCCTGCAAGATCGCCGGATCGACGTAGTAGATCACCGGCATGCGTACTTCCTGCCCGGGCCGGAGCGTCTGCTCGGTGAAGCAGAAGCACTGTATCTTGTTGAAATACTTGCCAGCCTGTTCCGGCTCGACATTGAAAGTGGCAGTGCCGGTGACGGGTTCGGCCGATTCGTTGCGGGCGATGAACACCGCCATGTCGCGCGCGCCGATCGAGACGGTGTCGGTGGTGTGCTCGGGCCGGAATTTCCACGGCATTGTGTTGTCCACATTGCCGTCGAACCGGATCGAGATAGTTTTGCCCACGCTCCTGACCGTGGCGGCCTGCGCTTCGCTCACCCGCTGGGTGGTTCCGCCAAAGCCGGTCGCCTCGCAGAACATCCGGTAGAGCGGGACCGAGGCATAGCCGAGCGCGAGCATCGCGGCGGCGACAGACAACACCATCATGGCGACGCGCCGATTCTTCCGGTGCAGGGTCTGCCCATTCAGCGCGGCGGTCATCAGTGCTGGCCCATCTTGGCGATGGTGATCGCGAAGAACAGCACCGCAAATCCGGTCAGGATCAGGCCGACCACGATATTGCGCGAACGCTGGCGGCGGCGGTATTCGTCATCGGGTTCGAACTGGCCAGTCATGCCGGATTCCTCATGAGATCGCACCTTGCCCCGAAAGCAGCCGGTCCGCAACCAACGCCGCGAACAGCGCGAAGAGATAAAGCACGCTATAGGCGAACAGCCGCTTTTCCGGCTTCATCCTGTCCTCGTCCCCGGCTGAACGACGCAGCGACACCGGCAGCGCCAGCAGCAGGAACAGCAGTGAAAGCCCCGCGGCAGCATAGCCGTAGATCTGCCCGACCCCGCCAATCCACCATGGCGTCAGCGACAGCGGCAGGAGAATCACGCTGTAGGCCAGGATCTGGCGCCGGGTCGCAGCCTCACCCGCCACCACCGGCAGCATCGGAATGCCGACCTTGGCATAATCCGACTGGACGAACAGCGCCAGCGCCCAGAAATGCGGCGGGGTCCAGAAGAAGATGATGAGAAACAGCAGCACCGGCATCAGTGTGATGTCGCCGGTCACCGCGATCCAGCCGATCATCGGCGGAAAGGCCCCCGCCCCGCCGCCGATGACGATGTTCTGCGGCGTGCGAGGCTTGAGCCAGATGGTGTAGACCACAACGTAATAGACGATCGAGATCGCCAGGATCAGCGCCGCCAGCACGTTCACGGCCAGCCCCATGACCAGCACTGAGGCGGCGGACAGGCCGACGCCGAAATCGCGCGCGCTGGTCAGGCTCATTCGCCCGGTCGGAATGGGCCGTTGCGCGGTCCGCTTCATCCCCGCGTCGAGATCGGCTTCCCACCATTGGTTGAGTGCGGCGGCTCCGCCCGCGCCCAGCGCGATGCAGAAGATCGCGGTAAAGCCCAGCACCGGGTGGATATGGCCGGGAGCCGCGATCAGACCGCACAGCCCGGTGAAGATCACCAGGCTCATCACGCGCGGCTTGGTCAGCGCGAAGAAATCACGCCAGTCGGCCGGAAGGTGGAGGGATGGTGTCTGGGTCATCTCAAGGCAAATCCCCTCCCGCCCTGGTGATTCGAGGGGGCGGGAGCGGGAATTTTGAACAGCACCCTCCCGCAAGCGGGAGGGTGAACAGGTTCATCAATGGTGACCCGCGTCTTCGATCACCGGCAGGGTTTCGAACTGGTGGAACGGCGGCGGGCTGGACAGGGTCCATTCCAGCGTCGTCGCGCCTTCGCCCCAGTAGTTACCTTCCGCCTTCTTGCCCATGGTGAAAGCGTAGATGATGTTGATGAACCACACGCCGATCGACACTGCCGTTATCTGATAACCCAGCGAGGAAACCGCGTTCCAGTGGGCAAAAGCATCGGCATAGTCGGGATAGCGGCGCGGCATCCCCTGCAGACCGAGGAAGTGCTGCGGGAAGAACACCATGTTCACGCCAACGAAGAAGATCCAGAAGTGGATATGGGCGAGCAGTTCGGAATGCATCCGCCCGCTCATCTTCGGGAACCAGTAGTAGAAGCCAGCGAACAGGCCCGTCACCGCACCAAGAGAGAGCACATAGTGGAAATGCGCCACCACGTAATAGGTGTCGTGCAGATTGTCATCGACGCCGCCGTTGGACAGCACCACGCCGGTCACGCCACCGACAGTGAACAGGAAGATGAAGCCCAGCGCCCAGACCATCGGGCTCTTGAACTCCACGCTGCCGCCCCACATCGTCGCGATCCAGCTGAAGATCTTCACGCCCGTCGGCACGGCGATGACCATGGTCGCGGCGGTGAAGTACATCTTGGTGTTCACGTCGAGGCCGGTCGTATACATGTGGTGCGCCCACACGATGAAGCCGACGACACCGATCGCGACCATCGCGTAGGCCATGCCGAGATAGCCGAACACCGGCTTCTTCGAGAAGGTCGAAACGATCTGGCTGATGATGCCGAAGGCCGGCAGGATCATGATGTAGACCTCGGGGTGGCCGAAGAACCAGAACAGGTGCTGGTACAGGACCGGGTCACCGCCACCGGCTGGATCGTAGAAGGTCGTGCCGAAGTTGCGGTCGGTCAGCAGCATGGTGATCGCGGCGGCGAGAACCGGCAGGGCGAGCAGCAGCAGGAAGGCCGTGACCAGCACCGACCACACGAACAGCGGCATCTTGTGCAGGGTCATGCCCGGCGCGCGCATGTTGAAGATGGTGGTGATGAAGTTGATCGCGCCCATGATCGAGGCCGCCCCGGCAAGGTGGAGCGAGAAGATCGCAAAGTCCACCGCCGCGCCGGGCGAACCCGAGGTCGCCAGCGGTGCATAGACTGTCCAGCCGGTGCCCGCGCCCTGCCCGGTGCCGCCCGGCATGAAGGACGAGATCAGCAGCGAGCAGAACCCGGCCACGGTCAGCCAGAAGGAAATGTTGTTCATCCGCGGGAACGCCATGTCCGGCGCGCCGATCATCAGCGGCACGAACCAGTTGCCGAAACCGCCGATGACAGCCGGCATGACCATGAAGAACACCATGATCAGGCCGTGGGCGGTGATCAGCACGTTCCACAGGTGCAGCGTCTCGTCGAAGCTGACATCGTGGCCGTTGAGGAAATTGGCCCACCAGCCGAGGATCTGGATGCCCGGCTCGGCCAGCTCGGCCCGCATGATGCCCGAGATACCGCCACCGATGACGCCCGCGAAAATCGCGAAGATCAGGTAGAGAGTGCCGATATCCTTGTGGTTGGTCGACATGAACCACCGAGCGAAGAAGCTCGGCTTGTGATCATGATCGTGATCGTGGTGATGGGCATCGTCATGTGCCTGGAAGGTGTCGGCGGTGGTAGCCATGAGTCTTGGGACCTTCTGCGTCTATTGTGTCGTCAGGCGGCGGGCGCGGCGGGCGCGGCAGCCTCGTCGGCGGGCGCGGCAGCAGCCGGGGCGGCAGCAGCGGGAGCCGAAGCATCAGCGGCCGGAGCGGCAGCAGCAGGCTTGGCCTTGCCGCCCACTTCACCGCCCTGGGCAACCAGCCAGGCGTTGAACTTGTCACGCGGCAGCGCCTCAATCGCGATCGGCATATAGGCGTGCCTGGCGCCGCACAGTTCCGAGCACTGGCCGTAATAGACGCCCGGCTTCTCGATGAAGAGCGTCTTTTCGTTCAGGCGGCCGGGAACGGCATCAAGCTTGAACCACAGCGACGGCACCGCGAAGGAGTGGATCACGTCCGAAGCGGTGATCTGCAGGCGGATCGTTTCACCCACCGGCAGGACCAGGCGGTTATCGGCTTCGAGATGGGTCGGGCCATCGCTCGGGTCGCTGCCGTCCATGCGGACACCGGGGTTGATCTCGGGCTGGCCGGGGATGTTCAGCATCTTCGAGATCACTTCGACCCCGCCATTATCGGGATACTGATAACCCCAATACCACTGGTAGCCGGTGATCTTGACGGTTAGCGCATCCTTCGGCGCAGGCTTGAACTGCTTCGCCAGCAGGTCGATCGAGGGGATCGCGATCCCGACCAGTATCAGCACCGGGACCAGCGTCCAGACAACCTCGATGACCGTGTTGTGGCTGGTCTTCGACGGCACCGGATTGGCCCGGCGGTTGTAGCGGACCACGACCCACAGCAGCAGGACGAGAACCAGCAGGCTGATCGCCGTGATGACGGGCATCAGGATTGCATCGTGCATCCACAGCGCGCGCTCGCCGAGCGGCGAATACTGATCCTGGAACGTCCATCCACCATCGACCGGCATGCCCTTGCCCGGCGTCGGTGCCATGCGCACATAGGCTGCGGCCGGAGCGGCGGCAGCGGCCGGAGCGGCTGCGTCCTGCGCCAGAACGGCTTGTGGAATTGCTGCCAGCGCCACAAAATAGGCAGCAGTTTTCAATGTGTTGGCCAGAGTGCGACCAGTATCGCCGAAATCCATCAGTCCTACGCTTTCCGCTTTCAAAACGAGCCAAGCAGCCCCCGGGGACGCGCCACGAAGGGCGCAGATGGCGCGCCCTATACGCGCGCTTGCCCCCTGCCTCAAGCGCTTCTAGGATAATTTTCGACAGGCACTTCAACAGGCACCGGGGCCGCCCCCTGCCTGGCCCATCATGACCATTGAGAGGCATTTGCAATAGACATGACCGACGACGAGGTTCTCGCCGAGTTCCGCGCCAGCGAGGCGCTTCTGGAAGGCCACTTCCTGCTCTCCTCAGGGCGCCACAGCGCGCATTACCTGCAATGCGCCCGCGTGCTGGCCGATCCGATGCGCGCCAGCCGCCTCGCCGCTGCGCTGGTCGCCCGGATGCCGCGCGAATTGCGCCAGCAGATCCAGAAGGTGGTCTCCCCGGCGATGGGCGGAATCATCTTCGGCCACGAAATGGGCCGCGCGCTGGGCCGCGAGGCGATCTTCGTCGAACGGCCCACCGGCACGTTCGAACTGCGCCGGGGCTTCACGGTTGAACCCGGCGAGAAGCTGCTGCTGGTTGAAGACGTCGTCACCACCGGCCTTTCCTCGCGCGAGGCGATCAAGGCTGTGGAAGAAGCAGGCGGCGAAGTGATCGCGCTGGCCGCGCTGGTCGACCGGACCGGGGGGGAAGCCAGCTTCGACCTTCCCTTCCATGCGCTCGTCTCGTTTGCTTTCCCGACCTATGCGCCGGACGAGGTTCCGCCCGAACTGGCTGCGATTCCTGCGACCAAGCCCGGCAGCCGGGCCAAGCCCGAAAGGATTGGCGGATGAGCGGCGGGAAAATACCCGATTTCTTGCGGTTGGGCGTGAACATCGACCACGTCGCAACCATCCGCAACGCGCGCGGAGGGGATCATCCCGATCCGGTTCGTGCTGCGGCAATCGTCAGGGCAGCGGGTGGCGACGGCATCACCGCCCATTTGCGCGAGGACCGGCGCCATATCCGCGACGATGACCTTGACCGGATCCTGGCGGCGACCGACCTGCCGCTCAACCTCGAGATGGCGGCGACCGAAGAGATGCTGGAAATCGCGCTGCGCCACCGCCCGCATGCCGCCTGCATCGTCCCCGAAAAACGCGAGGAGCGCACCACCGAGGGCGGGCTCGACGCTGCGGGCCAGCACAACCGGCTCCAGCCGATCGTCCACCGTCTGGCCGACGCCGGCATCCGCGTCAGCCTGTTCATCGCCCCTGAAATTCGCCAGCTCGACGCCGCCATCAAGCTTGGCGTGCCAGTGGTGGAATTCCACACCGGCGACTATGCCCACGCCAGCGGCGAGAGCCGCACGGTCGAACTGCGGCGAATCGCCGATATGGCCGCGCTGGCAGCGAAGAACGGCATCGAACCGCATGCCGGCCACGGTCTTACATATGACAACGTTCAGGCCATCGCCGCGATCCCGCAGCTGGCTGAACTCAACATCGGCCATTACCTGATCGGCGAGGCAGTGTTCACAGGGCTGGAAGCGGCAATCCGGCGAATGCGCGACCTGATGGACGCGGCCCGGTGAGCAGCACCGCCAGCCCGCTCGAACGGCGCCTGCTGTGGCTGGCGCTCGGTTGCAAGCTGCTGTTCTGGGCAACGGTCGGGGCGACCCTGGTCGTCGGCATCCGCGAAGCTGCGGCGGGGCGGACCTCCAGCCCTCCCATGCCACTGATCCATATGATCGCGATCCTCGCCGCCTTACAGCTGGCCGCCTGGGCGATCTGGGCATTGGTTCGGCGGGCGCGGCTGAAGGGCGACGGATTATGATCATCGCCATCGGCTCCGATCTCTGCAACATCGAGCGCATCCAGGCCTCGCTCGACCGCTTTGGCGAGCGGTTCGAGCTGCGCGTCTTCACAGAGGTGGAGCGGGCGCGGGCGGCGCGGCGGCCGTTCACTCGCGCCGGCACCTTCGCCAAGCGCTTTGCCGCCAAGGAGGCGTTTTCCAAGGCGGTCGGGACCGGTTTCAAGGCCGGGGTGTTCATGAAGGACATCGGCGTGGTCAATGCCCGCTCCGGCGCGCCGACGCTTGCCCTCACCGGCGGCGCAGCGGAGCGGCTGGCGCAGATCACTCCCGATGGCCATGAAGCGATCATCCATCTGACGCTGACCGACGATCATCCCTGGGCGCAGGCCTTCATCGTGATCGAGGCAAGGCCGCTGTGAGCATGGACCCCGAGGCCGAATCGCCCGTGATCGAGGACACCGCCAGCACCCACCAGACGCTGCGGCGCGAAGCGGACAAGCCCGAAGGCTTCGACTGGCTGGCCGAACTGCGCGGGCTGGCGCTGATGCTGCTGGCGGTGCTGGCGTTCCACACCTTCGTGGCCAAGCCGTTCTACATCCCTTCGCAATCGATGGTGCCCAACCTGCTGGTCGGCGACCGGCTGGTGGTGAGCAAATATCCCTATGGCTGGAGCTGGGTCTCCGCCTCCTTCCACATCCTGCCGCGCTTCAGCGGTCGGATCGCCGGCCGCACGCCGGAATATGGCGATATCGTCATCCCCGTGCCGCCCGGAATGGACGAGGATTACATCAAACGGGTGATCGCCCTGCCCGGCGACAGGATCGCGCTGATCGGCGGCCAGGTGATTCTCAACGGCAAGCCCGTGCCGCAGGCCGTTGAACTGCCGGTGCGCATCCCGGTTGATGCCAATTCCCCCTGCGACGAGGCGACTTTCCCCGGGCTGAGGGTGCGGATGCCCTCGGGCCGGGAATATTGCGAACTGCCGACCTTTCGCGAGACCCTACCGAATGGTGCGACCTATCTGATCGTCGATCACATGCGCCAGCCGCTCGACGACATGGCCGAAATCACCGTTCCGCCCGACCATGTCTTCGTGATGGGCGACAATCGTGATCATTCGGCCGACAGCCGGGATTATTCCAGTGTCGGGCTGGGAGGGCCGGTGCCGCTGGAAAACATCGGCGGACGGGCGGAATTCATCACCTTCTCGCTCGACGGTAGCGCAACCCTCAATCCGCTGAGCTGGTTCGGCTCGTTCCGGCCCGACCGCGCATGGCGCACCCTGCGCCCGGCGCTTGTGCCCCGTCCCGCCGCGCCCGCATCGAACCACAAGGGAGGCTGAAGCGCCGCCATGGCCCGCAAGTTCCTCTATCTCGTAGCCGGTCTGACCGTGCTGGTCATCGCCGCGCTGGTGGTGCTGCGACTGTGGTCGGCCGACCTCACCCGCCTCGCCTTCGTGCCCGACACCCCTTTTGCCGAGCCCGCGCCGCTGAAGGCCAACGCCTATGCCGACCCGGCCTTGTGGTATTCGCGGCCCGGCATGAGCGGCCAGGATCCTTCCCGCTGGCAACCGGCAGGCGGCAAGCCCGCCACTGCCCCGCCCCGCTTCGCCGTGTTCTTCATCCACCCGACCAGCTACCTTGAGCGGGCGCAATGGAACGCGCCGATCGACGATGCCGAATCGCGCAAACGCGCCCGGCTGTTCCTGCGCGGCATGGCCAGCCCCTTTGCCAGCGCGGCGGAAATCTGGGCGCCGCGCTATCGCCAGGCCACGCTGGGGGCGATGCTGGTCCACCAGCGCGAAGCCACCCGCGCGACAGACCTTGCCTATGGCGACGTCGCACAGGCTTTCGACGCCTTCCTTGCCAAGACCGACCCGTCCGAGCCGATCGTGCTGGCCGGGCACAGCCAGGGCGCGCTCCACCTCATCCGACTGCTGCGCGAAAAGATAGCGGGAACCCCGCTCCAGTCGCGCATTGCCGCCGCCTATGTGATCGGCTGGCCGATCTCGCTGGCGCATGATCTGCCCGCACTCGGCCTGCCTGCCTGCACGAAGCCCCACCAGGCCGCCTGCATCATGAGCTGGTCGAGCTATGCTGAACCGGCCGATCCTTCCGAGATGATCCGGCTCTATGACACATCGACCGGCCTCGATGGCAAGCCGCGCAAGGGCAGCGCGATCCTGTGCACCAATCCGCTGACCGGCGGCGCACCCGGCGCGGCACCCGCTTCGGCCAATCTCGGCACGCTCAAGCCGGACGAAGACATGGCGGCGGGCGAACTGGTGCCCGGCGGCATCCCGGCGCGCTGCGACCGGCGCGGGTTGCTGCTGATCGGCGCACCGCCCGAGCTTGGCCCCTATGTACTGCCAGGTAACAATTATCACGTCTATGACATCCCGATGTTCTGGCGGAACGTGCAGGCCGATGTCGCGCAGAGAGTGGCGGCGTGGCAGACCCAGCGCTGATCACCACTTCCGCGCCCGAACTGCGCGAGGCCATGCCCGGCGGCGGCGTGCTGATGGGGCTGGACCCCGGCACCAAGACCATCGGCACTGCCTTCTGCGATGCCGGCTGGCGCTTTGCCTCCCCCGCCAAGACCCTCCCGCGCGGCAAATTCTCGCGCGACAAGGCTGCACTGGAAGCACTGGTGGCGGAACGCGCGGTCAAAGGCATCGTCATCGGCCTGCCGCTCAACATGGACGGCAGCGAAGGCCCGCGCGCACAGGCCGCCCGCGCCTTTGCCCGAAATTTGTCGGTGCTGGGCCTGCCGATCCTGCTGTGGGACGAACGCTGGTCCACCGCCAGCGCCGAACGCGGGCTGATCGAATATGACCTCAGCCGGGCCAAACGGGCCGAAAGGATCGATTCGGCCGCAGCCTCGGTCATTCTCCAGGCAGCGATTGACGCATTGTCGTTTTAGCCAAGCCTTTCCGCTTGGCCTGCGCGACGGGTTGTAGGATATTGCATCCAACACAAAGGGAGAACAGGAATGGATGCCGACGTCGCGCAGGAACTCAAAGCTATCCGCGAGGAACTCGACGGGCTCAAATCGCGAGAGGAAATCCGCGAAGTGCTCAATAACATGGCCCGCGCGGCCGACCGCGCCGACGCGCAGATGCAGGCCTCCAGCTTCCATCCCGGCGGCACCGATTATCGCGGCGTCGTCAGCGGCGATCACATGAACTGCGTCGATACGCTGGAAAAATGGGACGTCACCCAATCGCGCCATTGCATCCAGAACATATCATTCAATTTCCTCGACAAGGACACCTGCCAGACCGAAACCTACGTCGATGCCTATCATTTCTGGGAAGCGGAGAAGGAAGGCGAAGGCCTGTTCGAATTCATTCAGGCCCGATATCTTGACCGGTTCGAACGCCGCGGCGGCGTGTGGAAGATCGTCCGCCGCATGACGGTGTGGGACGAATGCTGGCAGGAACCGGAAAAGCCCAGCTGGCTGCGCAATGTCGCGGGGGCCTATGTCAAGGACAACGCCTTCTTCCTGCGCCCCCGCCGCGACCGGCAGGACCTGTATTACAGCTTCGAACTGCCGGAGCAGCTGAAGCAATACGAGCCAGGCTCCACCTAACCGCGCCCGGCGGCCAGGTCGCCAAGCGTTTTTTGGTAAATATTATTATAAAACAGGCGTTTGTCTGGCATGGAGCGGGTAGCGGGAAGCCAAAAGTGGTTGAATAATGGCCGATTTTCAGCATTTTTGGCGAATGAAATTTCGGAAAGGCCCCCGATAAAGCCCCCATCCATTGCGGTTGCAGGCGAATTAGCAGGCACACGATATGAAGTTGAGCGGGGGCAATCCGCGTAGATTTGCCTCTGCACTGCCCCCAGCGCGTTGTTCCATTCCGCTGTAAGCATTATGCCGGATGCCCGGATACACCGTGGGCAGCCAAGGGCCAGAAACTATGCCGCTTGATATCTCGAAGCTGCCCAGAAGATATCTGGAGGATGCGCGCGTCGGCCATTTTGAGCCATTGGCGAAGCATTTGGAAAATGGCGGGGAAGTGGATGCCCTGACCCGTCAATTTTTGGCGGCATATCGACATCAATGTTCGCTGGAAGCTGAACGGGGGCATTCTGTGAACTTCCCCCGCAGCGGATCGTTGCTGAAAACGAGTTGGCTCTCGCGTTCCGAGACGGCTTCCCGGTCACAGAACACCACACCTTGATCATCCCGAAGCGTCACGTCTCAGACTACTTCGACCTATTTCAGCCGGAGCGGAATGCAATGCAGAGACTGATGGAGGAGCAGCGCGCCCTAATAGTTGGGAGCGACCCTTCGGTGACGGCGTTCAATGTCGGCATCAACGCTGGAGCCGATGCCGGCCAGACTATTTTTCACTGCCACATCCACCTAATCCCACGACGCAGCGCGCTCGGATCAACCAGTCATCGACCGAAGCCGTAAGATATTCAAAATGTCTCTGGGGCGCAGCTGGGCGTCGGAAGACGACGCGATTTATCAGGATGCCATCCGTAACGGCTACATAGTTCTCGGCTGGGGCGGCGAAGTCGACTGGTCTGATCCAGAGTTTGACGACTGGGAGGGCATCAAAGAACGCTGGCGACAAGATCACCCGGAAGCAAGCAACAATGACCCTAACATGTCGCAAATGTACGCATTCCGTATAAACATGGAGGTCGGCTCACTAGTCGTCATTTCTGACGGTAACCGGAAGTTCCGGGCGATAGGCGAGATCACAGGTCCTTACCAATTCATCCCCGGCCCCAATGGAGAATACAATCACCGACGAGCGGTTCGGTGGCTCTGGCATGGCGAAAGCCTTCCCCGAGAATTGATCTACGGAAAGGTCTTTAGTCAGGTATCTGCTTACCAACTCAATAGCCAGGCAGTGGATTGGGTCGGTCTCGAGCAAATTATCGGTAGCGGGGGAGGGACAGATACCACGGACGGACGTCCTGAGACGTATGTGCTTATCATCGATGAGATCAACAGAGCAAATATCTCAAAGGTCTTTGGGGAACTTATTACGCTTCTGGAACCTGACAAGCGCGCGGGAATGCCCAATGCACTTACCGTTCGGCTGCCCTACTCAAAGACCGAATTTAGTGTGCCCTCCAACCTACATTTGATTGGCACTATGAACACTGCAGATCGGTCGATTGCTTTGCTGGACACAGCGCTCAGGCGCCGGTTTCGTTTCCGGGAATTAGCCCCTCGTCCCGAGTTGCTAACGGTTATAGATGGTCTCGACTTGGCGCTAGTGCTCGCCACAATCAACCAGCGCATTGAATACCTTCTCGATCGAGAGCACCGGATCGGCCACGCGTTTTTTATGGAATGCCAGACGCGCGAAGACGTCGACGGCGTAATGCGGGACAAGGTTATTCCGCTTCTCCAGGAGTATTTCTTCGAGGACTGGGGCCGGATCCGTTCCGTGCTAGGAGCGGGCTTCATAAGTGAACGTGAGATTGCACCGCCTCCTGGATTTGAAGGCCTGCCGCGTAAAGCATGGGCGGTGCGCAAAGTGTTTTCAAGCAACGCATATCAGCACTTGCTGACC
This sequence comes from Erythrobacteraceae bacterium, assembly GCA_947479055.1. Classification (GTDB taxonomy): domain Bacteria; phylum Pseudomonadota; class Alphaproteobacteria; order Sphingomonadales; family Sphingomonadaceae; genus CANJYE01. The sequence continues at coordinate 23,439 of CANJYE010000044.1, forward strand.
GGTGTCGCGCCCAACGCTCTCGATGACATGGCGCCAGACGAGTGACCCATCTCTCCATTCGCGAATGGGGAAAGGCACCAGTCCGAGCAGAGACCCATACAGGTGCATTTTCAGTAGCGCAGGCGGAAGCATTGGTGGCTGCAGCGAAAGCCCATCCTCTTGGTGGGTCGGACGGAACACGCACCCGCTCATCTCAGCCAAGTTCGCCAGCGGAGTAAATCGGTACTCACTGCGCTGCACGGCTGGGAAGCTGGATAACATCGGCTCCCTTGCGGAGAGCATCCAAGTGATCGCTCCACCATTGCGCCATCGCCACCCGCTCTTGCCAGTGTGCTCCGCGATGATAGGCCGCGCGTACCTTGTCGGTATCGCCGTGAGCAAGGGCGCGCTCAATTGCATCCGGCGACCATTTCCCGCTTTCATTCAGCAGCGTTGACGCCATTGCTCGGAACCCGTGCGCCGTCATTTCATCGGTGGTGTATCCCAGCCGCCGCAGACCTGCGTTGATGGTATTGTCACTCATCGGGCGGGCGGTGCTGCGAACAGACGGGAAGACATAGCGGTATGCGCCGGTCAGCGCGCGTGCCTGTTGAAACAGCTCTACGGCCTGCGTCGATAGCGGAACGTGATGGGGCTTCCTCATCTTGGTTTTGCTAGGGTCAGGACCTGTTAAATTGCTTGCATGATGGGCTGAGGGTTGATTCAATGGTGGCACCAGGAGGTGCTGCTTGTGGACGATCTGTTTATGCTGAGCGAGGTGCAGATGCGCCGGATCAAGCCATTTTTCCCGCGATCGCA